>JBBQZI010000009.1:0-31530 GCA_038207855.1 Burkholderiales bacterium
CATGATGACCCAACAAACCCTGACCCAATTGCGCAGCCTCAAACTCAATGGCATGGCAGATGCACTGCAAGAGCAGATGGCCCAACCCAATATGAGCGCCTTAAGCTTTGAGGAGCGTTTAGGCCTGCTGGTGCAGCAGGAGGTCGCCAGTCGCGATGACCGACGCCGGACCCGGCTGCTGAGCCTGGCGCACCTGAAGTATCCGCAGGCCGCCATAGAGGATGTCGACACCCGCGTCGGGCGCGGCATCGAACGTAGTCAGATCACCAGCCACACCACAGGACGCCATGTGATGAGCCAGCAGGTGTTGACCTTGGGGCTATCGTGTGCCCAGGGCTTTGCGCCCATTGACAGTGAACTGTTTACCGGCAAAACCAACGTGGTTGACTTGGTCGTGCCCTTCAAAGAGATGGACGCAGCATCGCCGCTATCAATGCAATCGCACCTACGCCGCACAGTGTTTGCAGCGCTTGTTGCCGCGCATGGTCACTGGTTTGGGCTGCCTGGCTGAACTGCTGGAGAAAGCGCTTTCGTCACTAAGCGGCACAGCGGTCAAACAGAGGCAGGGAAGGACAGCGGAGCGGCCCAAAAAACATATCAAACCTCATCCGAGCATGGCTTACAAAGGGTGATGTGCTTAAGTTCGCGGCATTGGTGCTGACGTTCGCGAGTGACAGCTACCTTGCTGATCATGGGTGCCAAAGGGGTGTTGTATGCAGCCAAGAACAAGGCCCGCCCGCTAAGCCGTTGCGCCGTCTCGGTGCAGGAGCGCCGGGCCTAATGGAGGGCTGTGGTGGCCATTGCGGCCAAGAACGCGCGCATGTGTTGGGCCATGCTGCAGAAAAAACTCAATCAGTTGAAAGTACCGCTTTGATCTTCCGTGGAACTTCAGTCAACCCAGTCGGGTGCAATCATTCAAATTGTTAGACTCCCTCGCATGACAGAAGCGACCAGCCACATCCCCCACACCCCCATGATGGCCCAGTATTTCGGCCTCAAGGCCGATTACCCGCACACCCTGCTTTTTTACCGCATGGGTGACTTCTACGAGTTATTTTTTGCCGATGCCGAAAAGGCCGCACGCCTGCTCAATATCACGCTGACCCAGCGCGGTCAGTCCGGCGGGCAACCAGTGGTGATGGCCGGGGTGCCATTTCATGCGGTAGACACTTACCTGGCGCGGCTTATCAAGCTGGGTGAGTCAGTGGCTATTTGCGAGCAAGTGGGCGATGTCGCCACCGCCAAAGGCCCGGTCGAGCGCAAAGTGGTGCGCGTAGTTACACCCGGCACCCTGACCGATCTGGAATTGCTCAACGACAAATCCGAGGCGCTGTTGCTGGCGGTACAACAGGGCGTGCGCGCCACCTGCGGGCTGGCCTGGCTCAACGTGACCCAAGGCGTGGTGCATCTGGCCGAATGCGCCAGTGATGAGCTGGCCGCCTGGGTGCTGCGCATCAATCCAGGTGAGCTGATCTTCAGCGCCGGGGCCACACCGGCATTTGAGGCACGTCTTCGCAGCATTCAAACTACGCCGCCGCTCTCAATCTCGGTGCGACCCGACTGGCAGTTTGATGCAGGCCTGGGCCAGCGCAGCTTGCTTGCCCATTTGCAAGCCGCCAGCCTGGCCGCATGGCAGGCGCAAGACCTGCTGCAGGCGCATGCTGCGGCCGCCGCGCTGCTGAGCTACGCCGAACACACCCAAGGCCGGGCGTTGACGCACATTCACAGCGTGCAAGTGCAGCGTGCGGGCGACCTGATCGACCTGCCGCAAACGACCCGGCGCAACCTGGAGCTCACCCAAACCCTGCGCGGCGAAGATTCCCCGACGCTGTTTTCACTGCTCGACACCTGCATGACGGGCATGGGCAGCCGCCTGCTGAAAAACTGGCTGCTGTCGCCCCCGCGTGATCGCATTGAAGCCCGCCAGCGCCACAGCGCCATCGCCGCCCTGCGCACGGGTCCCTGGGCCAAGCTGCGCGAGCAAATCAAAGGCAGCACCGATGTCGAGCGCATCACCGCCCGCATCGCGTTGCGTCAGGTGCGCCCACGCGAACTCGTTGGTTTGACACAAACGCTACAAAAAACAGAGCTACTTACGCAGGTAATACCTGGGCTAGAGGCCTATTTGACTCATATTTCTGCGGACTTGCAGCCACCCGCGGGTTGCGCCCAATTGTTGCAACGTGCGATTGCCCCGGAGCCCGCAGCGCTGGTGCGCGATGGCAGCGTGATGGCCAGCGGCCTGGATGCCGAGCTCGATGAGCTGCGCGCCATCCAGACCAACTGCGACAGTTTTCTGCTGGACCTGGAACTGCGCGAAAAGGCCCGCACCGGCATTGCCAATTTGCGCGTGCAATTTAACCGGGTGCATGGATTTTTCATCGAAGTGACGCAAGGCCAGGTCGACAAAGTGCCCGACGACTACCGCCGCCGCCAGACCCTGAAAAACGCCGAGCGGTTTATCACCCCTGAGCTCA
This sequence comes from Burkholderiales bacterium, assembly GCA_038207855.1. Lineage (GTDB taxonomy): Bacteria > Pseudomonadota > Gammaproteobacteria > Burkholderiales > Burkholderiaceae_C > Rhodoferax. Next base: position 2,478 of record JBBQZI010000009.1, read on the forward strand.
AAGCGTTTGAAGACAAGGCGCTGAGCGCACAAGAGCGCGCGCTGGCGCGGGAAAAATGGCTGTATGAACAACTGCTCGACCAGCTTCAGCCCTTTGTTCCGGCGTTGAGCCGATTGGCCCGCGCCCTGGCCACGCTTGATGTGCTGTGCGCGCTGACCGAGCGCAGTCTGACCCTGGACTGGTGCGCACCTCAGTTCGTCAAAGAGCCCTGCATCGAGATCACGGCCGGCCGCCATCCGGTGGTGCAAGCGCGCCTGGCCGAGCTCAGTTCTGGTGCTTTCATCGCCAACGACACCCGCATGGGGCCCAAAGCCCGCATGCAGATCATCACCGGCCCCAACATGGGCGGCAAGTCGACCTACATGCGGCAAATTGCGGTGATCGTGCTGCTGGCCAGCATGGGCTCGTATGTGCCCGCGAGCGCCTGTCGCTTGGGGCCGATTGATGCCATCCACACCCGCATTGGCGCGGCCGACGACCTGGCCAACGCCCAGTCCACCTTTATGCTGGAGATGCTCGAAGGGGCGCAAATCCTGAATGCTGCCACACCCAACTCACTGGTGCTGATGGACGAAATTGGCCGCGGCACCAGCACCTTTGACGGCCTGGCGCTGGCATCCGCCATTGCCACCCAGTTGCACGACAAGACCCAGGCCTACACGCTGTTTGCCACGCACTACTTTGAGTTGACCGAGTTTCCAGCGACGCACCACGCCGCCATCAATGTGCATGTCAGCGCGGTCGAGTCGGGCCGCGACATTGTGTTTTTGCACTCAATCGCGCCAGGGCCTGCCAGCAAGAGCTACGGCATTCAGGTGGCGCGGCTGGCCGGCATGCCTGCTGCCGTGCTCAACCATGCACGTCACACGCTGCAGGCGCTGGAAGCCCAGGCCAGCCAAAGCCAGTTGCAAGTGGATTTGTTTGCCGCACCAATAGCTATAGAAAACATAGCTATTAGCGCATTAGATACGTGGGTTGCAGCCTTAAATCCTGATGAACTCAGCCCACGCGAGGCGCTGGAGGCGCTGTACCAGTTGAAAAGGATCAGCACTGGGCAGTAGCCAAATTCCGGGGCGGGGATCGGGCGGCGCGCAGGCCGGGGGCTCATACGCTTCGCTTTTTGAAATCATTCCTTTGCTGGGAGACAATAGAGGCTATTTTCTGCAGTTTTTAATACTCGGCATGATTCATGCTTTGAACTCATCCGTCAATATCCGATTATTTGTACTTATTTCATCAAACATGACTTATTGCGTCGCCATCAAACTAAATGCCGGACTGGTTTTCCTGTCCGATTCCCGCACCAACGCCGGTCTGGATCAGATCAGCACCTTTCGCAAAATGATCGTCTACGAACGGCCCGATGACCGCTTCATGGTGCTGCTGTCGGCAGGCAACCTGAGCATCTCGCAGTCAATCCGTGAGATTTTGCAGATCGAACAGCTCAAAGAGCACGAGGACAGCGAGCCCATCACCATTTGGAACGCCAAAAGCATGTTTGACGTTGCCCGCGTGCTGGGCGCTGCCATTCGGCACGTTTACGAACGCGATGCCGAATCATTGAAGCAAGCTGGCGTGGAATTCAACGTGTCGCTGATCTTTGGCGGCCAGATCAAGGGCGAAGGCATGCGCCTTTTTCAGGTGTACTCAGCCGGCAACTTTATCGAGGCGACGCCTGAAACGCCCTACTTTCAGGTCGGCGAATCGAAGTACGGCAAGCCCGTGCTTGACCGCGTCATCACCCCCGACACACCGCTGGACGAGGCCGCCAAGTGCGCACTGGTTTCAATGGACTCGAGCCTTAAATCCAACCTGTCGGTCGGCCTGCCGCTGGACCTGGTGGTGTACGAAGCCGACACATTCCAGACCGACAAGGTGGTTTGCATTGATGAGAACAACCCCTACTTCAAGATGATGCACAACAGTTGGGGCATCAAGCTGCGCGAGGTCTTTGACAGCATTGAAGACCCGATGTGGAACGGTGAACAGACCGATGTGCCGCTGATGCAGCCCGCCGGTCGCCATCGTCCATTGAAGAAAATCAGCACACCGCAAGAAAAGCTAATCTGATGGCGGGCTGCAGTCTCGGGGTAAAAACACGGTAAACGTGCTGCCCTGCCCCACCACGCTACTGACCTCAATGCGGCCCCTGTGCTTTTTGACAATGCCATAGGCCAGCGACAAGCCCAAGCCGGTGCCCTTGCCAACTGGTTTGGTGGTGAAGAAGGGGTCGAAAATTTTTGACAAATGTTCAAGCGCAATGCCTTTGCCCGTGTCTTGCACCGACACCCACGCTTGCGCGTCATCAAAGCCGGTGCGAATCGTGATGACGCCCTTGTCCGCCAGCGCTTGGCCGGCGTTGACCAGCAGGTTCATGAACACCTGGTTGAGTTGAAACGGATAGCACTTGATGGGTGGCAAACCGGCAAATTCCTTGGTCACCTCGGCTTTGTATTTAAGCTCATTCCAGACCACGCGCAAGGTGCTCTCGATGCCTTGCTCCAGGTCAGACCACTGCTGCTCGGACTCATCAACATGGCTAAAGTTTTTCAGATCCTGCACGATGCGGGTCACGCGCTTGAGCCCCTCCAGCGACTCACTGAGCAGCGTTTCGATGTCTTCGCGCATAAAGGCGTAGTCCACTTCGAGCTTCAGGTCTGCAATCGCTTTGCGCTGATCTGCCGCCAGCGTTTGCTCGGATAGCTCGTAATTCGATAGCAAGCGCAGCAAGTTGACAACGTAGTGCTGCAACGACCCCAGGTTTGAATTGACAAAGCCGACCGGGTTGTTGATCTCATGCGCTACGCCTGCGGCCAGTTGCCCGATCGAGGCCATGCGTTCTGACTGCATCAACTGCGCCTGCGCGGCCTCAAGCGCCTTGATCAACTCGGCCATGCGCTCTTTTTCATCGCTCAGCGTCAGGTTAAGCGCCTGCAAGTCGGCTGTTCGTCCCACCACCCGCGCTTCTAATTGGTCACGCGACTCCCGCAGCGCCTGCGCATCGAGCGTGCGCTGCGTGATGTCTTGTACGCTGAACACCCGCCCGATGATTTGTTCGCCAAGGTACTGTGGGCGCGCGCTCAATTCAAACACCCGCAGGTCTTGATGGTGAACCGTATCAACCGTTTCTATCGGGTCCACAATGGCTTTGAGGCGCTCGTGCACCAAGTCAGACTCCAGCACCGATTGGGCCACCCACTCAAGAATGCGCGCATCGTCCTGGCTTTGCAACAGGCTTTCGGCAATGCTCCACATCTGGCTGAACTGGCGGTTCATGCTGTTGACCTTGCCCTGCCAGTCCACCACCAGAATGCCGTTGCCGGTGGACTCCAGGGTGGCACGCAACTGGGACAGGGTTTGTGCCAGCGCATCTTGCACTTGGCGCACGGTCTGCGTCTGGCTGGTCAGCACCAGCAGCAGCGAGCGGCCTTCGTACTCAACGCGCTTGACGGATTTACTCACCGCCAGCAACTCGCCATCGGCACAACGGTATTGGCTGTCCTGATGCTCAATTTCCTGAGCATTCCCGCTGCTGGCTTCTTCCCAGTAAAACACATCCTGCAAAGCGCTTTCAATGTCGGTGATCAGCAAGTCCTGGAGGGCCTCCACAGAGTAACCCAGCGCCTGCGCCACCGCTGCGTTGGCGGCCACAATCTGCAAGGTGGCAGGCTGCACCAGCAACATCATGCCGCTGCAGTTGTCCAGCATGAGCTGGGCTACGGATGGCGACTTTTTCATGCCGCACCCTTTTGAGGTTTGCCTGGGACACTCTCAAAATAATAACTTATGCGTTTGCGTGGGCTGAGATAGTTGTACACCTCGCGCGGCACCTGCGCCGGTCGAATGGCTTTGCTGATATTGAACTCGGTCTGCGTGTCCAGATCGAGCAATATGGCCTCTTCTTTGGGCACATCGGCATCAAACACGACCACGATCGGTTTCATTGGTCGGCTCGTATTGACCGTGGTCACCATGCCAATCACACCATTGGACAGTTGCACAATGGTGCCCGGCGGGTACACCCCCAGACAGCGAATGAAGACTTTCAAGAAGTTGGGGTCAAACTTGCCGCGCATCCTGGCGAACATCTGCGACAAGGCTTCATGCGGTGTCAGCGCATCGGCCAACACCACGGGGTTGCACAACTCGTCGTAGTAGTTGGCAATAGCCACGATGCGCGCCAGCGGATTGATGGCCTCACCCTTGAGCTTGGCCGGGTAACCGGTGCCATCAAACAACTCGTGATGCTGACCAACAATCGCCAGCGCCGTCGGTGCGAGCTGCATGCGCCGCCCAATATCCACCCCGTACTGCGGATGCAGTTCATAAAAATTACGCTCTGCAGTGCTGAGCGGCTCGGTTTTGAGCAGGATGCGGTCGGGAATTTCCTTGCGCCCGATGTCATGCAGCAATGCCCCAACACCGAGCGCGCTGACCAACTCTGCGGGCAGTTTCAGGTCGCGGGCCATCATCAGCGACAGCATGGTGACATTGAGCGAATGAAAGTACAGCTCTTCACCGCCCAAGCGGTCCCCCATCACTTCAATGGCAAGCTCGGGCGCGCTCAAAATGGCATCGGCGATTTTCGTGACCAATTGGCCCGCTGCCTGCAAGGTTTCAGTCGGCCTGCTGTAGAGATTTTTCTCAATGTCGCGGATCGTCTTGGCGGTGTCAATAAAAGCCTTTTCGATGCGCTCAGCCGATTCGCGACGTGCTTTCATCTGCGCCATCATGGCCCGCTTGGCAAGCATGACGGGGGCTGGATCGACCGCCGAATCGGGTTCGGGCGCTATTTCAGACGCTTGCGCCGCAGGTTTTGGCGCGTTGGCCGGCGACGGCACACCTGTGTCACTGAGCTCGGGGCTACAGCGCACACTGACCAAGCCCAAGCTGCGAATGATCTTGACTTGATCTTCAGACTTGATCTTGAAATGACTGAAGGCAAAAGGGTGTTCAAACCATTTCAGGTCAAGATGAACGTACAGCCCCACCCGCAGCTGGTCCATCGTGATGATCTGGCTCGTTGTCATGGCATCAGGCAGCCCAGGTGACCACGCCAGTCCAGGCAGTTGCCAGCACCACCAGACCGAAGGCAATCCGGTAGTAGGCAAAGCCGACAAAACTGTGGTTGGCAATGTAGCCCAGCAACCAGCGTATGCACAACCAAGCACTGATGAACGACACCACCAGCCCAACCCCAAACAGCGGTACATCGGCCAGTGACAACAAGGCACGTTCTTTGTAAAGGCTGTAAATGCCCGCACCGATGAGCGTCGGAATCGCCAGGTAAAACGAAAAATCAGTGGCCGCCTTGCGCGACAAGCCCAACAACATGCCGCCAATGATGGTGGCACCACTGCGGCTGGTGCCTGGGATCATGGCCAGACACTGCGCCAGCCCGACCTTCAGGGCATCCATCGGGGTCATCTCTTCGACGCTATGGATGCGCGCCACGGCCGGGTTGTTCGCTTGGCGACGCTCAGCCCAGATGATGATGAAACCACCAATGATGAAGGTACTGGCCACTACCACCGGCGTGAACAGATTAGCCTTGATGGCTTTGCCAAACGCCAGACCCAAAATAACCGCGGGGAAAAATGCAATCGTCACATTCAGGGCAAAACGCTGCGCCTGTCTGTCCGATGGCAAGGCCACCACGGTATCGCGAATCTTTTGCCAATACACCAGAATCACGGCAAAAATGGCCCCGGTCTGAATCGCAATGTCAAACAACTTGGCCTTGTCGTCGTCAAAGCCCAACAAGGCACCCGCCAAAATCAGATGTCCGGTGGATGAAATAGGTAAAAACTCGGTCAACCCTTCAACCAGCCCCATGATGGTGGCCTTGATCAGCAAAACGATATCCACGCGAACTCCAAAAATAATCGGATCTTGATTATCTCCGGTGAGGGTCTGAGCCAGAGCTAGCACCCCCAAAGCGCAGCCGATCGAGCACTGGAGTGCGACCGACCGGCGTTCAACACCAAGGCTGAATGGGGGGGCCGGGGTGTGAACGGCGGCGTGGTGGACGCCTCTCTAAACGGCTGCTTGCCTAAGACCGCCTGCTTTGAGACGGTCTTATGCCAACTAACCCCCTTTGAGCAGATCTCGCGTTTTTAACTGCATCTCTTCCTGCGCCTTTAATTGATCCCGCATCTTCAACTGCAGCTGTTCCTGAGCCTTCAACTCATCCATCGTTCTGAGGTGAAGTTGCTCCTGCGCCTGGAGTTGATCGCGTGTCTGAGTTTTGGAGGGATCCTGCAGTTTGAGTTGATCACGAATTTGGAGCAGCAGTCGATCCTGCAATTTCAACTGATCGCGGGTCTGCGTTAGCAAGCGATCCTGAATTTTCAGTTGATCACGGGTCTGAAGCATCAGTTTGTCCTGGATCTTCAACTGATCGCGCGTCTGAATTTGCAAGTGCAGCGGAGTCTGGGCCTTCATTTGGGTACCCGTCTCATGGCCCGCCATGGCCCCGCCTGCATTAGCCCCTGCATTTCCACCTGCATTTCCACCTGCGTTTGCACCGGCCGCAAATGCAGTCACACCGTATGCGACCGCCATTGCCAACGCTAACGTCGTTGGGATTCGTTGTATGCTTTTCATTTGAATACTCCCATGTTGATCAGATCAGAAAATAATTGAACTTGAAACGATGCCATGTGCTTTGATGCCGCTCACACGACAGCACCATCGGCTTTGCGTTCACAACGCCGCCGAGACAAACCCAGCATACCCAGGGCCAACAGAATCAAAGCGCCAACCGGCGGTTCGGGAACGATCTGTGTCAAATAGACCCCTGCCCAGCCAGCGTCCGCATTTGCCATGGTGGCACTGATCGCGAGCCAGCCATTACGGAAGCTATCGCGTTCAATTGACAGCGCCACGATGGGCAGGTCTTGCGCCATGGAGTCCAGCACGTTGCCGAACATCGCCGAGGTCAATATCGCGTATGGGTCGAGCAGGTCGCTGAAATCAAGATAAAGGCCAAAGATGCCGTTGGCAGGCTCAGTCGCCTTGAACACCACTTTGGGGCCGTCACTGGCGATAAAAGCCGTCGAGCGCCAGCGCGCACCTTCCTCATCTTGAGAGTCCACGCTGCCACCCTGGCCAGCATTGCCCGAGAAGTTCCAGAACAAGAAGTCTTCGTAGTTGGCACCGGTCTGCGCGACCAGTTTCAACTCGCCAGTGAGGGTGTCTTTGAGAAAGATGCCCTGATGCATCGGTACTTCACGGGTCGTGGTCCCGGTGCCGTTATCGCTTTGGGCCATGCAGGCTGCCAGCACAGACGCGTTGCCGTCAGTGGCACAGGTCAGCGTGATCGTGCGAACCTCGGAGCCCCATGCGCCCCAGAACGAAACATAGCGGCCATCGAACGACAGGCCTTCTCCCAAGCGATTCAACGTATTGCCACCCGCGTTCGTGACACTAGGCACAGCTTCCCCAATGCTGACCAGGGTGCTGAGGCCTGCCTGACCGACCGTCGCTTTATAGATACCGCCTGCGGTCGGTGCATCTTCGTTATCCAGCCCGGTGAACACAACCTGACCCTTGGCCGCACTCGGGGGCGCAGTCGATCCGAACATAGTCCCGGCAGTGACATATTGATTCGTCGGCATGGCCATGCCGCGCCACGCAAGCGCTACAGCACCATCACTACCAGTAATGTCGCGGTAAAACACGCCGGTCTGACCAACGCCCGCTTCGGTGTAATTGCCCTTGTAGGCGATGAACTTGCCATCAAACGCGGCCGGCGCGCCGGGGAACTGATCAAAGCGCAGTCCATCACTGCTGACGGCTGGCTGGGGTATTTGGTACTGCGCGTACCCTGGCACCGCGCCCACCAAACTCGCACCAGTGGTCAATGTGCCACCAGGCGTGGCGTAAATACCAGAGGTGCCAACCCGGGTCGTGATCGGCTCACCCGTTGCCGGGTCGGTGCCGGTTACGTATTCAAGTACGGGCCCTGACTGGCCGCGGGTGGCGACCAGGGTTGAACCACTGTCGATTCGCGCGAATGAGGGAAACTCATTGAACGTCGCGGCGAGGTTATTCGGCTGCGGCACTGCGGAACCCTGCGTGGCAATGGCTTGAACCAGTGCCCCGGGGGTCTGCATGTCGCGCTGAAAAACGCCTGAAACCCGCTGGCCGCCTTGCCCACCTTGCGTGCGACCGCGGAACACAACCAACGCATCGTCGTTAACCGATGCCGGGCTGTAGCTGTTAAAGGTTTTGGTCGAGTCCGGCGCCAAAAAACTATTGTTGACAACGGTGGTCCAGTCCAAAACAGGCATTGCAATCGCCGTCATTGCACTGAAAACGCCAGTCATCGCAACACCCAGCGATACAGTTGTTCGCAATGACCACGGTTTTACCCCCCTAAAAATAGAAATTTTGCTTTTATTTTTTGTGATGAGCTTCATTTTGGTTCTCCAAGTTTGCTCAGTCGAGATCCCGCGCCTCACAAGATCTAAAGGTTATTTAATCTAGGCAAAAAAATTATGAATGAGTCAGTTTCGATTGATATTGACAACCGTCAACTTGACCACCTCCTATCGCAGACTTCAATGAAGTGTCCCGACCGAGCAATTCACCAGCATTCATGGGATGATCATGCCGATGCCGCTTTGAAACCAACCATGCCAGACACAATTGCTCTTCATTCGTTACCGCTGTTCCCGTTGGGAACGGTGCTATTTCCGGGTGGCTACTTGCCGCTGCAGATTTTTGAGGTGCGCTACCTCGACATGATCGGCAAGTGCTTTAAGGCTGGCACACCGTTTGGCGTGGTCACGCTGAATGGCGGCAGCGAGGTGCGACGTGCCCCGACTGCCACGCCCGGCGGTGACAGTTTTGCCCAGGAAATTTTTTACCCCATCGGCACATTGGCGCGCATCACCCATTTGACTCGACCGCAAGCCGGTTTGATGTGGATTCAATGCATCGGCTTGCAGCGTTTCGAGGTGGAAAAGCATGAGCTGCTCAAACATGGGCTGTGGGTTGCGCAGGCGCACGCCATCGCCGATGACCAGGCCGTGCCCGTCCCACCAGATTTGCGTCCTGTGGCCGCCGCGCTGGCGCGTGTCATCCACTCCCTTCAACAACAAAGCACAGCGCCAGACCAAATGCCCATGCAGCCGCCCTACCAATTGGACGACTGCGCCTGGGTGGCCAACCGCTGGTGCGAACTGTTGCCCATGACAGCAGAGCTCAAAAACCGCCTGATGGTGCTGGACAACCCACTGGTGCGGCTGGAGCTGGTGAGCGACCTGCTGGAGCGCAACGGCATTCCAACGTAAAGTACGATCAAGCCTGAAATTCCCCGGAACAACACCATGAGCATCAGCTATACCAACGTCATTAACCACCTGCCGGAAACCAAAATGCGGCTCTACCCCACCAAGGTCATCAACATCATTGGTGGCCCGGGCAGTGACAAGTCGCTTATTTCAGCGGCGATGGTGCTTTATTTGAACCTGCACAACAAGACCGTTGAAACCATTCCTGACTACGCCAAGTCGCTGGTTTGGCAGAGAAACTTTGAAGTTTTGAAAAACCAGTATTTCATCGCCCAGCGCCAGTATGAAATGCTCAACCTGCTGGACGGCCAGGTGCACTTTTTGATCACCGAATGCTCTTTGCCGCAAGTGTTGTTCTACAACGAAAACTACGCCGACAACATTTGCGATGTCGCTAAAACTCGCGAACAAATTCTCGAGTGGTACCGCCAGAACGACAACATCAACATTCTGGTGCAGCGCGGCGATAAGAAATATGTGCACACCGGGCGCTTTCAAAATGAAGAGCAGGCGCGCGAAGTTGACCAGGGTCTGCGCGAAATTCTGGACCGTGAGCACCTGCCCTACACCGTGCTACCGCCAGATGTAAGCGCCATCAACACATTCACGGAATCCTTGTTGGTCTGATGCCAAAATTGCCAGGTGGCCGCCTAAAATCGGCGGCATGAGTACCCCAACCCCCGCCAACACCCCAGTTACCACCCCCGCTGCGGCAACCGACAGCCCCAAGCCCAGCAATTTTCTGCGCCAGATCATTGAAAACGATCTGGAAAAAGGCACCTACGCCAGCCGCCATTGGGCCGGTAGCCCCGGCGATGCCGCGCACCAAGCCGCAGGCCCGCTGGACCCGGCCAAAATCCGCACCCGCTTTCCACCAGAACCCAATGGCTACCTGCACATTGGCCACGCCAAAAGTATCTGCATCAACTTTGGCCTGGCGCGTGACTATGGTGGCGTGTGCCACCTCCGCTTTGACGACACCAACCCCGAAAAAGAAGACACCGAATATGTGAACAGCATCATCGATTCGGTCAAATGGCTCGGTTTTGACTGGAACGGAAGCCCAACCGCCACCGCCTATCAGGCCAGCGACTACTTTGGCTTCATGTACCGTGCAGCGCAATACTTGATTGAAGCCGGCCACGCCTACGTGGATGAGCAAACCCCCGAGCAAATGCGCATCAACCGGGGCGATTTCAGTAAACCCGGTGTCGACAGCCCCTTCAGAAGCCGCACGCCAGCTGAGAATCTGACACGTTTCCGCGAAATGCGCGACGGCCAGCACGAAGACGGCGCCATGGTGCTGCGCGCCAAAATCGACATGGCCAGCGCCAACATCAACCTGCGTGACCCGGCCATCTACCGCATCCGGCGCGCCACCCACCACAACACCGGCGACACCTGGTGCATCTACCCGATGTACACCTTTGCGCACCCGATTGAAGATGCGCTGGAGCAAATCACCCACAGCCTGTGCACGCTTGAGTTTGAAGACCAGCGCCCGTTTTACGACTGGCTGATGGAGCGATTGATTGAAGGCAAGTTGCTCAGCGCCCCGCCGCCCAGGCAATACGAGTTTGCCCGCCTCAACCTCACCTACGTCATCACCAGCAAGCGCAAACTGGCGCAACTGGTGTACGACCATAAAGTGGATGGCTGGGACGACCCGCGCATGCCCACCATGGTCGGCCTGCGCCGCCGGGGTTACACGCCCGAAGCCATCCAGCTGTTTTGCGACCGCATCGGCGTCACCAAGAGTGACAGCTGGATCGACTACAGCACGCTGGAAGGCTGCCTGCGCGAAACGCTGGAGGCCAAAGCCCACCGTGGCATGGCCGTGCTGGACCCCGTCAAGCTCGTCCTGACCAACTGGGACGAAGTGATGGGCGCCGGCCACCTGGAGCCCTGCACCCTGCCCGCCCTGCCCCACGCGCCGCACGGCGCATCTACTGATGCAGCGCCCGAAGGCACACCAGAGCCTGCACCACGCCACTTCACCATCGGGAAAGAAGTGTGGATTGAGCGCGGAGATTTTGAAGAAGTTCCGCCCAAAGGCTACAAGCGCCTGTTCCCGGGCAACAAGGTGCGCCTGAAAGGCGGCTACGTGATCGAGTGCACCGGCTGCACCAAAGACCCTGATGGAAAGATCACCGAAGTGCTGGCCACCGTGGTGCCCGACACCAAGAGCGGCACCCCCGGCAGCGACGCCGTGAAGGTGAAAGCCGCGATCACCTGGGTCGGCGTGGCTGATGGCGTGCAAGCTGAAGTGCGCATGTACGACCGCCTGTTTTTGGATGCCCAGCCGGATGCGGGCGGCAAGGACTTTATCGAGAGCTTGAATCCGGACAGCTTGAAGGTTGTTACTGCGATTGTTGAGCCGTCATTGGCGAATGCGCTGCCGGACCAGAAGTTTCAGTTTGAGCGGCATGGCTACTTTGTAGCGGATCGGGTGGATCATGTGCAGGGAAGTAAGCCGGTGTTTAACTTGGCGGTGGGGTTGAAGGATAGTTGGGGCAAATAGATGAGGGGGATAGTCCTACCGGCTTCTTTGTCATACACTTCATATGTGTTTTGTCATACAAATGGAGGCCGCACATGCTGTCTGTTAGATTGCCTGATCCACTAGAAAGCCAGCTAGCCGCCTACTGCGAAACAGCCGGCCTGAGCAAGTCGGCGGTGGTGCAAGCGGCACTGGAAAAACACCTCAAAAAACTTGCACCCGGCCTGGCGACTGCCAGCGCCAGCCAGCGCACCAGCAAAGACCCCTTTTTGGCCTTGATCGGTAGCGGCAACCGCAAATACACCACCGATGAAATCATGCGGATGACGCGCGGAGACGACTGGAACCAGCCATGATTCTGGTGGACTCCAACATCTGGATTGACCTGATCCAAGAAGACCCCGTCTGGCTGGACTGGTCGCTAGCGCAGGTGCAGCAGGTGCGAGCGCAGCAACTTGCGGTCATCAACCCGGTGATCTATGCCGAGTTGGCGCCCACCTACGACGACCCTGCAGCGCTAGACAAGTTTTTGCGCATGGCCAAAGCAACGATGAAACCCCTGTCACGCGCGGCAGCCTACACGGCGGGCCGCGCCTTTTTGAGCTATCGCCAGAAGCGCGGCACCAAGACCGGTGTGTTGCCAGACTTTTTCATCGGCGCGCAGGCGCAAACTGAAGGCTGGACGATCTTGACCCGCGACGTGGCGCGTTATGCAACGTATTTTCCAAGTGTGAAATTGATTGCGCCTGCATGATGCTGCTTGCTAAAAGCTACGTTTTATATAGCTACTATCGCATATTTCAAAAGGGCTAGAGCCCGATTTTGTTAAAAGTTTTATATGCCTCTATCCTGGAACGAAATAAAGTCCCGCGCGCATGCCTTCAGCCGCACCTGGGCTGATGCTGCCAATGAAGACAGCCAGGGCAAGCCGTTCTGGATTGATTTTTTTGAAATCTTTGGCATCACCAACAAACGTGTCGCCACCTTCGAGCACGCCGTCAAAAAGCTGCCCGGTGCCCACGCCAGAACCGATGGCTTTGTCGACCTGTTCTGGCCCGGCATGCTGCTGGTGGAGCAAAAGTCGCGCGGCAAAAATCTGGACGCAGCGTTAACGCAGGCGCTGTCGTACTTTCCTGGCATTGCCGAGCGTGACTTGCCGCAAATCGTCATCGTCTGCGACTTTGCGCGTTTTCGGGTGCACCGCCTGGCCAGTGGCGAAACCATTGAATTCGCCCTGAAAGACCTGCACAAGCACATCAAACTGTTTGGTTTTGTGGCGGGTTACAAGGTGCAGACCATCCAGCCGCAAAACCCGGTCAACATCAAAGCCGCCGAGCGCATGGGCAAGCTGCATGACGCGCTCAAAGCATCAGGCTATAGCGGCCACCCGCTCGAAGTGCTGCTGGTGCGCCTGCTGTTTTGCCTGTTTGCCGACGACACCGGCATCTTCCAGCCCGCGCAGACGCTGCGCACCTTCATTGAAGAGCGCACCGCGCCCGACGGCTCAGACCTGGGCTCGCGCCTGGCGCAGCTTTTCCAAACGCTCAACACGCCCGAAGACAAGCGAAGCCAGGCGCTGGACGAGCAGGTGGCTGCCTTCCCCTATGTCAACGGCAAGCTGTTTGACGAACCCTTGCCGATGGCCGACTTCACCACCGCCATGCGTGAAGCCTTGCTGGATGCCTGCGCGCTGGACTGGTCGGGCATCAGCCCGGCTATTTTCGGCAGTCTGTTTCAGAGCATCATGGACGACAAGGCGCGTCGTAACCTGGGCGCGCACTACACGTCTGAGGAAAACATTCTCAAGCTGATCAAGCCGCTGTTTCTGGATGAGCTGTGGGCAGAGTTTGAGAAGGTCAAGGGCAACAAAAACCGGCTGTTTGAGTTTCACAAGAAGCTGCGCACGCTGACCTTTTTTGACCCGGCGTGTGGGTGTGGCAATTTTTTGGTGATCAGTTACCGCGAGTTGCGGGAGTTGGAGTTGGCCGTATTGCGCGCCAGCGACACATCAGGCCAGCAGACGCTGGACGTGCACAGCTTGATTGGTGTCAACGTAGATCAGTTTTACGGTATCGAGATTGAAGAGTTTCCGGCGCAAATTGCGCAGGTGGCGCTGTGGCTGATGGACCACCAGATGAATCTGCGGGTGAGCGAGGAGTTTGGCCTGTACTTTGCCCGCATTCCGCTGCGCACCACGCCGCATGTGGTGCATGGCAATGCGCTCACGCTGGATTGGAATGAGGTGTTGCCAGCGCAACGGTGCAGCTTTGTGCTGGGGAATCCGCCGTTTGTGGGCAAAAAAGAACAGTCTCCTGCGCAGAAAGCGGACTTTGCACCAGTCATGGCCTCGGTCCATGGGGCCGGGGTTTTGGACTTCGTTTCCGCCTGGTATGTGAAGGCGGCGCATTACATCCATGGCGATGCTCCGGCGCGAGCGGTGCAGATGCCGGGGGCTCATACGCTTCGCTTTTTGAAATCGCCCCCGACCTCCGCACCGCCCACGCCTCACGTAACGGACGCTGCGCCAGCAAACGGGGGTCAGGCCAAAAGCATCCGCTGCGCCTTTGTTTCCACCAACAGCATCACGCAAGGTGAACAGGTAGGTGTGTTGTGGAGCTGGATGCTGGCGCAGGGCATCTACATTCACTTTGCACACCGCACTTTTAGCTGGAGCAACGAGGCCTCCGGCAAAGCCGCCGTGCACTGCGTGATCATCGGTTTTGGGCTGGAAGACCGGCCCGGCAAGGTGATTTTTGAGTACGACGACATCAAAGGTGAGCCGCATGCGGTGGCGGTCAACAACATCTCGCCCTACCTGACCGACACGCCATCAGTGGTCATTGGCAAACGAGCCGCCCCAATCTGTCCGGTGCCTGAGATCGTCTTTGGCAGCAAAGCCGTTGACTTCGGCCATTTCATCCTGGAACAGGCCGAGCTGAACGGTTTTCTTGAGAAGGAACCGCAGGCAAAGCCCTATATCCGTGAGTACATCGGTGGTGAGGAATTTCTGAACGGTAGCAAGCGCTTTTGTTTGTGGCTTAAAGATATTGCGCCCGGCCAACTCCGAGCCATGCCAGAGGTCTTGAAGCTTGTCGAAGCGGTCAAGGTTGAACGCTTGAAAAGCGTCAAGGCACCCACGCGCGAACTCGCCAAAACGCCAGCCGAGTTTGGCGAAAACCGCCAGCCTTCAACACCCTATTTGCTCATCCCCAAAGTCAGCTCTGAAAGCCGTGACTACGTGCCGCTGGGTTTTTTCGGGCCCGAAGTCATCATCAACCCATCCGTCTTGGTGGTGCCGCAAGCGGGTTTGCTGGAGTTGGGGGTGTTGCAGTCTGCGATGCATATGGCGTGGATGAGAGCCACTGCGGGACGCATGAAAAGCGACTATCAATACTCCGCACAAATCGTCTACAACAACTTTCCCTGGCCAGATCTGGCAAAAAGTTCAGAGCTAAATCAGCCTCTAGCCCATATAGATAAAGCGCAAGCAGCTATCGAAACCGCAGCGCAAGCCGTGCTCGACGCCCGTGCCCAATTCCAGTCCGGGCCGCAGCCCGCCTCGCTGGCCGACCTGTACGATCCGCTCACCATGCCGCCGGTCTTGCTCAAGGCGCACCAAAAGCTTGATGCGGCGGTAGACGCGGCCTACGTTCAGTGTGGTGGCAAAAAGAGTTACAAAAACGATGCCGAGCGCGTGGCGTTTTTGTTTGAGCTGTACCAGCGTTACACCAGCTTGCTACCTGCCACGACTACAAAGTCGAAGCGAAAATCCAGAAAAATCATTTGAAATAGGGAGAAAAAATTCAATGGCCAAGTTTTTAACCACCACCGGCACCAGGCGTGGAGTTTGTTGCCAAGTCACGCTTTGGCCCGTACTTTTTGTGGCCGCAGGATTTTCAGTTGGCTTAGGGGCTTCGCAGCGTGCCACCACCCAATGACTCATCCCAGCCGGTATCTGAAGCCGGATCGAATCGGAGAACACGATGCTGACTGAAGAACAATTGAAAGCGTTGATGGCTGACATCGAGTCAGACACTGCCGAGCGCACCGAATCGGTCAACAACACCGACAAGTTCGGTCAAGCCATTTGCGCTTTTGCTAATGACCTGCCTAACCACCGTCGGCCCGGCTACTTGCTGGTTGGCGTGAAGGACGATGGCAGTTTGGCGGGCATCAAGGTGACGGACGACTTGCTTAAAAATCTGGCGGGCATTCGGTCCGACGGCAACATCCTGCCGCAACCGATGATGAACGTGGCAAAGTTTTCATTGCCAGGCGGCGACGTTGCGGTGGTTGAAGTGCATCCGTCTGACCTGCCGCCCGTACGCTACAAGGGGCGCGTGCACATTCGGGTCGGCCCGCGCAAGGCCATTGCCAATGAACAGGAAGAGCGCGCCTTGTCTGAGCGACGGGTTGCTCAGGCCAAGTCTTTTGACGCACAACCCTGCTCGGAATCGACTTTGGAGGATCTTTCGCTGGGGCAATTTGATGCCTATCGCCGATCTGCCGTGGATGCACAAACCATTGCGGACAACCATCGTCCGCTAGAGCAACAACTGGCATCGCTGCGTTTATACGATCCCGATAGGCAATGTGCCACCCATGCGGGCATGCTGCTAATCGGTAAAAACCCCCGCTTTTATCTACCCGGTGCTTACGTTCAATACCTGGAGCTACCGGGCACATCGCTCACCGATATTCCTACCAATCAGGCCGAAGTAGCCGGTGACCTGCAGAGCGTGTTGAAGGAGTTGGAAGGTCGCCTGAAATTGCTGATCAAAACCACGATGGTGCGCATCAGCCCGCTACAAGAAAAGCTGCTGCACAACTACCCTGAAGCCGCCATCCGCGAGCTACTGATGAACGCGGTGATGCACCGCAACTACAACAGCAACTCACCCATCCGCTTCTACGTGTTTGCCGATCACATTGAAATCCAGAACCCTGGCGGTCTGTATGGCGAGGCGACACAAGCCAACTTTCCCACCCGCAACAGCTACCGCAACCCGGTGATTGCCGAAGCACTTAAGCTGATGGGTTTTGTGAACCGCTTTGGCTACGGCGTGCAGCGGGCGCAAGCGCTTTTGGCCGAGAACGGCAACCCGCCTGCCGAATTTGAATTTGACGAGCACTCGGTGCGGGTCACGATTCGCAAGCGCTCTGCGTAATGGACAACGCAATGTCTCGCCCCCAAACCATCCAAATTTTCCTCCCCGCCGGTGACCCGCGCGGCATGCGCGTGGCTGAGATCACGACGCGCATTGTTCGCGTGATCGAAGTGCCGCGCAGCCAGTTGGCAGACTTCCTCAAAATGCCCGAGGCGCAGCAAGTGGGCGTGTATTTTTTGATGGGCGAGTTGTCCGATGCTGGGTTGCCGCGCGCCTACATCGGCCAGTCTGGCAATGTGGGGCACGGCTGCCGTAATTCGCAATCTGGAAGTAATTGGCGAAGCCTGCAACAACGTCACCAAGAATCATCCTGACTTTGCCGCGCAACATGCAAACGTGCCCTGGGGTTTTGCCTATGAAATGCGCAATGCGCTGGCACACGGGTACTTCAACGTGGACCTCGCCATCGTCTGGCAAACCATCCAGAATGATCTTCCAGCCCTCAAGCTGAAGGTGCTTGCGCTACCCTGAGTAGTTGGATTAGCTACGTTTTTAGTAGCTGCTTGCGCATATTTCACGTGGGCTAGAGACCGATTTACTTCAATTTGCGCATGGCCTTGGTTGAGCCCATGTTGGATAGCTTGGACGAACCCGATGCGTCTCTGGATGCGCGGTGGGCCAAGGAAGCTGATGACCCGCGCGGCATGCCAATAGTTGGCTCAGGTTCATAATGAAACGACTTTTTATTTTCCGGCTGGCACCCCGATGTCGCGCAGTTTTTTACCCTTGTGTGGCGCGATTTGCAACCTCTTTGGCGACCGGTAGCGGCCCTGTTCATTTACCCTTTACCGAGTTTGATGATCCGTTGAAAACACCCCCTGACAGGAGATTCCCATGAGCCTCGCCACACCCACCCGTCCTCCGCTGGTTTTGAGCCAAGACCAAGGCGCAACCGACACACCGTTGATCGAGCAATCGATCGGTGTTTTTTTTGATGCCATGGTGCAGCTCAAGCCCGATCAAGAGGCGCTGGTCAGCGTGCATCAGGGCCTGCGCTACAGCTACCGCGAATTGCAAAGCAGTGCCAACCAGCTCGCCAGCGCGCTACTTGGCTTGGGATTGCTGACGGGTGACCGGGTCGGCATCTGGTCGCACAACAACGCGCAGTGGGTGCTGATGCAGCTCGCCACCGCCAAGGCGGGGCTGATTCTGGTCAACATCAACCCGGCTTACCGCACCGCCGAGGTCGAGTACGCGCTGAACAAGGTCGATTGCAAGCTGCTGGTCACGATGGCGCAGTTCAAGAGCAGCGACTACATCAGCATGCTGCGGGAACTGGCACCCGAGTGGCAGCATGGCACGCCCGGGGCGCTGGTGTCGCAGCGGCTGGCCCACCTGAACACCGTGGTCTGGATCGACACGCCGGGTGAGGGTGATGAACAGCCGGGCCTGCTGCGTTTTTCCGAGCTGATGGCGCGCGGCAAGCCGGACGATGCCCGTCTCGCCGTGCTGGCAGACACCTTGCAAGCCAGCGACCCGATCAACATCCAGTTCACCAGCGGTACCACCGGCTTTCCCAAAGGCGCAACGCTGACGCACCGCAACATCCTGAACAACGGCTTTTTCATCGGCGAGGCGATGAAGCTCACGCCGCAGGACCGTCTGTGCATCCCGGTGCCGCTGTACCACTGCTTTGGCATGGTGCTGGGCAACATCGCCTGCTTCACGCATGGTGCCACGGTGGTCTATCCAAACGACGGTTTCGAGCCCCTGAGCGTGCTGCAAACCGTACAGGACGAACGCTGCACCGGCTTGCACGGTGTGCCCACCATGTTCATTGCCGAGCTCGATCACCCGCGCTTTAAGGAGTTTGACCTGAGCAGCCTGCGCACCGGCATCATGGCTGGCTCACCATGCCCGACCGAGGTCATGAAGCGGGTGGTCGATGACATGCACCTGTCGCAAATCACCATCGCTTACGGCATGACCGAAACTTCTCCCGTGAGCTGCCAAAGCAGCACCGACACCCCGCTGGACAAGCGCGTGGCCACCGTCGGCACGGTGCAGCCGCACTTAGAGGTCAAAATTATCGATGCCGACAGCGGCGAAGTGGTAGCGCCCGGCCTGTCCGGCGAGCTGTGCACCCGCGGCTACTCGGTGATGCACGGCTACTGGGACGATGAACCGCGCACCCGCGAGGCGATTGATGCGCAGGGCTGGATGCACACCGGCGACCTGGCAACCATGGATGCGCAGGGCTATGTGAACATCGTCGGGCGCATCAAGGACATGGTGATTCGTGGCGGCGAGAATATTTACCCGCGCGAGATCGAGGAATTCCTCTACCGCCACCCCAAGGTGCAGGACGTGCAGGTGGTCGGCGTGTCCGACAAAAAATACGGCGAAGAGCTGTGCGCCTGGATCATCCTGCGCCCCGGCGAAAGCCTGAGCGAGGACGAGGTACGCGCCTTTTGCAAAGGCCAAATTGCGCACTACAAGGTGCCGCGCTACATGCGCTTCGTCACCAGTTTGCCGATGACCGTAACCGGCAAAATTCAGAAATTCAAGATTCGCGATGCGATGGAAAAACAGCTCAGTCAGGAAGCAGACAAAACCGCCTGACAGCAGGCTGTTCTCCAGCCCCGCCACCGGTGTGCGGGTGTTCAGCTCAGCCCTACACAGGGGGATATTGGGAAGGGGCTAGCAACCTTTTTTTTTGATAACTTCGATCAAGCCCATTTTTGGTACAACAAACCCCAATTTGGGTATTGACGAACCATTCGCCATGGATATCCTCAGCACCATGCAACCCACCAACATCCTCCACTTCTGGTTCGACGAACTGACCCCAAAACAGCACTTCGTCAAAGACGCCGCGCTGGACGACACCATCCGCACGCGCTTCTGCGCCACGCTAGAGGCCGCAGCACGTTGCGAGTTGTCTGCCTGGCGTACCACGCCTGCGGGGCGGCTGGCAGAGATCGTGGTGCTGGACCAGTTCTCGCGCAATGTGTACCGCGACACGCCGCGTGCCTTTGCGCAGGACGCGATGGCGCTGGCACTGGCGCAAGAGCTGGTGGCCAGCGGGCACGACCGCAGTCTGCCGCTGGCGCAGCGCAGTTTTGCTTACCTGCCCTATATGCACAGCGAGTCCGCGCTGATTCACACACAAGCAGTTGCGCTGTTTTCTCAAGCAGGCCTGGAAGACAACTTGCGTTTTGAGCTGCACCACAAAGAGATGATCGACCGCTTTGGTCGCTACCCGCATCGCAACGCCATTTTGGGCCGCACGTCTAGCGCCGAAGAGCTGATTTTTTTGAGCGAGCCAGGGTCTTCGTATTAGCTTGGCTCCTTAATGCTGCTGCGCATTTTGTAGCTACTAGCGCTTATTACATAAGGGCTAGAGGCCAATTTTCTATATATTTTTCAGGCGAATGGTTAGCACAAAAAACAGTTGTCCGCCTGACCACGTGAATCTGCTGCGGTACCGATTGAAGGCGACATCAACACCCAAAACGGCAAGGTACCCAATGCGCCTGCCCATGAGTTGACCGAAGCAGAAATCCCGGCCATCGTGGCTGCCGTCGTCCAAGGTGCCAAAAACGCTATCGAGGCTGGCTTTGACGGCGTCGAAGTCCACGGTGCCAACGGCTACCTGATTGACCAGTTCTTGCGCGATGGCGTGAACCAGCGCACTGACGGCTACGGCGGCTCAATGGAAAAGCGCGCGCGCCTGCTGTTTGAAGTGCTGACCGCCGTCACTTCCGCCATTGGCGCGGACCGCGTCGGCCTGCGCCTGTCGCCGCTGAACAGCTACAACAGCATGATCGACAGCGACCCCATCGGGCTGACCCGCTTCCTGGCCGACCAGCTCAACGCCTTCAAGCTGGCCTACCTGCACCTGATGCGCGCTGACTTCTTCGGCGTGCAAAAGGCCGATGTAATGCCCGTTGCCCGTGAAAAGTACACCGGCGTGTTGATTGGCAACATGGGCTACACGCCCGAAGAAGCCGAGCAAGCCATCACCAGTGGCAAGCTGGATGCCGTAGCGTTTGGCACCCCCTTCCTGGCCAATCCCGACTTGCCCGCTCGCATCAAAGCCGGTGCCGCGCTGAACACCCCCGATGCCAGCACTTTCTACACCCCTGGTGCCAAGGGCTATACCGACTACCCGACGCTGTAAAACGCGGTGGCATCACCACGCCTGGAGACCGATCAGTAGCGGTAACGCACACCCAACGTGGTCACACCGATGCGGTCGGTGTGGTCGCCGGCAAACTGCACGTCATGTGAGTCGTATTGCAACACGGCTGACCACTTGGGTGTGAAGGCGTATTCCGCGCCAATGCCGTAGGACAAGCCGAAACCGTTGGCCGAACCGGTCGGGACACCAGAAAGCAGGTTGGCCGATGTGTCGGTATCACTGTAGGTGGTGCCGATCTTGCCCAGCAAGTTGAAGGCGGGTGACAACGCGTATTTGCCCACCAGGCTGAAGTTGATACCCCGGGCACGGGTGCTGCCACCCGCGCGGTTAACCGTGCCAAAGTCGGTGTAGCCGATTTCCATGCCCACGTTGTCATTGAAATAGCTGCCAATTTGGGCGCTGTAGGCGGTGTCGCCGTCGTCCGTGTTCCAGAAACCGATGCCGTTGCCCACCGAGAAGTCGGACTGACCGGCACTCAGGCCAAAGTAGCTACCGCCCGCACCGTACGAGGGGGTGGTGGTGGTGGTGCTTTGGGCTTGTGCCACACCAGCTAGCGTGAAAGATGCTGCCACAGCCAACAGGCTGGCCGCGTTACGGAATGATTTTTTCATGAAAGGTCCTTTGGATTACGTGATCGCCATGGCTCAACACCATGGCGCTGCGTCACAAACAGACTTGTTTGCCAACGTCTACCAAGCGTAAAGCGCACCGAACCCAGGGTCTGTTCGCTTGCGTACGTACCACCCATAATGGCGGCAATCACCTCACCCACACCATGCCTCGCCGAAAGCACCATCACGTTTATGTGGTCGAACTCTCACCAGACGTGCTCCTTGAGACGCGCTTTCGCAAACGCAACCCGGACTATATCGACGGCAAGCCCTGCGTCTACGTGGGCATGACGGGCCTAGACCCGGACGTACGCTTTGACAAGCACAAGGCTGGTATCCAGGCCAACCGCTATGTGCAGCAATACGGCCGGCGGCTGCTGCCCGATCTGTATGAGGCCTTCAACCCGATGCGCTATGAAAATGCCGTCGACAAGGAGATCGAGATCGGCATCGACCTGCGCTCGGCGGGGTTTGGGGTGTGGCAGGCTTAAGACAGCACCTGCTTGTCGGTCCGAATTACATTCACTACGTTTTTAGTAGCTACCTGCGCATATCCCACGCGGTCTAGATGCCGATTAATTGCACCACTGCTGCTCACAGGGCACACCATCCCCATTGCCATCCATCGTCATGCCCGGGCAGTTCTGCAGAAACAAGGTGGCCTCACGGCATGAAGTCATCTGGCTGCACTGACTGCGTCCATCACACTTGAAATCGGCCGGCAACAGCAATTTGGCACTAGGCACGAGAGCTGGCAACACAGGTGGTGCCGGCCATGCCGAGTCGTACTTTGCGGCGCGGGCGGCGTAGTGGCTGTAGCCATACCAGGCCAGCGCGGCGACCAACGCCAAGCTGATGAGTTTGCCGAAAAGGCCGGTTGGCTCGGTGGTTTTGTGCAGGCGCGGCACGCTGCGCCGTGCTGCGTCGGCACCGACCGTCGGCCGAGCGTCGGGGCGGCGAACCCGCACAGCGCACTTCTTGCCGTTGCGGTCTAAATCGATCTCAAACGACAGCCGCTCACCCGCCATCGGCAATTGCCCATCGCGGACAAACGCCGAAATATGAACAAATAATTCTTGTCCGCCGACGTCCGCCGCGATGAAGCCAAAGCCACGCTCGGTGTTCCACTGCTTCAAGTAGCCATCAAACCGCCGTTCCATACCGTTTACTCCCGTTTTACTCACCGCGTGCATGAGCGCTGTTGATAGTTTTGTGGGGATTTTCCCGCATAGCTCAGACCCGCTTCTAAAATCCCAGCCATGCAACCCGTTGAAGCCTCCAGCACCCAAGCCGCTCTACTTCAGTCCGCGCTGACACTCAGACCCGTCAACGCCAACGTCCACAGCGTGCACCGGCCCGATGGCGCGCATGTGGGCAACCTCAAACGCGTGGGCGCGGTGTGGAAGTTCAAGGCAGTGGGCTATGACGATACCGGATGCGTGCTGCCCGGGGGCGGACCGCTGACAGAGCAGCACAACATGGCGTTTGGTCTGCCAGACGCAGCGGCTGTCAATGCACGCCTCGGTCCGTATCTGCGCTAAAGCAGTCTCAAGCAAAAAATACTTTCCCCGCCAAACGGTGGGTTGGGCTGGGGATAAGTGTGTTTACAAGCCCGCAAACCCGCATGCCTATTGACTTTGCGCGGCGTGCTTAATTTTTAGGCACACCGCCATACCGACCGAAAGCTGGTTGGCATTTGTGGTATCTATTCCCTATCGGCAACGCGGTCACCCAATGTTGCTACTCTTCGCTATGAAGTTAATAGCTTTCTACGCTTATTCCACCTAGGCTAGATGCCTAATTTTCATATAACTTGAAGCGATTCGCCAATGAGCCAAATCCAGTACAGCCCGTCCGCAGAGCAAAACAAGCAGCCCATTCTGGACAAGCTACAGCAGATCTTGCCCGCGCAAGGCCTGGCGCTGGAGATTGCCTCGGGCACGGGGCAACATACCGAATGGTTTGCCCGGCACTTCTCCGGTTGGACCTGGCAGCCGACCGAGGTGCAAGACAGCGCGCTACCCGGCATTCAGGCACGCATGGTGCAGGCCGGTCTGGCCAATGTGCTGGCCCCGCTGCAGCTTGACGTGTGTGCTGCACGGTGGTTGCCGGGCGCGCCAAGCACCGATTCAGCCAGCGGCTTTGACCTGATTTTTTGCGCCAACATGTTACACATTGCCCCATGGGCCGCCTGCGTGGGGCTGCTGCGCGGCAGCGCACGGCATCTGTCAGCGCACGGTGTGCTGATCACCTACGGCCCGTATCTGGAAAACGATGTGCCGACCGTGCCAAGCAATCTGGATTTCGATGCCAGCCTGCGCCAGCGCAATGCAGACTGGGGCATCCGCCAGCGTGAAGAGGTGGCGCGCGAGGCCGCACATGCTGGCTTGCACTTGGCAGCACGCCATGCCATGCCTGCCAACAATCTGTTGCTGGTGTGGGCCCGACATCAGGTCAATAGCAACGGCTAACTGCCGTCATCGACAGACTACGCGGCAGCGGTGGCCCACAGCCAGACCGCCACCACCGCCAGTGTGCCAAGCGTTACCGGTAGCCCAACGCGGGCGTGCTGCTTCCAGTCAATCGACACGCCACTGTCGCGTGCCAGATCAGCCACGATCAGGTTTGCAATCGACCCCACCAGCAGCAAATTACCCGCCAGTGTGCTGCCCAGTGCCAGCACCAGGCCAGCGTTTTGCGCCGCCTCGCCAGCACCCAGATGCGGCAACAACAACATGACCGCCGGCACGTTGGAAACCATGTTGGACAGTGCCACTACCACCACCAGCAGCGCGCCTGGGTCAGACAGATGCACACCGTGGCCCGCCATCCAGAGCACGGACTGGGACGCCAGGCCGGTGCGGTCAAACGCATGGTTCACCACAAACAGGCCAATGAACAACAGCAAAAGCTGCCAATCCACAAAGCCCATCACGTGGGCTGAATGCAGGCGCCGGCTCAGCAGCAGCACGGCGGCACCCACCAAGGCCGAGATGTCACGTGGCCAGTCAGTGAACAGGAAGATCAACAGCAGCGCAGCCGCCACCAGCAGCCCCTTGGCGGTTTGAAACGCGTCAAACACCGGGTCATGATGGCGTACCAGATCGACCGAGCCAGCGGCCTCAGCTGCCGGGCTAGCAGCTGTGGCGGGCGCATGACCCTGCGCTGAGCCCGGGCCATAGGCGAGCCACAGCCATAACAGGGCCAGGCACAGTGCCACCGGTGGCAGCGCCCGGTGCACATATTGCGCAAATGACAGCTGCAGCACCGAGCCAATCAGCATGTTTTGCGGGTTGCCGATCAGTGTGGCGGCAGAGCCGATGTTTGCCGCGCAGGCGAGCCCGAGCAGAAAGGGCACCGGGTTCAGAGTGCGCTGACGGCACAAGCGCACCACAACCGGGGTCATGGCCAGACAAATAACGTCGTTTGAAAAAATCGCGGACAGTGCCCCCGCTGCTGCAATGATGGCAGCCAGCAGCCCATTGCGCGACAGCGGCATGGCACCAACCTGGCGGGTAACGGCGGTGTAAAAGCCCCCCAGCCGCATTTGCGCCGAGACCACCATGAAGGCAAACAGCAGCACGATGGTCGGCAAGTCGACGCTACGGGCCGCGTCTTCGACCGACATACCGGTCAATGCAATCACCGCAATGGCACCCAGCAAGGCGACGCCTGAGCGGTCCAGTTTGAGATGCGGCAAGCCACCCAGAAACATGCCAAGGTAGACCGTGGCAAATACCGCCACGATGCTCCAGTCAAGCGCACTGAGGTTGAGCAATGTCACCCAATCGCCCACAGCGTGCGGGCAATGGCGACGCTCAAAATGACCGCAAAACCCAGCAAACCGACACCCAGATAGTCCCGAAAGCCAAACTGCACCAGGTTGCCGTGCACGTCACGCAGCGCGGCACGCTCGGCCAGGCTTTGCATCAATGGCCCGGCCGTGGCGGCGGTCAGAAACAGGCTGCTGCCAGCACACACGGCCAGCGCCAGCCCGACGTACACCGCCTCCGGCGGAAAATGCCTGGCCAGCCCGGCTGCCACTTCAAGCAACGCGGCCATGCTGGGTCCGGCAGAAAAAAGCCCGGTCAGAACGGCTGCGGCGACCAGAAATAAAACCAGTTGCGTCTCGGGCGAGACGGGAGCGGCTTGCAGCCACATCGCCATGTCACTGAACAAGCCGGTTTCCCGCACCACGCCCACCATCAGAAACAAGGCGAGCAAAAATAGCACGGACTCCATGTCCACCGCACGCTTGATGGCCTGTTCTCCCTGCAGCGGGCGCACCAGCAACGCCACGCCGGCCCCCAGCCAGGCCACCATTTCAGGGCCAATGCCGGTGCTGGGATCAATCAGCAACCAGCCGGCCACCATGCCTAGCAAGGCACCCAGGCACGGGCCAAGCAGACCCCAATCGAGCCGTGCACCACGGTACAAGCGCGCCAGCGTGGCCAGCGTCAGGCGCCGACTCAGTGGCGTTGTGGGCACGTCGCGTGCTGGTTGACGCAGCCAGACGATCAACAGAAACACCGTCAGCGCCACCATAGTGGGAGGCGCTGCGTCGTGCAAATAGCGTTGAAAGCTCATCACGCCACTGCCCAGCAGCAAGACCGCCGGAAAGTCACCAATCGGCGTTGCCGCACCACCCAGATTACAGGCCACCAAAATGCTGCCAAGTGCCCAGACCACAAAACGCTGCGACACACCCGAGAGCGAAAACACCGTGAACAATACCGGCAGGATGACGAACAGCGCCGTCAGGTTATTGACGACAGACGACACCGCATAGGTGCCCAAGGCACTGAGCAGCAGCAGCGCACCCGGTCGCGCGCCGGCCAGCCGCACCAGAGCGACCGACGCCAGTCCGAATAGTTGCGTATCCGCCAGCCGGTGGGTAAACAGACCCAGCGCCACCAAAATCAGCAACACGTTCCATGGCACGCCAGCAAAAATGGCCGCCACACTGGCAACCCCCAGCAGGGCGGCTGCAGCACACGACAGCGCCGCGCCGGCCAGCACCACCAGCAGCCGATAGCTCGGCAACACCGCCTGTGCCACCAAAGTCAGCACCAGTGCCAGTGCAAAACCCAATTGCGCACTCATGGCGCAGGCCTCAGGTCGGTCAGGGTGTCAGCATCAGCGGCGACCAGCCAGCGCGGATAAATTTCCATCGGAATGTCAAGAATGCGCCAACCCAGGAGGCTGCGAAACTGCAGCCGCACGTCCAGCCCGGACACCCTGAGCCAACTCGGCACGACAAATATCTGGCGGCCCGCCGCACCATAGACAAACGTCAGCAACACCGAGCGCGGGCCAGCCCAGGACTGGAAATCTTCCAGCCGCAGCGGCTCGACACGGGTGCCATGGTTGGCCAGCATGCGATCCCAATTCGCCAACGGATCACCCACTGTAAGCACCGCTACACGCAGTGCAGGCGGCAGACTGGGCAACAAGGCATCCAGCCAGGTTGACTCATAGCCCACCAGCACCAGGCGTGACGCGCCCTGCAATTGCGCACGCACAGCCTCCACGTCAATCTGTGGTTGCGGTGTCCCAGCCAGCCAGTTGGCGCAGACCGCGTCCAGCACCGGCCAGGCGCGCCCCATCTCGTCGCGCAGCAAAGCCACCTCATCGGTTTGCCCCATGGCGGCGGTCTCTTGCACAAACAGCCATGCTGCAGAGGCCATGCCCAATTCGGCGGCGGCGAGGCGAAACGCCTGTTGCTGCATCGCGCTCATGGATCACGCGCCGGGTCTTGGCTGAGCAGGCTTTCAATCAGCGCGACCATCACCACATTGGCCAGCGCATGCTGGGGCGGGCCATCGGTAAGGCAATCGACCATTGCGTCAAGCTTCTGTTCATCGCCGCCAGCGAGCTGTCGCAAGGCGGTCGTCGGCAGCGCAATCGGGTAGACACCTTCGCCTTGCGCGTTGGCCAGATGGGGCGGCAAGCGCATCGGCACACAAGCCCCATCAGGCACGGGACGGACACCGCCGCGCCCCTCCAATGCGCGCCCGAGCATGGCCAGCAAAATGTAATTGGCTCCGCGGTGGTGAATCGGGCCTTCTCCAACCAGACAACGCAGCACGAAGGCGCGGTCATTGGCATCAGGAACCAAAGGTGTCAGCCAGACAGCGAGTTGAGCCGGGTCGACGAACTCCAAAATGCGCGATGCCGGTATGCCGCCGCGTGCTGGCGTGACGTGGGCATGGCCCGCTGGAGGATGCGGATGAGGAAGGTGTTTGGGCATGCGCATCATGATAATGGCACGCGCCAAAGGCGCTGATTGATTGCCGCAAGGGGTAAACTTTCATCATGATCAACCCACTCAAAAGCCTTTTGACCAGTTTTTTCATGCCCGACAGCGAGGCATCGGGCCCGAACGACGCACAGCGCCTGCAACTCGCCACCGCCGTGCTGTTGTTCGACGTGATGCGCTCGGACGGTGACATCAGCGATGCAGAGCGCGCCAAGACGCTTGCCGCGTTGCGCCGGCGCTTTGCCTTGAGCGAAGAGGCGCTGGCCCAGTTGATGGCAAAGGCCGAGCAAACGGCCAAGCATGCCAACGATTACTTCAGCTTTACCAGCGCTATGAACGAGGCGTTCACGCAGGCCCAAAAAATTCAAGTTGTTGAGTTCATGTGGCAAGTGGCCTATGCAGACGGTACGCTGGATGCTAACGAGAACCACATCATCAGCAAAGTGGCCAATTTGCTGCATGTGACGCACGGCGAATACATCGGCGCCAAGATGCGCGCCAAGGAAGCCGAACGGTTGTGATTCATCAAACCAGTGGCAAAAAATTTCGCTATAAATTAAATATCTGCTTGCGCTTATTCCACCTGGGCTAGAGGTCAAAAAAGCATTGAATATTCAATGCCATGCGCATCTGTTAACCTCCCCGCATCACCCACGAAGGACTTCTGAATGAAAAAGCTCAACATCACCATTCAACTCGAAATGACGGTTCCCGACGATTGGGAGCTGGTGGAAACCTCTGAAGGCACGCCAGTGCTGAAGCTGCCAAATAAAGATGGCGAGGATCAGTTCATGGACATTGCCATTGAGCCGCTATTTGCCAGCAACCCGGAAGAAACCTGGGCCAGCACTGAGGACGAGGACGTGCTCAACGACATCCTGGACATGGTCGAAAGCGAAGAAGTCACTTACCAGTTTGTCACCCACTAAAGCGCCTCAAACACCCGAATGGCGGCATAGGCATCGTTGGCAGCGTAGACCAGTTGCGCCTCGGTCAAGCGCAAATTAGCCCAATTGCTGGTGGCGGCTTTTTTGGATTTCATGAAGCGCTGGTTAAACAGCACCGCCACCGC
>JBBQZI010000010.1:0-31193 GCA_038207855.1 Burkholderiales bacterium
CGTCGGTGATGCTTTCCAGTACATCGGTCAGCCGGGTAAAAAGGGCGCGTCGCTCGTGCGTGTTGCGGCGCTCGGTTGGCAGTTTGTCAGCCGGTGGCGCGTGCATCGCATCGTTGATTTTGTGCTCCATAGCGGGTGTCCTTCGGTCGTCGCTTGGTTGTTATCTGAGCTGCTTGAGCGCTGCCAGTTTACGGGTTTGAGGCGAAATGTAACGGATCGTCAACCTTTTGCGTTATCCACGGGCTTTACTTTGGATTTTTGTTTCAACGCATGCGCCAGGCGCGCCACAAAATAACCGGCACATCCAGCCAGCCCAGCTTGGGCCGCTGGCGCCAAGTGGCAAAGTGCAGCGCCTCGATTTTGTCGAGAATACGCAAGCCGCCTTGCACCACCAGCCGCAGTTCCCAGCCGGCCCGGCCAGGTATGCGCAGCGGTAATTGTGAGCCTTTTAGCATCGTAGCCCTTGCGGAATATGCGTAAGTAGCTATTAATTGTGTAGCATTTTCAGATGTGCTCTTAGCTTGCAAATCGGCATCTGTTACGTCATGCTGGGCCATGGCTTGTCGGCTTGGGTACCAGCGCCCGCGCGCCAGGTCCAGCCCCACGTCTTGCCAGAAGTTGATGAGCTGCAGCGCGGTGCAAATCTGGTCGCTTTGCGCCAGCGATGCATCGTCGTCAATGTTGTACAGGTGCAGCAACAGCCGCCCAACCGGGTTGGCCGAGCGCGTGCAGTAGTCCAGCAGCTCGGCATCGGTGGCATAGCGCCGGCGCTCTGCGGTAAAGATGACGTCCTGCTCGAACGCATCAAGCAGATCAGTCAGGAGATTGAGCGGCAGTTGGTGCGCATGCAGCACGGCGCGCAGCGGTTCAAACACGCTTTGCCAGCGTGCGCTGCTGGGCAGCCCGCAGGCCACGGCAATC
Source organism: Burkholderiales bacterium (assembly GCA_038207855.1). Lineage (GTDB taxonomy): Bacteria > Pseudomonadota > Gammaproteobacteria > Burkholderiales > Burkholderiaceae_C > Rhodoferax. The sequence goes on from JBBQZI010000010.1 coordinate 922, forward strand.
AAATCAGCGCGGTAAGTGTGCAGATCGGCCAGCCGGCTGGCAGCGTCGGCATCGCCTTCATCGGCTAGGTCATCGGCCGTGCGGGCAAAGTGGTAAATGGCGGCAATCGCCGGGCGCAGGTGCGCCGGGCACAAAATGGAGGCAACCGGAAAATTTTCGTAGTGGGTCACCGGCAGTGGAGTTGCCGTTGCTTGGGATGTTGCGGGTGTAGGCATGGCGGACAAAGGGCTAAAAATTTGAATCGCGTTTATCCACTGAACAATCCCGACTCATTGGTGATTAGAATTAATAACCATCCGGTCAGTAATTTGACCATTATTTTGAGAGTGTTTATTGATGAAAACAAGTCATTCAATGGCAAGCGCGGGCCGAATCGCTCTGACTATAGCCGCAGCGCTGGCGCTGCTGGCCTGCTCCAAACCTGCTGTGCAAGAGGAGCCGATTCGCGCCGTCAAGGTCATGACGGTGGGCGTTGCGCCCATGCAATCGGGCCTGGAATATGCCGGCGAGGTGCGTGCCCGGGTTGAGTCGCGCCTGGGTTTTCGGGTTGGCGGCAAGCTGATAGAGCGGTCGGCAGAAGTGGGCCAGCATGTCAAGGCCGGTCAATTGCTGGCACAACTTGACCCGCAAGACCTGAAACTGGCGGCTGATGCCGTGCGAGCCCAGGTGGCAGCGGCGCAAACCAACCGCGATTTGGCAGCCGCTGATTACAAGCGCTTTGCCGCCTTGAAAGACCAGAACTTCATCAGCAGCGCCGAGTTGGAGCGCCGTGAGGCAAGCCTGAAGGCGGCCCAGGCGCAACTGGCCCAGGCCCAGGCGCAGTTGGCTGTGCAGGGCAATCAGACCGGTTATGCCGATTTGCGCTCGGATGTGTCGGGTGTGGTGACGGCTGTTTTGGCCGAGCGCGGCCAGGTGGTGGCCGCCGGTGCGCCCGTTGTGCAGGTGGCGCAGGACGGCGCGCGTGACGTGGTGTTTGCCGTGCCTGAAGACAAACGTGTCGCGATCAAGTCGGGCTCGGATGTGCAAGTGCGAAGCTGGTCGAGCAACAGCACATTCAAAGCTCAGGTGCGCGAGGTGGCGGCCAGTGCCGACCCGGTGACGCGCACCTTCACCGTCAAGGTGGCGCTGGCAGCCACTGATGATTTGGCGCTGGGCAGTACCGTGACGGTACTGCCAGCGACCTTGCAGCACACCGGACTGCAAGTGATCAAACTGCCCACCAGTGCGCTGGTTCAGCAGGGGCAGGACAGCGCCGTGTGGCTGCTTGACACATCCAGCATGACGGTCAAGCTGCAAACCGTGCAAATTGCTACGGCTGATGGCAACGATGTGGTGGTGGCGAGCGGTTTGGTTCCCGGCATGCAGGTGGTGACGGCCGGGGTGCATGTGCTGGCTACCGGGCAAAAGGTGACGATTTATAAGGAAAAAAAGGCTCTAGCCCTTACCAGTAAAGCGCAGAAAGCTATTGAAACAGGAGCAAATCGCGACTTGAATGCTGGCCTTGCACCGGTTGCCAGTTCGCCCGCTGTGGCCGCATCTGCATCTGCATCTGCATCTGCATCGACCCGCTGAGGATGGCCATGTCTGATACCCATTTGCATCCGGAAAAAGGTTTCAACCTGTCGCGCTGGGCGCTAGAACACGCGCCGTTGACGCGATTTTTGATGATCGTGATGATGGTGCTGGGCGCCAGTGCCTACTTTCATCTGGGTCAGGATGAAGACCCGCCGTTTACCTTTCGCGCGATGGTGGTGCGCGCCTACTGGCCAGGTGCCTCAGCCCAGCAGATGGCCGAACAGGTGACCGACAAGCTCGAGCGCACGCTGCAAGAAGTACCCTACGCGGACACGATTCGCAGTTATTCCAAACCGGGTGAGTCGCAGATCATCTTTCAGATCAAGGACTTTGCGCGCGGTGCCGAGGTGGCCAATGTCTGGTACCAGGTGCGCAAACGCATCGGTGACATGCGCGGCACGCTGCCGCAAGGGGTGCAAGGGCCGTTTTTCAATGATGATTTTGGTGATGTGTTTGGCGTGATCTACGCCTTGCAGGCCCCCGGCTTCAGCTACGCCGAGGCTAAAACTTTTGCCGACGAGGTGCGTCAGCAACTGCTGCGTGTGCCCGATGTGGCCAAGGTTGAGTTGTTTGGCGATCAAGCCGAAAAGCTGTATGTCGAAATTTCACAAAAACGCCTGGCCCAACTTGGGCTGGACATGAATGCGGTGCTGGCGCAACTCGCGCAGCAAAACGCAGTGGAATCGGCCGGAGCCGTGCAAACGCCGCAAGACGTGGTGCAGGTGCGCGTGGCCGGGCAGTTTCAGGCCCTGGAAGACCTGCGTGCCATGCCGATTCGGGGTGTTGGCTATGCAGCAGGCAGCAGCGCTGGGGGCAATCAATTGCGCTTGGGTGATATTGCCGAGGTCAAACGTGCTTATGTTGATCCGCCTTCGGTCAAGGTGCGGTTTCAGGGCCAGGAGGTGGTGGCGTTGGGTGTGTCCATGACCAAGGGCGGCGACATCATTGCGCTGGGCAAGGCCTTGAAGGCGGCGACAGCGCACATTGAAAAAACCTTGCCTGCCGGTGTGACGCTGGCGCAAATTCAGGATCAGCCCAAGTCGGTGGCTACCTCGGTCAATGAGTTTGTCAAGGTGCTGATTGAAGCGGTGGCGATTGTGCTGGCGGTGAGCTTCATCAGTTTGGGATTGCACTCGCGCCCGGGCAAGCAGCCGTTTTGGCGGCGCTGGACGTTGGACATGCGCCCCGGTCTGGTGGTGGGCATCACCATTCCGCTGGTGCTGGCGATGACGTTTCTAGCGATGAGCTATTGGGGGATCGGGCTGCACAAAATCTCATTGGGCTCGCTCATCATCGCGCTGGGTCTGCTGGTCGACGATGCCATCATTGCCGTGGAGATGATGGTGCGCAAGATGGAGGAGGGCTATGACAAGGTGCGCGCCGCCACCTTTGCCTATGAAATCACCGCCATGCCGATGCTCACTGGCACGCTGATCACAGCCGCAGGTTTTTTGCCGATTGGTATCGCCAAATCATCCGTGGGTGAATACACCTTTGCAATTTTTGCCGTGACGGTGATCGCGCTGTGCCTGTCATGGATTGTGTCGGTGTACTTTGTGCCGTATCTGGGCGTGCGCTTGCTCAAAAGTCCGCCGCACGTTGTGGCTCGGGGCCAGGCAGACGGACAGGTTCATGAGCACCACGACATGTACGACACGCCGTTCTACAACGCGTTTCGCCGTGCCGTGAATGCCTGTGTGCGCCATCGCTGGACCACCATTGCGGTCACGCTGGCCTTGTTTGGTCTTGGCATTGTCGGCATGGGCAAAGTCCAGCAGCAGTTTTTTCCGGATTCAAGTCGCCCGGAATTGCTGGTAGAGATGTGGTCAGCCGAGGGCACCTCGTTTGCTGCGAACGAAGAGGTGGCAAAGCGGGTCGAGGCGCGCTTGATGGCGCTCGCCGGTGTGAACTCGGTGACGCAGTGGGTTGGCTCGGGCGTGCCGCGCTTCTATTTGCCGCTGGAACAGGTTTTTCCGCAAACCAATGTGTCCCAAATGATCGTTGTGCCCAAAGACCTGCTCACCCGGGAGGCGATACGCCGGGAACTGCCGGTTTTACTGGCCCAGGAGTTTCCCGAGGTGCGCGCTCGCGTCAAGCTGCTGGCCAATGGCCCGCCGGTGGCTTACCCGGTGCAGTTTCGGGTGATTGGACTGGACCCGCTGGTGCTGCGTGCGCGGGCTAACGAGGTCAAGGCCGTCATGCGCCAAAGCCCCAATACGCGCGGCGTCAACGACAACTGGAACGAATCCATCAAGGTCATGCGCCTTGAAGTGGATCAGACCAAGGCGCGTGCGCTGGGTGTGACCAGCCAGTCGATTGCCCAAGCTGCCAAAACTATTTTGAACGGCACCACGGTTGGGCAGTTTCGCGAGGGGGACAAGCTGATTGACATTGTGCTGCGCCAGCCGCTTGACGAGCGCAACGCCATCACCGATATCGCCAATGCCTACCTGCCGACCGCCTCGGGTAAGTCGGTGCCCCTGACGCAAATCGCCAAGCCGGTGTTCACTTGGGAGCCCGGTGTGATGTGGCGCGAAAGCCGTGATTACGCCATCACGGTGCAAAGCGACATTGTGGAGGGCTTGCAGGGCGCGACCGTGACCGCGCAACTGATGCCGCAGTTGAAAGCGCTTGAGACCCGGTGGGCCAAGGATGGGCAGGGCGCTTATCGCATTGAGGTGGCTGGCGCCGTGGCCGAGAGCGCCAAGGGCTCGTCGTCTATCGTGGCGGGCATTCCAGTCATGCTGTTCATTACCTTCACCTTGTTGATGCTGCAGTTACATAGCTTCAGCCGGGCGGTGCTGGTGTTTTTGACCGGCCCGCTGGGTATTGCCGGTGTCGCCGGGGCGCTGCTGCTGCTGAATCGGCCGTTTGGCTTTGTCGCGCTGCTGGGTGTGATTGCGCTGATGGGCATGATTCAGCGCAATTCGGTGATTTTGATTGACCAGATCGAGCAGGACCGTGCCCGCGGTGTACCGGCCTGGGAAGCCGTCGTCGAATCTGCCGTGCGCCGCCTGCGCCCAATTGTGCTGACCGCTGCGGCTGCTGTGCTGGCCATGATTCCGTTGTCGCGCTCGGTGTTCTGGGGGCCGATGGCGGTGGCGATCATGGGCGGACTGATGGTGGCTACGGTGTTGACGCTGCTGGCGCTACCGGCCATGTATGCGGCATGGTTTCGGGTGACGCCCGAGAGCAAGTAACGAAAATATTGGGTTCAGATGCGGTGTTTGGCACGTTGACGGCGTTTCATGCAGGTGCAGCAGGTTAAAATCCGCGGTTGACCTATTTCACAGGGGGTGGCTTTCAGGCCGCCTCCTTTAATTTGCGCGGGTGGCGAAATTGGTAGACGCACCAGGTTTAGGTCCTGACGCTGGCAACAGTGTGCGGGTTCGAGTCCCGCCCCGCGCACCACTCAAATTTTGGAGTAATCAGATGGCTGTAGCTGTAGAAACCCTTGACAAGCTGGAACGCAAAATGACGTTGAGCTTGCCTGTTGCCACCATTCAGAACGAGGTCAGTGCGCGGCTGAAAAAGCTGGCGCGTACCGTCAAGATGGACGGTTTCCGTCCGGGCAAGGTGCCCATGAGCGTGGTGTCGCAACGTTATGGCTATTCGGTTCACCATGAAGTCATTAATGACAAGATTGGCGAGGCGTTTTTCACAGCCGCTAATGAAGCCCAGTTGCGCGTGGCGGGTCAACCCCAAATCAATGAAAAAGAAGGCGCACCTGAAGGTGAATTCGCCTTTGAAGCGTTGTTTGAGGTCTATCCAGAAGTCAAAATTGGTGATTTGACAAGCGCCGAAGTCGAAAAATTGACGACCGAAGTAACAGATGCTGCTATCGAGAAAACGGTTGATATTTTGCGCAAGCAGCGCCGCACCTTCTCGCAGCGTCCGCACGATGCCGCAGCTCAGGATGGCGACCGTTTGACCGTTGACTTTGAAGGCAAGATTGACGGTGAGACTTTTGCTGGTGGCAAGGCTGAAGACTATCAGTTCATTCTGGGTGATGGTCAGATGCTCAAGGAATTTGAAGAAGCCGCACGTGGCATGAAAATAGGTGAGAGCAAAACCTTCCCGCTGGCGTTTCCAGCCGATTACCACGGTAAGGATGTTGCCGGTAAGACCGCTGATTTCATGGTAACGGTCAAAAAAATCGAGGCCGCACACTTGCCTGAAGTCGATGGTGCGTTGGCTAAATCGCTGGGTATTGAAGACGCTACGGTCGAAGGTTTGCACGCTGACATCAAGAGAAACCTGGAACGCGAAGTGAAGTTTCGTTTGCTTGCGCGCAACAAGACTGCGGTGATGGATGCACTGGTGGCGAAGGCCGAACTCGATTTGCCAAACTCCAGTGTCCAGGCCGAAATGGCGCGTTTGCTCGAAGGTGCACGCGCTGATTTGAAGCAGCGCGGCCTCAAAGATGCAGACAAGGTGAGCATTCCTGAGGACGTGTTTCGTCCGCAGGCTGAGCGTCGCGTGCGCTTGGGGCTGGTTGTCGCCGAGTTGGTTCGCTCCAACACGCTGCAAGCCACAATGGAGCAGATCAAGGCGCACGTTGAAGAACTTGCCGCTAGCTATGAGAAGCCGGCTGAAGTGGCGCGCTGGTATTTCAGCGACAACGGCCGATTGGCTGAAGTCGAGGCGATTGTGCTTGAGAACAACGTGACAGATTTCGTCATGTCGCAAGCCAAGGTGGTCGAAAAAGCAGTGACTTTTGATGAGCTGATGGCTCAAAATTGATGCGCATGCCGTGTTGCGCGGCATCAAATGGGGCTTGAATCGGGCTTGTAGTCCGATGTGCAAGCCCCATTTACTTGCGGGTCATGATTTTTAGCTAAAGTAGCGTCTGGTTTTTTGGAGTCAAGATGAATCCTCATATGAGTGCAATGGACATACAGGGCTTGGGCATGGTGCCCATGGTGATTGAGCAATCAGGGCGCGGCGAGCGTTCTTATGATATTTACTCGCGCCTGCTTAAAGAGCGTGTGATTTTTCTGGTCGGGCCGGTCAATGACCATGTGGCCAATCTGGTCGTGGCCCAGTTGCTGTTTTTGGAGAGTGAAAATCCGGACAAGGATATTTCTTTCTACATCAATTCCCCCGGTGGTTCGGTCAGCGCCGGCATGGCGATTTATGACACCATGAATTTCATCAAGCCCGAAGTATCAACCCTGTGTACTGGCATGGCTGCCAGCATGGGCGCATTTTTGCTTGCTGCGGGCGCCAAGGGCAAGCGGTTTTCATTGCCTAATTCAAAGGTCATGATTCACCAGCCATCGGGCGGTAGCCAGGGGCAAGCCACCGAGATCGAAATTCAGGCGCGCGAAATTCTGAAGACGCGCGAGCAACTCAATAAGATTTTGGCCGAACGTACCGGTCAGCCGCTGGAGCGCATCGAGCGTGACACCGAGCGCGACTATTACATGTCGGCGGATGAGTGCAAGGAATATGGTCTGATTGACCAGGTTATTTCAAAGAGAGCGTAATTCATATGGCCGAAAAAAAAGGCACTTCGGGCGAAAAGACGCTGTATTGCTCGTTTTGCGGTAAAAGCCAGCATGAGGTCAAAAAACTGATCGCTGGCCCGTCGGTTTTTGTTTGTGACGAGTGCATTGACCTGTGCAATGAAATCATTCGCGACGAATTGCCGGCATCGACCGAGTCGGTGGGCAAGAGTGATTTGCCAACCCCGGCCGAGATCAAAGCCAATCTAGACAACTATGTGATTGGTCAAGAGCCTGCCAAGCGCATTTTGGCAGTGGCGGTGTACAACCATTACAAACGCTTGCGTTACCAGGAAAAAGCGACAAAAGATGATGTCGAGTTGTCCAAGAGCAATATCTTGCTGATTGGCCCAACCGGCTCAGGCAAGACACTGTTGGCCCAGACGTTGGCGCGCATGCTTGATGTGCCGTTTGTGATGGCGGATGCCACCACCCTGACCGAAGCCGGTTATGTCGGTGAAGATGTCGAAAACATCGTCCTCAAGCTTTTGCAAAGTTGCAATTATGAAGTGGAGCGTGCCCAGCGCGGTATTGTCTACATTGATGAAATTGACAAGATTTCCCGCAAGTCGGACAACCCATCGATCACGCGTGACGTGTCGGGCGAGGGCGTGCAGCAGGCCTTGCTCAAGCTGATTGAAGGCACCATGGCCAGTGTGCCGCCACAAGGTGGGCGCAAGCACCCCAATCAGGATTTTGTGCAGGTTGATACGACCAATATTTTGTTCATCTGTGGTGGTGCGTTTGCTGGTCTGGAAAAAGTCATTGACAATCGAACCGAGTCATCGGGCATCGGTTTTGGTGCTGCGGTCAAGAGCAAGCAAAACCGCGATTTGACCGAAGTCTTCAAAGAAGTCGAACCGGAGGATTTGATCAAGTTTGGGTTAATTCCCGAGTTGGTTGGCCGTATGCCGGTGGTAGCGACGCTGGGTGAACTCAGCGAAGACACCTTGGTTCAAATTTTGACCGAGCCGAAAAATGCGCTGGTCAAGCAGTACAGCAAACTGCTTTTGATGGAGGGTGTCGATCTTGAGATTCGGCCTTCAGCGCTGAAAGCAATTGCCAAAAAAGCGCTGGCTCGCAAGACCGGTGCGCGAGGTCTTCGCTCGATTCTTGAATTGGCGCTGATCGACACCATGTTCGATCTTCCCACTATGTCCAATGTCGAGAAAGTTGTGGTTGATGAATCAACCATTCAGGAAAACAAGGCACCGCTGCTGGTTTACCGTGAAATTTCCAAAAAGGCCTGATCAGGTCTGCTTTTCCAGGTGTTTTGCGCTCCTTGACCGTATTGCTCATTGCTGATAATTGGGTGCCGCTTGAAAATGAGCGGCATCAGTTCCCATTTACCAGGTAACAAAAGGACGTTTTATGTCTGATCACACCCCCTTGCCTGCTACGCCACTTGACCTGCCACTGCTGCCCTTGCGCGATGTCGTGGTCTTTCCGCATATGGTGATTCCACTTTTTGTCGGCAGACCCAAAAGCATCAAGGCACTTGAAGCTGCCATGGCATCTGATCGTCGCATCATGCTGGTAGCGCAAAAAGCGGCTGCAAAGGATGATCCGCTGGTCACCGATATGTTTGAAGTCGGTTGCATTTCGACGATTTTGCAAATGCTCAAGTTGCCTGATGGCACTGTCAAAGTGCTCGTCGAAGGGCAACAGCGGGCCTTGGTTAGCAAAATCGAGGATGGTGAGTCGCACTTCGTGGCCAGCATCACGCCAGTTGAAACGGTTATTGAACCAGAGACCAAATCGCGTGCGAAGGCCAGCGAAATTGAGGCCTTGCGTCGGGCGGTCATGCAGCAGTTTGACCAATACGTCAAGCTCAACAAGAAAATTCCGCCTGAAATTCTGACATCCATTTCAAGTATTGATGATCCGGGACGTTTGGCGGACACGATTGCGGCACACTTGCCGCTCAAGCTTGACAGCAAGCAGGCGGTGCTGGAACTCGCCAGTGTCAAGGACCGCCTGGAAAATCTGTTTGAACAGATTGAACGCGAAGTCGATATTCTCAATGTTGACAAGAAAATTCGTGGCCGGGTGAAGCGGCAAATGGAAAAAAATCAACGCGATTTCTATCTGAATGAGCAAGTAAAAGCCATTCAAAAAGAATTGGGTGAAGGCGAAGATGGTGCCGACATAGAAGAGATTGAGAAAAAAATCAAGTCCGCCAAGATGCCCAAAGAAGCCTTGAAAAAGGCTGAGAGTGAATTGAAGAAACTCAAGTTGATGTCGCCTATGTCAGCAGAAGCAACAGTGGTGCGCAATTACATTGACGTGTTGACTGGTTTACCTTGGGCTGCAAAGACCAAGATCAAACACAACCTGACCAACGCTGAAACCGTTTTGAATGAAGATCACTACGGGCTGGACAAGGTCAAAGACCGGATTGTCGAGTACCTTGCGGTGCAGCAACGGGTCGACAAGGTGAAGGCGCCGATTTTGTGTCTGGTCGGCCCGCCCGGGGTTGGCAAAACATCGTTGGGACAATCCATCGCCAAAGCAACCGGTCGCAAGTACGTGCGTATGGCACTCGGCGGCATGCGCGATGAGGCAGAGATTCGCGGGCACCGACGCACATATATTGGTGCTATGCCGGGTAAAGTGATGCAAAGCCTGGCCAAGGTCGGGACTCGCAATCCCTTGTTTTTGCTTGATGAAATTGACAAGCTTGGGACCGATTTCAGGGGTGACCCGTCAAGCGCTTTGTTAGAGGTGCTGGACCCTGAACAAAATCATAAATTTGCCGATCACTACGTCGAGGTTGACTTTGATTTGAGTGATGTGATGTTTGTGGCCACATCCAACTCGATGAACATTCCTCCAGCCCTGCTGGACCGCATGGAGGTGATTCGCCTGTCGGGTTACACCGAGGATGAGAAAACCAACATCGCGTTGAAGTACCTGTTGCCTAAACAACTTAAGAACAATGGCGTGAAAGAAGAGGAACTTTTGGTTTCTGAAGATGCCGTGCGCGGCATTGTTCGTTATTACACGCGTGAGGCAGGTGTGCGTTCGCTTGAGCGCGAAATTTCGAAGATCTGCCGCAAGGTGGTGAAGGGCCTGCAACTCAAAAAAATGCGACCTCAAGTGCTTGTCAATGAGCAAAACTTGAACGATTTTCTCGGGGTGCGTAAATACGACTATGGGCGCGCCGAGAAGAAGAATCAGGTAGGCCAGGTGGTTGGTTTGGCCTGGACCGAAGTGGGGGGTGATTTGCTCACCATTGAAGCGGCCATGATGCCGGGCAAAGGTGTAATTACACGTACCGGATCTTTGGGTGATGTGATGAAAGAATCTGTAGAGGCGGCGCGTACCGTGGTGCGCAGCCGATCACGCCGTTTGGGTATCAAGGATGAATTCTTTGAGAAAAAAGACATTCATATTCACGTGCCAGATGGTGCTACGCCCAAGGATGGCCCGAGCGCTGGTGCTGCAATGACGACCGCTTTTGTATCAGCCATGACAGGCATTCCGGTTCGTTGTGATGTGGCCATGACCGGTGAAATTACGTTGCGCGGTGAGGTAACTGCGATTGGTGGTTTAAAGGAAAAGCTGCTTGCAGCTTTGCGCGGCGGCATTAAGACGGTGGTGATTCCTGAAGATAATGCCAAAGATTTGCAAGACATTCCGGAAAACGTCAAGAATGGACTTGAAATTTTGCCAGTGCGTTGGATTGACAAGCTGCTTGAAATCGCGTTGGAGCGCATGCCTACACCTTTGCCAGAAGACGTGCCGGTGATGGTTGCGCCGGTTGACATGGCTGCTGCTGCGCCGGAGTTGTCGGGTTCTGTCAAGCATTGACAAAGTTTTACGCGTTGGACGAATTTAAGGTCAAATTTTTACGTTATAATTTGAGGCTTGAGACGCGGGAATAGCTCAGTTGGTAGAGCGATACCTTGCCAAGGTATAGGTCGAGAGTTCGAACCTCTTTTCCCGCTCCAAGCGTTTTATTTTTTGCAGATTTTTGTCTGCATGTTTGCGGGAATAGCTCAGTTGGTAGAGCGATACCTTGCCAAGGTATAGGTCGAGAGTTCGAACCTCTTTTCCCGCTCCAGATTCCGAAAAGGGAAGCTATTGCTTCCCTTTTTTGTCAAAGTTTTTGGCGCGATAGCAAATCGGTTATGCAACGGATTGCAAATCCGTGTAGCCCAGTTCGACTCTGGGTCGCGCCTCCAAGAATGAGAACGGTTCAGTTTGCGAGATTAGTAAACTGACTCAGTCTCTCAGCGACTGTGGTGGAATAGGTAGACACCCAAGACTTAAAATCTTGTGTCCGTAAGGGCGTACCGGTTCGATTCCGGTCAGTCGCACCAATAACACCAATGAAACCGCACTATCTAATTGGTAGCGCGGTTTTTTGCTTTGTGTTGCTTGTAGGACATCTACTTCACGGTGTTCAATCGTTTCACTCCGGCCACAAAGCGCGCCAGCGTGTTTGACAACACACCACGCGGGATGGTGATCTCGATCAACTGAAATTTTCCACGCGTCGCCACTGCCGCATTCAGTGCAGCCTTCAGTTCGGCACGGGTGCCCACACGCACACCGTTGCCGCCCATTCCCGATGCCATTTCGGCAAAACCCCAATGGTCCAGGTCGTTGAAACTGGACTCAGGTTGGAAGGTGCGCAGCATTTCCCAGCTTGCGTTGTTGAACACCAGTACGATCGGGTCCCAGCCATAGCGGCGGCAGTTGCCGAGTTCCCAGCCGGTCATTTGAAAAGCACCGTCGCCCACCAGGATCAGGGGGCGCTGTCCGGTAGCTGCTTGCAGCCCGAGACCGGCGGGTACGCCAAACCCCATGGTGGCGTAGTAACCGGGGGCTACCAGCGCGGTGTGCCCGATTTCCATGGCGGTAAACAGGCAGTCCCCCATGTCAGATGCGATCGGCATTTTGCCGTGTTCTGCCATCAGGTCGTTGACTGCGGTGGCAATGTCGGTGGGCGCAATGCTCGCGTTGTCTGCCAGCATGTGGCGCGGAAATACCGGTTTGGGGACAGTGAAAGGTTTCTCAGTTGTACCCAGGCGTTCCAGCATCCGATCCACCAAGGCCGCCAGGGGCAGGTTGGCATAGGTGTGGTAGCCAATGTTGACACGGCTGTTGAGCGCTTGGATGGTCTTGCGCATGTCGATTTTGGTTTCGGACACGGCAAAGTTGGTGTCGCAAATGATCTCGCCCAGCAAAAACAGGCCATCTGAGTTTTCTACCAATTGCGTGATTTCAGGAAAGCCTGCCACGCCCATGTAAGTGCCGATCAGCGGCGCGTCCTGGTCTGCCAGCAGGCCACGGCCCATGAAGCTGGTGACCACCGGTAGTCCGAGGCGGCGCGACAGCACGGCTACTTTGTCTTCCAGTCCGTAGCGGCGCACTTCCACGCCAGCCATTAACACCGGAGATTTAGCCTGTGCCAGGCGCTCCAGAACCTCGTCTACGCAGGCATTCAAAGCATCCTGATCGGGGGTTATTTCCGCTTCAGGAATCACCTCTGCGCAAGGTACAGCCACCATATCGCGTGGAATTTCGATGTAAACCGGCTCAGAGTTGCGCAGACAATTTGCCAGCACCCGGGCAATGTCAGTCGGGGCTCGATCGGCATCGTCGAGTCGCACCTGATCACAGGTGATTTCCTTGAATATCTGAAATTGCGAGTCGAGGGTTTTGGCCTGGTGGTGCAGCAGCAGCCCTGAGCGTGATTCGCCTTTTCCGGGTCCGCCAGACAGCACCACAAGCGGCGATTTTTCAGCAAATGCAGCCGCCACCGAGTTGATCATGTTCAAAGCACCGGCACCGTAGGTGACTGCGGCCACGCCCAGACTGCCGTTGATGCGTGCCGCTGCATCCGCCGCAAAACCTACGCCCGGCTCGTGCGACAAGGTATAGAGCGGCAATATCTGCGAATCCTCAATGATCTTGAAGTAGGGCAGTGCAAAGTCTCCAGGGATGCCAAAAATTTGCCTCGCACCGTGCTTTTTGAGCGCGTGCAAGAGCTGTTCGGTGAGATTCATGTGGAATGTCTCCAAGTTATAGGTGTCCGAATTATCGCGGTCCTAGCACCATGGCCAAGCGCTTTTCTGCGCGTTATGACAGTTAACATCAGCACTTTAATGTCACAGGAATTTTTGATATGAGCATCACAACCATCGGCATCATTGGTGCCGGCACCATGGGCAACGGCATCGCACAAGCGTGTGCGGTAGCGGGCATCAACGTCATCATGGTCGATATTTCAGATTCGGCAGTGGATAAGGGCTTGGCCACCGTGTCGGGTAGCCTGGACCGGTTGCTGAAAAAAGAAAAAATCACCGCGACCGACAAGGCTGCCGCACTGGCGCGCATCAAGGGCAGCACCAGCTATGACGATCTAAAACCCGCCCAACTGGTCATTGAGGCTGCTACCGAAAACTATGATCTGAAGGTCAAAATAGTCAAGCAGCTGGATGCTTTGTTGGCACCTGAGGTGATTCTGGCGAGCAACACATCGTCGATTTCAATTACCAAGCTCGCCGCTGTGACAGCCCGTTCGGATCGCTTCATCGGCATGCATTTTTTCAACCCGGTGCCGATGATGGCGTTGGTTGAAATTATTCGCGGTTTGCAGACCAGCGATGCCACGCACGCTGCGGTGCATGCGATGGCAACGGCCTTGGGCAAGACCCCGATTACGGTTAAAAATGCACCGGGATTCGTCGTTAACCGCATCCTTGTTCCGATGATCAACGAGGCTTTTTTTGTACTGGCCGAAGGCTTGGCAACGCCTGAAGACATTGATGCCGGCATGAAGCTGGGCTGCAATCAGCCGATTGGCCCGCTGGCACTGGCTGACATGATTGGTCTGGACGTGTGTCTGGCCGTGATGGATGTCTACATTGCGGAGTTCAATGACAGCAAATACCGGCCTTGTCCGCTGCTCAAAGAGATGGTGGCTGCTGGTCGCTTGGGGCGCAAGTCCGGGCAGGGCATCTACCGCTACTAAAGCGCTGCGACAATCTACCTCCTTTTGATTGATTACCAGCCTTTGCGCTGGCCATTTTTGCATGTTCGATTCTGCTGAAAACCTTACCATTGAAGTGCGCCCCGCCAAAGAGCGCGACGCCAAAGCTATTGCCGAAATTCAGGCCAGTGCCAGCCAGGCGGCCTTCAAGGCCCTATTTCCTGGCGAGACCATGCCGGAATTTGACAGCTTGAAGAAAAGCCAGGCCTACTGGCGCGAGGCAATTGAATTTGGTGATCCCCAGGTGATGGTCGCGGTCGATGGCAACACGGTGCTGGGTTTTACCGGTTTTGATCGCTCACGGGATCCAAAAACGCCGGCCACCATGGGAGAAATCTGGGCTATTTACGCCAGCCCCAGCTGCTGGGGCAAAGGCGTTGGATTGGCGCTGTGGGATGCTGCCCGCGAGGGCCTGATGGAAGAAGGGTGCACCAAGGTCACCGCTTGGGTGCCGCTGGGTTATGAGCGGGCGCTTCACTTTTTTGACATGGCCGGGTTCAAGCGCGAGATGACCAGCATTAAAACCGTGCACATGGGCACGGTGCGGATTGAAGAAATCCGCTTCAAGCGTGATTTGAACTGAGGAATGTGCCTGCGTGCGCCAGATCAGGTGCGGCGCAACACCGCACTGCCAATCGAGTAGCCTGCTCCAAACGAGCAGATCACGCCGATCTCGCCGCTTTTGATGTCATCATGGTGACGGTGAAACGCAATGATTGAACCGGCCGATGCTGTATTGGCAAACTCATTCAGTATGACGGGTGCTTCATCCAAGGTGGCATCACGCCCCAACAGCTTGCGGCCAATCAACTGGTTCATTGCCAAATTGGCCTGATGCAACCAGAAGCGGCGCACGTTGGCAGGGGCTAAATCCTGGCTTGCCAGGTGCTTGCTGATGTGCGCGGCAGCCATCGGGCAGACCTCTTTGAACACCTTGCGACCCTCTTGCTGAAACAGCATGTCGCGGTCGTTGGGGTTGCGGTCTTCACTGGGCCACAGGTAGCCGGCGTTGTTGCGGATGGTGTTGGAAAACGCCGTGACCAGTTGGGTGCCCAGCACCTCAAAAGCCCCAGCCGGAGCAATATCGAGCCGCTCGATCAGGATGGCGGTGCCGACATCGCCAAAAATAAAGTGGCAGTCCCGGTCTTTCCAGTCCAGATGAGCTGAAGTTACTTCGGGGTTGACCACCAGAATGGCACGCGCTGATCCGCACTGCACGGCGTTGACCGCCATTTGAATGCCAAAAGTGGCAGATGAGCAGGCCACGTTCATGTCAAAACCAAAGCCGTTGATGCCCAGCGCACTTTGAATTTCAATGGCAATGGCCGGGTAAGCGCGTTGCATGTTGGAAGCGGCGCAGATCACACCGTCGATGTCAGCCGCCGTTTTGCCAGCGCGCGTTAAAGCGTCTTGTGCGGCGGCAACACCAATTTCTGCCATCAACGAGAGTTCGCTGTCTGCACGCACGGTTAGGCGTGGACGCATCCGCGTGGGGTCGAGTACGCCGGATTTTTCCATCACATAGCGCTGTTGGATGCCGGAGGCTTTTTCAATGAACTCGACGCTGGAATAAGGCACTGCGCTGCGCTGCCCGGCCACTATATCTGCGGCGTTTTTGGTGTTTTCCAAGTCGGCGAATTGGTTGAATGTGGCTACCAGTTCGGCGTTGCTGATGGTGTCGGGTGGCAGGTAAAGCCCGGTACTGCTGATACAAACACGATGCATGAGGGTAGCTTTCAGGAAAAAAGTTGCTGATCAGAGTCGATAGCGTTGCGCATTATCGGTCGGGTTCAAAGCGGTTTGGGTGCCCAGCGATAATCGGTTTTTTATTTGACACCCAGATTTTTTGAGTAACATTTTTCTATGGCCACCAGCTTGCTTGTACTGATTGACGACATTGCGGCCGTGCTTGACGACGTGTCGGTGCTGGCCCAGGTTGCGGCTAAAAAGACCGCCGGCGTGCTGGGCGATGACTTGGCTTTGAACGCCCAACAGGTGGCCGGCGTGATGGCTGAGCGCGAATTACCGGTGGTGTGGGCTGTCTGCAAGGGCTCGTTCATCAACAAGGCGATTTTGGTGCCATCGGCTTTGTTGTTGAGCAGTTTTGCGCCTTGGGCGGTGACGCCGCTGTTGATGCTGGGCGGCGTGTATTTGTGCTTTGAAGGTTTTGAAAAAGTCGCCCACACGCTGCTGCACAGCCGCGCTGAAGACGATGCTCACCGCGCCGAGTTGATCAAGTCGCTGGCCGATACCCAGGTTGACATGGTGGCGCTGGAAAGAGACAAGATCAAGGGGGCTATTCGCACCGACTTTATCCTGTCAACCGAGATCATCGTGATCGCGCTGGGCATTGTGCAGGGCAGTACGCTGATGGTACAGATCGGTGCCCTGGTCAGTGTGGCGATCGCTATGACGGTGGGTGTGTACGGGGTCGTGGCAGGCATTGTCAAGCTCGACGATGTCGGGCTGTATTTGCACCGTTTGGAGGGCGCTTCAGTGTGGCGCAAACTTCTGCGTGGCGTGGGTCGCTTGTTGGTTAAAGCCGCGCCCAAACTGATGAAGTTGCTGACGGTGCTGGGCACGGCTGCCATGTTTGCCGTTGGTGGCGGCATTCTGGCGCACGGATTTCATGCGGCCGGAGAGTGGATTGCGCAAACCAGCCAAGCCGCCGGCGCTGCTGCACCGGTGCTGTCCGTGGTGCTGGACATGGGTTTGGGCTTGGTCGCTGGAGCGCTGGCCTTGGCGGTTTTTACTCTGTTGCTGCGGGCTAAGCAGTTTTTATATAAGAAATAGGTCTCTAGCCCTTTATTCATATGCGTTAGTAGCTATTTATTTCGCAGCTAATGGCTGCGCGGTTTTGACCGCCATTTTGGGATCAAACTTCACCCCCAAAGTGTTTGGTCAGGTTATCAATGTAGAGCTCCACCAGTTTTTCAAACTCGGCTTCAACCACCGGCGCGACCACCATCTTCATCAGTCCGGGCAGTGGCAGGGTCAATTCGCCTTCAAGCTTGAGCACCAAGTGGGTGGACTTTTTCTTGTCAGTGATCTTCCAACTGCCCGAGACCAAGGCGTTGCCTTCGCCCACAACCGGGCTCCAGATGACACTGCCTTTGGCCTTGTTCGACACATAGTTGGACGCGTAGACCGTTTGCAGGTTGACCTGCGCCAGGCCAATTTTGGCCATTTCCCAGCGGTAGCTGCCTTCACCCAGATCAACCAATTTGTCCACTTTTGGAAAAAAACTGGCTGACTGGGGTACGTCAGACAAGGTGTCAAACACCGTTTGATAATCGGCCTTGACGGCAAATTCGTAACCCAGATCGATGTTGACTTTGATGGCCATGTGTGTATTTTCCAGAGCAAGGTTGATGCGCAATTGCCCCGCTAATGTAGTCAGCGCACGCAGGGCTGTCAAAACCTGCTGCACGCACGCCAACCGCCTTGCCGCCACAATACGCCCCCAACTGACGGATACCTCATGACTTTGTTACTCGCCCCCATGGAAGGGCTACTTGATTTTGTGCTGCGCGACATCCTGACCCGGGTGGGTGGGGTTGATCGCTGTGTGTCCGAGTTCATTCGCATTACCGACACGCTACTGCCCGAGCGGGTGTTCACGCGCTTGGTGCCTGAGTTGGCGCAAGGCAGCCAGACATCATCGGGTGTGCCGGTGCGCCCCCAATTGCTGGGCTCAGACCCGGTCTGCCTGGCTGAAAATGCCGCCCGTCTGGCCGCCATGGGTGCCGCCGGGGTTGACCTGAACTTTGGTTGTCCGTCCAAGGTGGTTAATCGGCACCGGGGTGGTGCTGCGCTGCTCGATGAGCCCAAGTTGCTGTTTCGGATCGTCACAGAGGTGCGCCGGGCGCTGCCCGCGCATGTGGTGGTGTCGGCCAAGATGCGACTCGGATTCAATGACGACTCACGGGCCGAAGAATGCGCGCTGGCGATCGAAGCGGGTGGTGCCAGTGAAATCGTCGTGCATGCCCGCACCAAGCGTGATGGTTACCGACCCCCTGCCTATTGGGATCGCATTGGCGACATTCGCCAGGTCGTGCGCTTGCCGCTGGTGGCCAATGGCGAAATCTGGACGCTGGCTGATGCCCAGGCCTGTCGCGTGCAATCGGGTTGCCACGCCCTGATGCTGGGGCGGGGCATGGTGGCCAATCCGAGTCTGGCTCTTGAAATCGCGGCGCTTGATCGGCCTGGTATTGAAATCCAGGCGCCTGCCCTGACTTGGGAATCCTTGCTGCCGTTGATGGCAGATTTTTGGCGACTGGTCTGCAGCCATCTGGAGCGCGATCAACACACCGGGCGGCTCAAGCAGTGGCTGAACTTGTTGCAGCGTTGTTACCCTGAAGCGCGGTTGGCATTTGCTGCCGTGCGTACTTTTCATGATCCGGCGGATGTTGATCGTTGGCTGGCGGCGCAGATGAGATCGATAGAATGAAACGATGGCTACAAAAAAACCCGAATTGATCCCGCAACGCCCGGTTGTACCGTCTGAGTCTGAATCGGACGGCACCGTTGTACTGGAGCGGCGCACTCAAAAAGCGCGACCGCCGAACATGTTTCAGGTGGTCATGCTCAATGATGACTACACGCCGATGGAGTTCGTGGTGATTGTGATTCAGGAATTTTTCAGCAAAGACCTGGAGACTGCCACCCAGATCATGCTGAAAATCCATCTGGATGGTCGCGCCGTCTGCGGTGTGTATTCGCGTGATGTGGCGGCCACCAAGGTTGACCAGGTGATGGACGCGGCAAGCAAGGCTGGGCATCCCTTGCAATGCGTGGCCGAGCCTGTTGAGTTGTGAATGGGTGAAACCTTGCGGTCTAAATTGAAATTGAAATCGGATTACAGTTAACTCTTGAACAAAGCCTTTGAAGAAACCTTGCGGGAAAGAACGCAGTTACACGTAGTGAACCAGCTCTGTCCCCAACAAAATTGAAGTATTGCGGGAAAGTCCGCAGTTACACGTAGTGAACCAGCTCTGTCCCCAACCATTTAAGGAGTTCCCATGATTGCCCAAGAACTGGAAGTCAGCCTTCATATGGCGTTTGTCGAGGCGCGCCAGCAGCGCCATGAGTTCATCACGGTCGAGCATTTGCTGCTGGCCTTGCTGGACAACCCCAGTGCGGCCGAGGTGTTGCGCGCCTGTTCTGCGAATGTGGACGACCTGCGCAAGTCGCTCGTCACCTTCATTAAGGACAACACGCCCCAAGTTGCCGGCTCGGATGATGTTGACACACAGCCCACGCTAGGTTTTCAGCGCGTCATTCAGCGCGCCATCATGCATGTGCAGTCCACCGGCAGCGGCAAAAAAGAGGTCACTGGTGCCAATGTGCTGGTTGCCATTTTTGGCGAAAAAGACTCGCATGCAGTGTATTACCTGCATCAGCAGGGTGTGACCCGCCTGGATGTCGTTAACTTTATTGCGCATGGCATCAAAAAGAGCGACCCTCCCGAGCCTGCCAAGTCTGGCGAAGCGCCAGTGGATGCCGAGGACGGCTCATCAGAAAAAAGCGAGAAGTCGTCACCGCTTGAGCAGTTCACCCAAAACCTGAACCAGCTGGCCAAAGACGGCAAGATTGACCCGCTGATTGGTCGCGAATATGAGGTTGAGCGGGTGATTCAGATTCTGTGCCGCCGCCGTAAGAACAACCCGCTGTTGGTGGGCGAAGCCGGTGTTGGTAAAACCGCCATTGCCGAAGGCCTGGCGTGGCGCATCACGCAAAAAGACGTGCCTGAAATTCTGGCTGAATCGATCGTCTATTCGCTTGACATGGGTGCGCTGTTGGCCGGTACCAAGTACCGTGGTGATTTTGAGCAGCGCCTTAAAGGTGTTTTGAAGTCACTCAAGGACAAGCCCAACACGATTTTGTTTATCGACGAAATTCACACCCTGATTGGTGCCGGAGCGGCCTCTGGCGGCACGCTTGATGCATCCAACTTGCTCAAGCCGGCGCTCAGTTCAGGCGCGCTCAAGTGCATTGGTGCCACGACTTATACCGAGTACCGCAGCATTTTTGAAAAAGATGCGGCCTTGTCGCGGCGCTTTCAGAAGGTCGAGGTGCTGGAGCCAACGGTTGAGCAAACGGTTGAAATTCTCAAGGGACTGAAATCTCGCTTTGAGGAGCATCACAATGTCAAGTACGCCGTGGCAGCCTTGCAGGCCGCCGCTGAGTTGAGCGCTAAATACATCAATGATCGTCATTTGCCCGACAAGGCGATTGACGTGATTGATGAAGCCGGTGCAGCACAGCGTATCTTGCCACCCTCCAAACGTAAAAAAATCATCAGCAAGACCGAGGTGGAAGAGATTGTGGCCAAGATTGCGCGTATCCCGTCTGCCAATGTTTCCAACGATGATCGCGGCAAACTCAAGACCCTTGATCGCGACTTGAAGGCGGTGGTATTTGGCCAGGACAAGGCGCTGGACATGCTGGCTTCAGCCGTGAAGATGTCACGCTCGGGCTTGGGCAAGGGTGATAAACCGATTGGTACGTTCTTGTTCAGCGGACCCACCGGAGTCGGTAAAACCGAAGCGGCCAAGCAGTTGGCCTACATCATGGGCATTGAGCTGATTCGCTTTGATATGAGCGAGTACATGGAGCAGCACGCGGTCAGCCGCCTGATTGGTGCGCCCCCGGGTTATGTGGGCTTTGACCAAGGCGGTTTGCTCACCGAAGCGATCACCAAAAAGCCGCATTGCGTGCTGTTGCTGGATGAAATTGAAAAGGCCCATCCGGCGATTTTCAACGTGCTGCTTCAGGTGATGGACCATGGCACGCTGACCGACAACAATGGCCGTAAGGCAGATTTTCGCAATGTGATCATCGTCATGACCACCAATGCCGGTGCCGAGACCATGAACAAGGCTGCCATTGGTTTCACCAATCCGCGCGAGGCGGGTGATGAAATGGCCGACATCAAGCGCATGTTCACGCCAGAATTCCGTAACCGTCTGGATGCCATTGTCAGCTTCAAGGCACTCGATGAAAACGTCATTCTGCGGGTGGTCGACAAGTTCCTGCTGCAGCTGGAAGCGCAGTTGGCCGACAAGAAAGTTGAGGTCACCTTCACCGACAAGTTGCGCAAGCACCTGGCCAAGAAGGGATTCGACCCTTTGATGGGTGCAAGGCCTATGCAGCGCCTGATTCAGGACACGATTCGCCGCGCCCTGGCCGATGAGTTGCTATTTGGAAGGCTGACCGAAGGCGGCCGTCTGACGGTTGAGCTTGACGATAAGGATGAGAATAAAACTGAAGTTTTGCTCGACATCACGCCACTACCCAAAAAAGAAGGCCGAGCCAAACCAGAGCCGCAGGAAGCCGCCGCGCTTTAAACCGGCTGGGGCGACGGGCCCAAAAAAGCCCTCGCTGGCACTATCAATCCAGCGAGCGGCCTTCTCCGGCTTCTTCCACCGTTTGCCCATCGCGAATGTGGTAAATCCTCTTGAAGGTCGGGATGATCTTCTCGTCGTGCGTGACCACGATGATGGCTGCCTGAAACTGGTGCGCCATTTGCTGCAGGATGCGCATGACACCCAAGGCGCGCTCACTGTCCAGTGGCGCGGTGGGCTCATCAGCCAGAATAACCGGCGGGTGATTGGCCAAGGCCCGGGCAATCGACACACGTTGCTGCTCGCCACCGGAGAGCTGTGATGGCTGGGCTTTGGCGCGGTGCTGTACATCCAGAGCGGTCAATAACTCCAGCGCCCGTGCGCGGGCTGCCGGGTTAGATATGCCGGCGAGCATGGGCAGCAGGGCCACGTTGTCAGTGACATCCAGAAACGGAATCAGGTACGGCGCCTGAAAGATAAAGCCGATGCGATCACGCCGCAAGGCGCGCAGGTCGGATACTTTCCAACCGTGGTCATAAATGACATCGTCGCCCAGTGTCATGCGTCCCGAGGTTGGTTCAATAATCGCACCCAGGCATTTCAGCAAGGTGCTTTTGCCCGAGCCCGATGGCCCGACCAAGCCCACGACCTCGCCCGGGGCGACCGATAGGTTGACGTTTTTGAGCGCCTCAACGGCGCTGTCGCCCTTGCCATAGACTTTGCGCAGGCCTTCAATATGGATGCCACCGCTGGAAGTTAGTTGTTTCGTCATCGTGCTCATCCAATCGCCTCCGCCGGGTCAACCTTGATGGCGACGCGAATCGCCAGTGTGCTGGCCAGCGCGCAGATGATCATGGTGGCTACCAGACCAATGACGGCATCTTGCGGCATCAACAATACAAATTTGGGAAATACCGGTGCCCATGCCGTTGCCGCCACTTTTCCGACAATAAAGCCGATCAAACCCAGGCCGAGCGCCTGTTGCAGGATCATGCTGGCGATGGTGCGGTTACGCGTTCCGATGAGCTTGAGCACCGCAATTTCGCGAATTTTCCCCAGTGTCATGGTGTAGATGATAAAGGCCACAATGGCCGCGCTGACTACCGCCAGAATGGCCAGAAACATGCCAATTTGTTTGGCTGAAGTGGCAATCAGTTTTGCCACCAGAATATCTTCCATATCGGCGCGGGTGAAGACTTGCACATGCTTCCAGCGCCTGAGCGACTCGGCCACGACATCGGGGTGCCAGCCGTTTTGCAGTTGCACCAGCACGGCGTTCACGTTGTGGCTGCTGGTTTGCAAGCCCTGCACGGCTTCCAGTAAGCCCGGCACTCCGGGGCGATTGAACGCCGGGTTGGCCGCGGTTCGGTTGCGGTCGTTGACGATGGTGTCGTTGTCTTTTAAAAACTGGGCTTCCTGCGCGTCTTTCAACGGGATGAAGACCATTGGATCGCCACCGGATGACACCATGCGCTGGGTAACCCCAACCACGGTGTAGTCATGGCGGCGCACACGCAATGCTTCACCGAGCTTGAAACCGGTTTTGATATCGACCACCGCCTCATAGTGGTTGCGGGTGAGCTGGCGGCCCGCTACCAGGTAGCCGGGCTCGCCGGGCTGACCGGACTCGATGCCGACCACCATCACGCGGACTTCATCGCCGTTGGCTTTTTGGACCTGTTGCGTGAGGTAAGTGACGTTGGCGGCTTGGCCCACGCCCGGCATGCCGCGCACGCTGCGCACCACATCGTCTTTGATACTGGAGGCTTCGGCATAAGGCCCTTGGGTGTCTTTTTGCACCACCCATAAATCAGCCCCACTGTTGCTCAGCAGGGCCTGTGCATCGTTGACCATGCCACGGTAAATGCCGGCCATGGACAGCGTCACGCCAATCAGCAAGCCCAGACCCAAGCCGGTCAGGGCAAACTTGCCCCAGCCGTGCAAAATGTCGCGCCCGGCCAGGCTGATCATGGCTGCCCCTCGGGCTTGACCAATGCGTCAACCACCTTCACGCGGGCACCGGTTTTCAGGGCTTTTTCACTGTAGACCACCACGCGGTCGTCTTTGCTCAGGCCTGTGAGCACCTGCACCTGGCCATCCAGACTGCTGGCGCCGAGTTGCACCGATGCAAATTCAGGTTTGTCGCCATTGAGCCGCCAGACCCCGGTTTGCCCCTGGATGCGTTGGATGCAGGCGTTGGGCAGCAGCAGTGCAGCGGCAGTGGCAGGTAATTGCACGGTCACTTCAGCCATTTCGCCGACCGACGCGCTCGCCGGGGTTTGGGCAAACGCCACTTGGGCGATGCGCTCTTCGGTCACACTGTCAGCCAACAGTTCAAGACGCGCAACCTGGCCAGGTAGTCCCGTCTGGGGTTGCGAACGCAGCACGATACTGGCCTTGAGACCGGTCGCCAGCCCGCTGGAGCGACCCTGATCGACCCGCAGTTTGACCCACAGGCTGTCCGGATCGATCAGCCGAACCACGGGTTGGCCAGCCACCACCGTGCTGCCGGCCTCAGCGTCCCGGGTAGTGACGATCGCGTCAGCGGGGGCGAGCAAGCGCACATTGCCACGCTGCTGCGCCAGGCCGGCACGTTCGGCTTTCAAACGCGTCGCGTCTTGTCCGGCCCCAGTCAGGTTAGCCTGTGCCGCTTGCAGCGCTGCATCGGCCGAAGTTTGCTCTTGCATCCGGGCCTCAAGGGCACCGGTACTGATGAAGTTTTGTCGTGCCAAGTCTTGGTTGCGCTTGGTGTTGGCCAGCGCCAGGTTGCGCCGCGCCGTGGCGTCTGTCACCTGCGCGGCGGCGCTGAGCTGCGCGCTGCCAGCACGGGCCAACGAGGCATCCAGCGCGGTGATGCGCTGATCCAGGTCCACGGGGTCCATTTCAGCCAGCAGTTGCCCGGCTTTGACGGCGTCGCCGATATCGACCTTGACGCTTAGTACACGCCCGGCAACGGTGGGGCCAACCATCCAGCTGCGCCGGGCTTCGACCGTGCCGATGCCAAATATCGCAGGTGCCAGACTGCCCTCATGGGCGTGCGTGACGGTGACCTTGATGGGGGCAAGCGGGCCAGTACGCAGCGACACATACGCTACAGCGCCGACCAGCATCAAGGCGGCAGCGCCAAGGCCCACGCGGCGAAAGAAGAGAGGATTGAGTTTCATGGGATTCCTTCAGATTCACATAGAGTGGCTGGCCTGCAGGCCGCGTTGGTAAATGGCAAATACGCTGGGTGCCAGGACTGCCATGCCAGCCACATCGCCCGACAGCAGGGACTGCATGACCAGCCCTTGAATTGAACCAATAAAAAGAACGCTAGCCCCCGTCATATCTGCGTTAGGTGCTATTGTTTTTTCATCTTTCGCCTGATTGAGCAAACGCATCAATAACTGGCGGTATTGCTGCATCAGGTCCCTCACACAGGCTTTGAGGACGGTGTCGCTGGGTTGCTGCAATTCCTGAAAAATCACCCGCGGCACGCCCGGGTAGCGGATGACAAAGTCCACATGGGCCATGAATACAGCTTGCAGCGATTCCATGGCGGTGGGCTGGGCCGCAGCCTCGTGCAGATGGGCCATCAGCGCAGCGCTGACCCAGTCCAGCGCTGCCAGCCAGATGGCCTCTTTACTGGCAAAGTGTCGAAACACGGCGCCTTGGGTGATGCCGACTGCGTGCGCCAGGTCGGCGGTGGTGATATCGGCCGGGTTGCGCTGCGCCGCTAGCCGTAATGCGGCTTCAATCAGTCCGGCTTGACGGACCAGGGTGGCTTGCTTGATGGTTTTATCGATGACTTGCATAAAATCTTTAAGTAATTAATCTATTACTTATTGTAGTTCATCGATAACTTGACCATTGATATTTGGGACGGGCAACGCCTGGTCAAACCTCAATAAATATCATAAAAAATGACCTCTAGCCCTTATAAAATAAGCGCAAGTAGCTATTTTTAATATAGCAATTTAGTTGATGCCAAGTGCTTTCAGTTTGCGGTACAGCGAGCGTTCACTGATGTCTAGTTTGGCCGCCAACTCGGCACGACTGCCGGTGTGCGCGTTGACCATGACACCAAGCGCAGCCAGTTCAACTGATTTCAGAGCGCCAGGTACAGGTAGCGGCCAGGCAGCATCTGGTGCCAGATACACGGCCGCACCGGCTGTGGGCAGTGGCCGCCGACGGCCCGAGTGCAGCGCTTGCTCCACATGGGTGGCATCCAGCGTGTCACCATCGCATAGCAAGGCGGAACGCTCTAGCAGGTTGCGCAGTTCCCGCACGTTGCCAGGATAATCTTGCGCTCGCAGCATGTCTAGCGCTGCCGGGCTGATGCTCAGCTTGCGCTGCGGTGCAACCCGGGCTAGTAGCGCGACGCTCAGCAAAGCAATGTCGTCCCGGCGCTCGCGCAGGGCCGGGAGATGAATCGGAAATGGGCTCAGTCGATAGTACAGGTCTTCACGAAAAAAACCCTGAGCCACCATCCGATCCAGGTCGCGGTGGGTAGCCGACACCACCCGGATGTCGGCATGGCGCTGCTCGGTGCTGCCAACGCGCCGATAGGTACCCGTTTCCAGCAAGCGCAGCAGTTTGACTTGCATGGTCAGCGGAATATCGCCGACTTCATCCAAAAATAGTGTGCCACCACTGGCGGCTTCAACCAGACCTCCACGGGCACTGGTGGCCCCAGTAAAAGAGCCGCGCTCGTGGCCAAATAGCTCGGATTCAAACAGGTTTTCCGGCAGGCTGGAGCAGTCCACCGGCACCAGCGCACGCATAGCCCGGCTGCTGGCTTCGTGAACGGCTTTGGCTACCAGTTCTTTGCCAGTGCCTGATTCGCCCAGCAGCAGCACCGTGGCGTGCGAGGGCGCCACGCGCGCCACCAGCGCCAACATGCGTTGAAATTCGGCTGACCGACCGATCAGGCCCTGCGCCAGAGCCTGTCCCTGTGCCACCCGCAGTGACTCCATTTTTTCAATGAAAAAAGCTTGTTCGCCCGCTGCATCCAGCAGTGGGGTGAGTTCGATGTTGACGTATTCCTCGCCTTTGGGTGTGTGGTGCAGGTGCAGCACGCGCTCACGCTGGCCGGATTCACGCGCTTTGAGCAGAGGGCAAGACTCGCCAGCCTGGTCACAGGGCACGCTGAAATGGTGTGACACCTCGTAACAAGTGCGCCCGACCACGCTGCGGCCCGGGCTGAACTGCCGCCGGTACGCCGCATTGGCAGCCAGGATGCGGTACTGGGTGTCAAACAGGATGTGCGGTTCTGGCAAGCCTTCCAGAAAAGACATCAGCTCGGGCAGGGGTTTCATGATGGGCGCTCTCAGGTTCAAGGCAAGGGTGAAGTCTATGTCAATTGACTGACAGTCTGCCAAATTTGACAGTCAATCAAAAATTTTCAATTAAAGGAATTTTTTTGGGAAATGTAAGTGTTTGAATTTAAACAATTTTTTTAAATTCTCAAGATGGCACGCTTTTTGATAACAGTGCTTGTGTTTCTTTACTGTTTGCCATGAACCCCAAAAACCACTCTCTTGTCACCAAACTTGTTTGTCATGTCAATTTCAAGCTGGTACCTGCTGAAAAAGCGTGACGTGGCGTTTGCCAAGCGTAGTTTTCGGGTGGCGGCTGCGTTCGGCCTGGCCTCAGTGTGCAGCGTGATTGTGTTGGGCGATGAAAATGGCTATGCGGTGCGTATGCGCCATTCAAGGTAAGTCCACTGATGCGCGACCAATGGATGCTTTGTATGACGCAGGCGCTCACTGCGCAAGTTCCTGATATGGATTTTCGTCATGGGTTGATCGATACCTTTTCCAAAATGGCTGATCATTTGATCAATGCGGCGGATCCATCTTGACATCTGACAGTCATAGGCGTTACTGCCAAAAATGGCAGTAACGCATGAGCTTCATCTCAATGTAAATGCACGAAAATTCTGCAACTGCATGAATCTATTGATTTTTTCAAAAAGTGTTGGGTATGGCACGATTCTTGATTGGTAAATATCGATTCAATGGAAACTGCCACCATCGTGTGATGTTTAGCTGTTGCAAAAATACCATTGACGCGGAGTGCCTGACATGTATTTTCGAATTTTGAATGACGAAGCCAGTGGTGAATTGACCTATTTGCTGGCAGATATGGACGCACGGGAAGCTGTGTTGGTTGACCCGCACGCGCGCGATTTGCCGGTTTTGGCGGCCTTGTTGTCAGAGCGGGATTTGCGCTTGCGCTGGGTGCTGCGTACCCACCATCATGACGATTTGCAGCCGATGGAGCCATCCGCTCTGGCGCGTTTGGGAGCACCTTTGGTACAGGGCGATGACCGTGCTGAGCAGCCGCGTGCATCGGACGGTGCCATGCTGCCTTTCGGCGATGAATTGATTCGCGTGATGGCCACCCCGGGTCATACCCAGTCCTGCCTGAGCTTTGGCTGGCGCGACCGGTTGTTCTGCGGTGGATTGCTGGCGGTGACGGCGTGCCCGCATCAAGCCCGACCATTGCTGCCAGAGGCCCTTTGGGATAGCGTGACGCAGCGGGTATTTACACTACCGGATGAAACGCTATTGTTCGCTGGACATGAACAGCGATCACGCGCCGTCAGCACCGTTTTGGAGCAGCGGCGCTGGCATCCCCTGATTGCGGGCCTGACGCGTGATGAGTTTTTGGCTCACATGGCAGCCCTGCCTGAAAAACAGTTTATTGAAGCTACTTATTGAGGAATATCAGATGAATGCCGAGAAAGATGTTGTTAGAAAGGTGATTCCTATCACTGCGGTAGAGCCGGATGCGGAGATGATTTCTTTGTATGCTGCGCACGAAAAAATCTACCCGCGCGGTGTGTCGGGTGTTTTTTCAAACTGGCGCTGGATCATGGTTTGGGTGACGCAGATTGTCTTTTATGGCATGCCCTGGCTTGAATGGGGTCAGCGTCAGGCGGTGCTGTTTGATCTGGGTGTGCGGCGTTTTTACATCTTTGGACTGGTGCTGTACCCGCAGGATTTTATTTATCTGACCGGTATGCTGGTCATCGCGGCCTTGTCCTTGTTTTTGTTTACCGCGGTGGCAGGGCGCCTATGGTGTGGTTATGCCTGCCCACAAACGGTGTACACCGAGGTTTTTCTTTGGATAGAAAAGCTGGTAGAGGGGGACCGTTCTGCGCGTATGCGCCGTGACGAAAAACCCATGAGTGCTGAAAAGTTTGGCCGTAAATTCACCAAACACTTTTTGTGGCTGGTGGTGGCGTTTTGGACTGGCGTGACGTTTGTGGGTTATTTCACCCCGATCAAGGAGTTGATGGGTGAGTTCATGACGTTGAGTTTCGGTAGTTACGAGATTTTTTGGTCGATTTTTTATGGCTTTGCGACTTACGGCAATGCGGGCTTCATGCGTGAGCAGGTATGCAAGCACATGTGCCCTTACGCACGATTCCAAAGTGCCATGTTTGACAAAGACACACTGATCGTGACCTATGACACCGAACGCGGCGAGCCACGTGGGCCCCGCTCCAAAAAGGCTGATCCGAGCAAGCTCAATTTGGGAGCCTGCGTGGACTGCAGTTTGTGCGTTCAGGTGTGCCCCACAGGTATTGATATTCGTAAAGGCCTGCAATACGAGTGCATTGGTTGTGGTGCCTGTGTTGACGTCTGCGACACGGTGATGGACAAGGTGGGTTACGCGCGGGGTTTGATTAAATACTCCACTGAAAACGCCATGATCAACCATTGGACGCAAAAGCAGGTGGTAAGCCATGTGTTTCGTCCCCGTGTTTTGATTTACACCGGCATCCTGACGGCCATTGTGCTGGCGATTTTTATCGGGTTGGTGATGCGCACCCCATTCAAGGTGAATGTGGTACGTGACCGCGGCGTGATGGCTCGTATTGTTGATGCGGGCAACATTGAAAACGTATACCGCTTGCAGTTGATGAATGCCACGGAGTCGACTCAGCATTACAAGATCACTGTGGAAGGATTGCCGGGCTTGGCGATTACGTCAGAAACCACCTTTGAAGTGGAGTCGACTCAAGCGCGTACCTTCCCGGTGCGGGTGCAAGCCCCAGGCGATGCACACAAACCTGGCTCACATGAAATTCACTTCATGATTGAGTCGCTTGATACGCCCGGACATCTGAGCGAAGAATCTAAATTTCTGATTCCGCACTGATCGGTTGCATGTCGCCTGCTGAAGCGCGCAATTTTTGTTAACCCTGGCCTGACCCCTTGTCTATGTTGTTGACCATCGGTCTGACATTGGCAGGGGGTCTTGCTGTTCGTGTGGTGGCGCATGCACTGATTCTTCGGGGGCTGCGGGCACCGCGTGTTGCACACCAGGTCTCGCCGTTGGATTTGGGTTTGGATGCCACGGAGATAAGATTGCCTGGTGCTGATGGCAAAACCCTGTTTGCCTGGTTTATACCGGTGCCAGGGTTGGCCCGGGCACCGGCCGTGCTGGTCATGCATGGCTGGGGTGCCAATGCCAGCATGATGCTGCCGCTGGTTGCACCTTTGCAATTGGCAGGCTTTTCGGTGCTGCTGCAAGATGCGCGTTGTCATGGTCAGAGTGATGATGCGCCATTCACGTCTTTACCTCGATTTGCCCAGGACATTGAGGCTGGATTGGACTGGTTGGCATTGCAGCCGCAGGTGGATGCGCAGCGGCTGAGCCTGATCGGGCATTCAGTTGGAGCGGCTGCTGCGTTGTTGGTGGCCTCGCATCGCAACGATGTGCGCGCCGTGGTGAGTGTGAGTGCCTTTGCCCATCCGCGCGAGGTGATGCAGCGGCTGATGGTGCAGCATCGAATTCCGTATGTGCCAGTGGGCTGGTATGTGCTGCGTCACGTCCAACGGGTGA
>JBBQZI010000011.1:0-30990 GCA_038207855.1 Burkholderiales bacterium
TGGCGCTGTTGCGCATGTTGGGGGCACCGCCTGGCAAGGTGGCGGCCTTGCTGCTGCTCGAAGCGCTCTGGTTGGGCGTGTTGGCGGCCATACTGGGCGTGCTGGCCGGGCAGGGCATGACGGCGGCGCTGGCCTGGTTGCTTCAGCTTGATCACTCGCTGTTGATCGGTGGCATGGTCTGGCCGCCTGAACTGTGGCTGGTGCCGGTGTTGGCCCTGGGTGTCTCCTTGCTGGCCGCTGCCTTGCCGGCCATCGGCGCTTACCGGGTCAGTGTGCTGGAACTTCTTCAAGGAAAATAATTTATGAAAAATTGGCCTCTAGCCCTTATAACTATTGCGCTGGCAGCTATTACATCAATAGCATCTGCGGTGCCGCTTGATCAGGCTACCAAAGACGATATCAGCCGTCACCGAGCCATGGCGGTCGCCCATGAAAACGCTGCCCAATGCTTGGAAGCCGGCAAAAGTGACGCCGTGTGCGAGGCGCAATTACAAGTCGAATGCAAGGGCTTGGGCATTGGCAAGTTTTGCGGCATGAAGCACGTTCATTAACATCAGTAGCCGAACCGAGGTTAAACCATGTACATGTTAAAAATTGCCCCAACCCGAAACACTGCGCTGGCCTTGCTGCTGGCGGCTGGCCTGATGCCTTTGGGCTACGCGCAGGTAAGCTCGCCTGTTCCAGGCGCTGCGCACACCCCCAGCAACCCATCGGCAGCGATGCCACAGCGTGCCGATGTGCTGCCATGGTCAGTGCTGTCTGATGTGAAGGTGACCGTGGTTAAGAAGCGGGCGCTGCCGAATTTCCCGGAGTCCGTGCTGGCGCTCAATGACAAGGTGCAGCGTGTTCAGGGCTTCATGATGCCGCTTGCGCCAGGCGAGCGGCAAACGCACTTTTTGCTGTCGCCGGCATCACCGACCTGCGCTTTTTGTATGCCCGGCGGGCCTGAAAGCCTGGTTGAGGTCACCACCAAAATCCCGGTCAAGTTCACCATGGAGCCGCTGGTGGTCGAGGGTAAATTTGATATCTTGAAGGATGACCCATTTGGGTTGTATTACCGCATGAAGGATGCACGAAATGTTCAGTAGCAATTTAAATCCACGCAAACGCGTACACCTTGGTTTTTCATGGCGCAACGCGGCACTTCTGGCAGGACTGGTGCTGTGCGCCCAGGTGCAGGCACAGAGCCTTCATCTGGGCTTTATCAAGATGGACCGCATCATCAAAGAATCCACCGCGGCAGCTTCGAGTCAAAAGAAGCTTGAGCAAGAGTTCTCGCCACGCGAGAAGGAGCTCGCCACGTTGGATGCCAGCCTCAAGGTAGCCGCTGATAAATTTCAGCTGGAAGCCCCGACCCTGGCCGAGTCACAGCGGGTCAGTCGGCAAAAAAGTCTGGTTGAACAGGATCGGGACCTGCAACGCAAGCGTCGGGCGTTTCAGGAAGACCTGACTGCACGCAAAAATGAAGAGTTGCAAAAGTTGCTGGCTAGTACCGGGCAGATCGTCAAGCAGCTCGCTGTCTCGGAAAAACTCGATTTTGTTTTTCAGGATGCGGTCTACGTGAATCCGAAGAGCGACATCACCGACCAGGTCATCAAAGGGCTTAACGCGCTGGTCACCAAATAGCCCCTTTGTGCTCCCAGGCTTGAACAGACCCTGATTCCAATGCGACTGCTGCTGGTTGAAGACGATCTGATGATTGGCGAGTCGGTGCTCGACTTGTTGCGTGGTGCGGGCTATGCGGTGGACTGGGTCAAAGATGGCGTAATGGCTGACAGCGTGTTGCAAACGCAAGCTTACGATCTGGTGCTGTTGGACTTGGGCCTGCCCAAGATGGACGGCTTGACGGTACTGCGCAGCATGCGTTCGCGCAAAGACAAAACGCCGGTGCTGGTGGCCACCGCGCGCGATGCGGTGGCGCAGCGCGTGCAGGGGCTCGACATGGGAGCGGATGACTACATCATCAAGCCCTATGAATTGGACGAATTGCTGGCGCGCATTCGGGCCTTGATTCGGCGCGCTGCCGGGCGCGCTGAAGCGGTTTATGAATGCCGCGGTATCAGCATTGACCCGGTCAGCCGCGAAGTGCTGGCCAATGGCCAACCGATTTCCTTGTCGGCGCGCGAATGGGCGGTGTTGCAACTGCTGCTGGCACGCCCGGGTGTCGTGCTATCGCGCAGGCAACTCGAAGAAAAGCTTTACAGCTGGCGCGACGAAGTCAGCAGCAATGCGGTCGAGGTCTACATCCATGGTTTGCGAAAAAAATTGGGTGCAGACTTGATTCAAAACATTCGGGGCGTGGGCTACATGATTGCCCGCAGCGACGCATGAGCCTGTCCATCAACCACTCTTTGCGTGCCCGTTTGCTGTGGTTATTGCTGATTGCCATTGTTCTGACAGCGGCTACCCAAGCCGCCATTGCCTACCGAACCGCCTTGGCTGAAGCGGATGATATTTTTGACTTTCAGATGCGACAAATGGCCTTGTCGCTGGGTGCCGGTTTGCCGGTGGGTGGCCAACTTGTGGCGCCGACTCGGGGCCATGATGAAGATAATTTTGACTTTGTCATTCAAGTTTGGCGTGCCGATGGCGTGCGCTTGTTTCAATCGACCGCCCATGCCGAATTGCCTCAGCGTGCCGCGCGTGGCTTTTCGACCATTCAGGCCCGGGGAACCACCTACCGCTTGTTTTCGGTGGCGACCGGTACACAAGTCATTCAAGTGGCGCAGGATGTTGCCGCCAGACGGCAGATGGCCAGCAATCTGGCTTTGCGCACGGTCAGTCCGATGCTGGCGCTGGTGCCCTTGTTGTTGCTGCTGGTTTGGTGGGTAGTGACGACATCGTTGGCGCCGGTCAAACGGGTGCAGCGCCAGGTCGCGGCGCGCCAGGCCGATGAACTTGACGAGTTGAGCGAAGACAGCTTACCGGAAGAGATTCGGCCGTTTGTGCATGAATTGAATTTGCTGTTTCAGCGTGTGACGCAGGCGTTTGATGCGCAAAAGAACTTTGTCGCGGATGCAGCTCATGAACTGCGCTCACCACTGGCAGCCTTGAAGCTGCAAGCACAAATGTTGCGACGTGCTCATGATGACACCAGCCGTGAAGTCGCTATCAACCGGCTCAGCGCCGGCATCGACCGGGCGACCCGATTGGTCGAACAATTGTTGGTGCTGGCGCGGCAGCAGTCGAGCACAGTCGGTGCCAAGTCCGAGTCGATAGACCTGACCGCCATGGCGGAGCAAGTACTGGGGGAAATGACCGGTGCCGCGCTGTCGCGCAGCATTGACATGGGAGTTAGCCGCGCTGACCGTTGTCTGGTGACAGGCTACCCCGATGCGTTGCGCATTTTGCTGCGCAATATATTGGACAACGCCATCAAATACACACCTGTCGGGGGCACGGTCAACGTGGCCATCTGTTGCCAGCGGGGGCAGGCCTGGCTGACCATTGAAGACAGCGGACCGGGCATCGCCGAGCCAGACCGGGGGCGGGTGCTTGACCGGTTTTATCGCGTGGTGGGTGCCGACGGGGTAGGCAGTGGACTGGGGTTAGCAATTGTCAAAACCATTGTCGACCTACATAAGGCTAGTCTGACGATAGATCGCTCGGTCGACTTGGGTGGCCTGCGCGTGGTCGTGGTGTTTTCCGCCGCGTAAGGCCACTTGTGCGGGCTGACCAGGTTGGGTTTGAACCGCATCCAGCCTGATTTAAGCCTGATTTAAGCTGATTTAAGCCTGATTTAAGTCCGATCTAAGCCAGGGCCTGCATACTGGGGTCGTGTTTTGAATCAATCTGAAAGGGGTCTTCTAAATGAGTGTCAAAAATCCAAATCTTCAGAAGCGTGTCAACCTGGATGAAGGCCACGCGGCAATGCCAGTTGATGTCAACAGCCTGGTTGTCGAAGTTTTTGAGTCTGCGCCGGTGGAGCAGAAAGATCGGATGATCTCGCAGCTCGTGGCAAAGGTTTACAAAGAAGCGCCTTTGTTGTTGCGACTTCGTCTGTTGCAACAATTGGTAAAGCCCTTGGGAATTTTGTCGCTGGTGGCTGTGGCCAATGGCATCTTTACCAAAATTCGCTTTCACAGCGCCCTGCCAGATCCAAGGGTTCAGCTTGAAGACGTCAGCCGTATCCAGGCCAGCGATGTCATGGTGCTGGTTGACTATGTTCAACAAGCGAGCGTGCAGGCTGTTGATAATTTGGCCAATCTGATTGGCACCGAGCCCATGATGGCCGGCTCTGCCGCTGCAGCCGTGTTGATTACCGTGTTGATGATGCGCACAAAAAATCGGCGGGCCGATGATGGGCTATCACCACTGCCTTCCATTAGCGAACAACTGATGAGTTGAAATATCTCATCGGATCATCTTGTAAGGCTGCAATTTCAATGCGGCAGGGCAGTAGTCTGGGCGACATGTGTTTCCGCCTGCAGCCAGTCGTCCAAATCATGACCGATTTCGCCACCCCGTTTTTCGAATAAATAGTAGGCAGTTTGGCGAATCAATTCCTCACGCCATGCGTCAGTACCATGGGCTTGTTGGTTGATCAGTCCGTCGTCTAATTCCGATGTTTTCGCGGGTCTTTTGACTGGAATGATCGATTTTGTGGTGGATGCGTGCGCTTGCTGGTGCTTCATCTTCGGGTTTCCTCAAAGTGGCTATTGACGTTTTGGCCGCCGTACATCGGCATGGCCTTAGCGTATTCAATACCGCAGTGTGCGTCTTGCGAATTCGCAAATGCCGCTTTGAAAGAGCCGCCGAAAACCACTCTGTTAATACCGACCAAAACTGACCCACCACCTGGGTGTGTTTACCCCGCGTGAGCCAAGCATGGTGGTGACCGGACCTTTGTGCTACTGCACCAGCAGCGCATTGAGCGCCTGCAGGTCTTCTGCCTTCAGAGACCCATTGGCTTGGCGCAGCTTCAGACCGCCCAGCAGCACGTTGTAGCGCGCCTGGGCCAATTTGGCCTTGGTGTCATACAGAGCGGTTTGGGCGTTGAGTACGTCAATGTTGATACGAACACCCACTTGGTAGCCCAGTTTGGTGGCATCCAGCGCACTTTGGCTGGAGGCTTCTGCGGCTTCCAGCGCTTTGACCTGACCCAAGCCAGACTCCACACCAAAAAAGGCGCTGCGGGTGCCAAGCGCCACGGTGCGTTTGGCACCGTCGAGGTCGGTGCGGGCCTTGTCTTCGAGCGACAGAGTTTCCTTGATGCGGTTTTGTATGGCAAAGCCGGCAAACAGCGGCAGGTTGAACGCCAAGCCGACCGCTGCCACGTTGGTGCGGTAGTCTGCGGCGACGTTTGATGAGCCATTGTTCTGGGTGACTGCATAGCTGCCCACCAAGTCCAGCGTGGGCTTGTTGCCGGCTTGGGCTTTTTGCGTTTCAAGTTGCGCCACTTCAAGACCCAATTGGGCCTGGCGGATGGCTGGATGGGTTTCTTCGGACTGGCTGACCCAGCGGTTGACATCATCAGGCGCGACAGCCGCAATATCGACTGGTAGCGCCAAGGGCTTGGGCGCTGCAGCCGCTGTTCCGGTCAATTGGTCCAGCGTAATTCTTTTCACCCGCAGGTCGTTTTCAAAGGCAATTTCCTGCGCGGTCGTCAGGTCAAAGCGGGCTTGCGCCTCGCGCGTGTCGGTGATGGTGGATGTGCCAACCTCAAAGTTGCGCTTGGCTGAGGCCAGTTGCTCAGACACGCCAGACTTTTGCGCCTTGACAAAATTCAGGCTGTCGCCGGCGGCCAATACGTCAAAGTAGGCTTGGCTGACGCGCACGATCAGATCTTGCTCGGCGATGGTCAACTGTGCTTGCGCCAATTCAGCCTGCTTCTTGCCTTGTGCGGCGGTGGCCAGGTTGGCTGGCCGATAGAGTGGCTGTGATGCGCTGACGGTCGCGCTTTGGTTGCCATAGCTGCGTTCAACCGTGGCCAGATCGCTGGCGATGTTGGTGCGGTTGATGCCCATGGCCAGATTGGCACTGGGCAGGATGGCTGCGCGTGCCTGCTCAGCCTTGTACAGGTTGGCTTCATACAGTGACTTGGCCGACTGGTAGCTGGCATCAAACCCCCGTGCTGACTCATACAGGTTCAGCAGACTTTGCGCCTGCGCAGGCAGCGCCAATGCAGCAGCCAGCGAGAGTGTCAGGGGAAGCAATCGAAAGTGGTTCATGGTGAGCCTGGGGTTTGGCCCTCATAGGCCGGACAAAGTAAAAATCAGTTGGCGAATCAGTAGCGCGCAACGCTCGGATCGACTTCGCTTGACCAAGCGTAGATGCCCCCCGAGATGTTGGCAACGTGTTGAAAGCCGCGGGCCTTCAAAAATTGGGCGACTTGCATGCTACGTCCGCCGTGGTGGCACAGGCAGGCAACCGGCTGCTTCGGGTCCAACTCGTGCAAGCGCGGCGGTATGACCCCCATCGGGATGGTGATGACTTCAAAGCCGTCAGCCTTGATGCTGGCCATCTTGAGCTCATGGGGCTCACGAACGTCCAATATCACCGGATTGCCGTGGCCGCGGACTTCCTCCATCCAGTCGTTGAGTTGTGAGGGTCGGATTTGTGCAACCATGTTTAGAACTTGAAAGTAGGGAGGGCGGGGAAATTCAGCAAACGGGGCGCGTTGTCGTCCCATTTTTCATCGGTCTTGAAATTGGTTTCGTTGGTGCGGGTGATGACTTGGCAATGCATGATCGGCTCTTCGCCCACGATGGCCACCAGTCGGCCACCCACCTTGAGTTGTGCCAGCAGGGCTTGCGGAACCTCGGCTACCGAGCCACCCAGCACAATCACATCAAAGGGCGCATCAGCGGCGGCACCTTTGGCTCCGTCAGCCTGGCGAACTTCGGCATTGGTGATGCCGGCTTTTTGCAGGTTGGCACGCGCCATGTCGGCGAGTTCGGCATCAATTTCAAGCGAGATCACGCGCTGCGCCTGGCTGGCCAGCAGTGCTGCCATGTAGCCTGATCCGGTTCCGATTTCGAGCACCTTGTCACCCGGCTGGACCGCGGCATCTTGCAGCAGGCGCGCTTGCAGGCGCGGCTCCAGCATGGTTTGCCCACCGGGCAGCGGAATTGCCAGGTCGGCAAACGCGATCGTTTTGTGTGCCAGCGGCACAAAATCTTCCCGCTTGACGCTGGAGAGCAGGCCGAGCACCGCGGAATCGTCCACATTCCATGGACGAATTTGTTGCTCAATCATGTTGAAACGGGCTTGCTCGATGTTTTGCAGACTCATGCTGATACTCCTGGGGGTATGTTAAGGGTTTAATTAATTTTAACTGGCGCGGCTGTCAATAGCCTTTTTGGCCAAACTGGAATTGTCCGGGTGTTGCCAAAAGGTGCGCAGCCATTGCGCCAAGTCGTCCATGTAGCAATACACCACGGGCACCACCACCAGCGTCAGCAACGAGGAAGTGATAACGCCCCCAATGACCGCCTGGCCCATGGGGGCGCGCATTTCGGAACCTTCGGACAACGCAAGCGCCAGTGGCAACATACCAAAAATCATGGCCAATGTGGTCATCAGAATAGGCCGCAGTCGCACCCGTGCGGCCATCATGAGGGCATCGTGGCGGTTCATACCGTCCTCGCGTGCCCGAATGGCAAAGTCCACCAGCAAAATGGCATTTTTGGTCACCAGGCCCATCAACATCACCACGCCAATGACCGAGAACATCGACAGGGTCGAGTTGAACAGCATCAGTGCGATCACCACCCCAATCAGCGTCATCGGCAGGGCGGTCATCAAGGCCAATGGTTGAAAAAAGCTCTTGAATTGGCTGGCCAGAATCATGTAGATGAAGATCACCGCCAGCGCCAATGCCGAGATCGCGTAGCCAAAGGCCTCGGCCATGTCTTTGACCGAGCCGCTGAATTTGTAGCTGTAGCCCGGCGGCATGGCGATGCTGTCCATGGCGGTTTTTATATCGCTGGAGACTTCGCCTGCTGAGCGGCCTGACACATTGCCGCTGATGGCGACCTCGCGCGTCAGGTCGCGCCGGTTGATCTGGTTGGAGCCGGTGGACTCCACCACGCGGGCAACTTGGTTGAGCCGGACGATGCGCGCACTGCCATCGGCATTGAGGCCAACAGTAAAGGGCAGGGCATCCAGGTCGCTTGGCTGATTGCGCGACTGTGGTGACAGGCGCACATTGACATCATAGGTCTGGTCGTCTGGTGCGCGCCAATTACCCACGGTTTCACCCGCCACCAAGGTGCGCAGCGCGTTGCCGATTTGCACCACGCTCAGTCCCATGTCGGAGGCAGCCTCACGGCGCACCTGCACATCCAGCGTGGGTTTGTTGGGTTTCAGGCTGGAGTCCACATCCACCAGACCCGGTACGTTGCGAATTTTGTCTAAAGCGACTTCCGTCAGACGCGACAACTCGCCCATGTCGGCCCCCTGAATTGAAAATGAAATCTGCTTTTGTCCACCTACCGGGTCAAGCAGGCCAACGTGGGTGACGATGATGCCTGGCACTTGGCGCAGGCGCTGGCGCAGTACCGCCGACATCGCATCCACACCGCGCGAACGCTCTTTTCGGTCAACCAACCGGATATAGATACTGGCGTATATCTTGCCTTGGGCACTGCCAGTGTTGATGGTGGTCAGGGTATAGCGCACCTCGGGAAAGGAGCGAATCACGGCTTCGACTTCGCGCGCGCGCGCTTCGGTCACTTCAAGCGACGATCCGACCGGCGTATTGAAGGTTAGATTGGTTTCTGAAAAATCGGACTTCGGCACAAATTCTGTGCCCAGCAGTGGCACCATGAAGATGCTACCGACGAAGATGCCAAGGGCGATTGCCACCGTGGTGAGCTTGTGCGACAGCGCCCAGCGCAGAATGCTTTGGTAAATGTCCACCAGCGCGTCGGTGCCCCGGTCAAACAGGCCGGTGATTCGGCCAATCGTTTTGTCATAGAACGTCACCGGTTGGTGGTGTTTGCCATGCGCCTCAATGCTCGGGTCGTGCCAAATGCTTGACAGCATCGGGTCCAGGGTGAAGCTGACAAACATCGAGATCAACACGGCCGCTACGATGGTCAGGCCGAACTCGTGGAAAAACTTGCCGATGATGCCGCCCATGAAACCAATCGGCAAAAACACCGCGACGATTGACAACGTGGTGGCAAACACGGCCAGACCAATTTCACTGGTGCCATCCATGGCGGCATCAAACGTACTCTTGCCCATCTGCACATGACGCACGATGTTTTCGCGCACCACAATGGCATCATCAATTAGCAGGCCCACGCACAGGCTGAGCGCCATCATGGTGATCATGTTGATGGTGAAACCCAGCAGGTTCATGAAGAAAAATGTGCCAATCAGGGCAATTGGCAGCGTCAACCCCGTGATGACGGTGGAACGCCAGGAATTCAAAAATAAAAACACAATCAGCACCGTCAACAAGGCACCTTCAAACAAGGTTTCGCGCACATTGGCTACCGAGACACGAATTTGCCGCGAGCCATCGGTGATGGGGGTCAGCTTCACGCCGGGTGGCAATTGGCTTTGCACCTCAGTCAGCATCTTGTCGAGCCCGTCGACCACCCCAATGGTGTTTTCATCCTGCGACTTTTGCACGTTCAAGAGCAAGGTGCGCTTGCCGTTGTAGAGCGCCAGGCTCTCAATTTCCTGCGCGCCATCTGTCACGTGCGCGACCTGCTCAACGCGCACTGCCGCACCATTTTTGCGCGTGATGATGATGCGACCAAAGTCTTCGGGGCGCTGCACCCGTGCCGCGATCTGAATGACGCGGTCTTGCTCCAGGGAGCGAATGGTGCCGACCGGAAAGTCCTGGTTTTCGCTGCGCACGGCGTTCGCTACTTGCGTCGGCGTGATGCCGAATGATTCAAGCGCCCGGGGGTTGAGGTAGATGTTGATTTCGCGCTTGCTGCCACCCACCAGGGTGACCGAGCCAACACCACGGACGTTTTCAAGGCGCTTTTTAAAGGTCTGTTCGGCCCAGTTGGTCAGCTCGACGGCGTTCATGGTTTGGCCTTTGCCGTCGGCGCTGTCGGGCAATACGGCAACCGACCAGATGGCGCGGCTGGATGGGTCAAAGCGCAGCACACGCGGCTCTTTGACTTCGGTGCGCAGGGTGGTGCGGATGCTCGCCACCTTTTCACGCACATCGGCGGCAGCCTTGCGGCCATCAATGTGCAGGCCAAATTCGATGATGACGACCGATTGACCTTCGTAAGAGCGCGAGGTCAGGGCATTGATGCCGGCAATCGAATTGACGCCTTCTTCAATGATTTTGGTGACTTCACTCTCGACAATCTCGGGCGAGGCGCCGGGGTAGTCCGTGCTGATCACCACGACCGGAAAGTCAACATTCGGAAACTGATCGACCTGCAGCCGCTGCATCGAGAACAGCCCCAGCACCACCAGCGCCAGCATCACCATGGTGGCAAATACCGGGTTATTCAGACTGACACGGGTGAACCACATCAGGGCTTTCCTGCTGGTTGCGCTGCAATCTTCACCTTGATTCCGGCGCGCAAACTTCCGACTGCACTGCCCATGATCACTGTACCCTCGGGCACACCTGTCAACGCGACCATGGTTTGCTCGTTAAGTTCACTGCGTGCGCCCAGTTCAACATTTTGATACTGCACCCGACCTTGGGCGATGACTTGAACATAAGCTTGTGGCCGGTCGGTGCGCACCGCATTCAGCGGCACTGCCAGTGCCCGCACAGTACCGGTGGCCAATGTGCCTTCGGCAAACAGGCCTTGACGCAGCGATGGGCTTGATGCAATCGCCAAATAAACCAGCACAGCACGGCTGCCTGCTGTGGCGCTGGGATTGATCCGCACTACCTGTGCATCGATGGGCAGTGGCATACCCTCAATGCGCAGTTTGGCACTCTGGCCCAGCTTGACTTGCAGCGAGTCGGCTGCGTTCAGGCTGGCTTCGAGTTCCAGACGGCTGTTGTCCACAATCTCGACGATGCGGGCATCCACCGCTACGCGCTCGCCCGATTGGGCCAGTCGCTGGGCGATTTGTCCGGAAATTGGCGCACGCAAAAGGGTGTCCTCAAGCGCTTTGACTGCCAGATCAACCCCGGATTGCGCTGCCGCAAGACTGGCTAACGCGCCGTCCAGTGTCGCTTGGGAAGATGCCAGTGCGGTGCTGGAGATAAAGCCTTGCGCCACCAGCGCGCGGTTGTTGTCAAAACTGCGTTGTGCAATGTCAACCTGAGCTTTGGCTGCTTGGGCTTGCTGGCGAGCTTGGCGCATGCGGGCTTGTGATTCGGTTGGGTCGATGTGCGCCAGCACTTGGCCAGCTTTGACGGTATCGCCCTCGCGCACGTTGAGCCCCTGCAGTTCACCAGGCACGCGGGCTTTGACCAAGGCGGTGTTAACGGCTGTGATGGGGCCGGCAACTGGAATGCTTTGCACCAGGTCGATCGGCTTGACTGTGAACACATCCGTGGTGTTGAGGTCGATCGAAACCTCGGTTTTTTGGGCAATCTGCTGCGCCTCAAGCGCTTTCTGTTGTGCCTTGCGGGCGTTCAGTGTGCGCACAGTGCCAGCAGCGAGGAGGGCGATGACCAGACCGGCTATGGCCCATTTCAGCCTGGGTTTCATTGAATCTGTTGCTCCATTAAAGGGATGCGTGTTTACCGCTGGCTTCAAACCCGTGCAACAGCATATCGAGCTGCGCCGTCAGGTATTTTTCAGGCACCAATGGGGTGTCGCCGCTGCCGCAGAAATTGCTCGGCGAATGCTTCCACATGGCCAAAAAGAGCAGTGGCGCCAGCACCAAGTAAACTGCGTAGGGCAGGTCCATCGGGCGAAATTCGCCGCGAGTAATGCCGCGTTTGAGGATGCGCTCGACCAGTGCGCTGCCGGGTTGCATGACTTCGTGCTGGTAAAAAGTCGCCAGTTCAGGAAAATTGCGCGCTTCGCTCATCATTAGCTTGGGGATGCCCGAGGCCTTGGTCGAGCCAATGCGCTCCCACCAACTGAACAGGCAGTAGCGCAGCATGTCGGCGGCGTTGCCTTCAAAGCGGTCAAATTCTTCATTCCACTCGGCAAAGCGACCCGAAATGTTTTCCCTCACCACCGCCTTGAAAAGATCTTCTTTGCTGGCGAAATACAAAAACAAAGTGCCTTTGGAAACCCCGGCGCGTTGAGCCACTTCTTCAACCCGGGTGGCGGCAAAACCTTTTTCTACGAACAAATCCAGTGCCGCCGCCAGCAGCTCAGCCGGACGCGCATCTTTGCGGCGCGTGCGGCGTG
This sequence comes from Burkholderiales bacterium, assembly GCA_038207855.1. Taxonomy (GTDB): domain Bacteria; phylum Pseudomonadota; class Gammaproteobacteria; order Burkholderiales; family Burkholderiaceae_C; genus Rhodoferax. The sequence goes on from JBBQZI010000011.1 coordinate 12,252, forward strand.
TCTGCACGTCAGTGCTTGTGGGTTTGGAGATTGACGAACTCGGCATGAAATTAATGACTAACGGGTTATTAAATGTAGCTTTTGCGTATGGCATTGTCAATTGAAAGGGCGATCGCTTCACCTGAGCCTCCGGAAATTTGCAAAAAGACCACCTTCAACCAGCGTTAATCCAGTTCGCCCTACCATGATGCTTATTCAAAAACCGTGATACCCCAAACAAGGAGTCGATTCATGACAACAAGCTCGCAAACCATCACCCTGGGCGGTGGCTGTTTCTGGTGTACCGAAGCGGTCTATGTGCGTGTGAAAGGCGTTCTCGACGTCGAGTCGGGCTACAGCAACGGCAGTACCGAGCAGCCGACTTATGAGCAGGTCTGTACCGGCCGCACTGGGTGCAACGAGGTGGTCAAGCTGGTGTACGACCCGGCGCAAATCAGCGTGCGCGAAATTCTGGAAATTTTCTTTGTCATTCACGACCCAAGCACGCTCAATAGCCAGGGCAACGACCGCGGCACCCAGTACCGCAGCGGCATTTACTTCACCACTTCAGAGCAGGAACAGGTGGCCAACGCGCTGATTGCCGAGTTGAAGAGCAGTGGCATTTACCCGCAATCGATCGTGACCGAGGTGTTGCCACAGAGCCATTACTGGCCGGCCGAGGACTACCACCAGGACTTTTTTGAGCGCAACCCAAATCAGGGCTATTGCATGGCGGTGGCCGCACCCAAAGTGGCTAAATTCCGCAAAACTTTTGCCAGACTCATGCATGACTAATGCTATATAAATAATAGCTGCTTGCGCATATTCTATATGGGCTAGAGGCCTATTTTATATTGCGAACGGGTGTCGCTTTGCGGTTTTTAGGCAGCGGTTTAACCGAGTCATGCGGCGTGCTGGGCGCATTCAGCGCTTCTGTCAATTGCCGCGCCAAGCCGATGACCCGATTGGGGTCAGCGCCCAGCGTGCCCATTAAAAATTCGATGATTTCCGAGCGCGGATTGGCTAGCGTGGGCTCAATCATCATCACGGCGGCGGCTACGGCCAGCGCGGTTTCGCGGCTGGTTTGGTTGGGTAGCAGTTGTTCCAACGCGTTAAGAGCTTCAATCGGTGCGACCGCCGTCAAGCGGGCTTGTTCCTTGAGCAATGCAATCCAGTCGGTTTTGCTGCTCACGCCCAAGGACGACTCGGTAGGTAATTGCGCCAACAGACGTGCCAGGCGCAGGCTGCGCCGCTCAAACGCCCCCACCGACACCATGCCGGCCAGCACGATGCGGCACACGGCTTCGGGGAAACCGCCTTCGGCCATGTGCTGGAGGGCATCGGCGCGTTGCAGTTCAAGCTCGGCCAGCGCGCGTTCCAACGCCACTTCGGCGTCTGGCTTATCGGGTTTGATGAAGGCGCCCAGTCCTTTCGGGCCAAACACCGAGCGCGTCATTTTTACAACATCAGCGTCGCGCTGGTCGCGAAATTGGTTGAGCGCATCGTTGATTTGTTGCGAGGTCTTGCGTTCCAGCAGGCGCAGCGGATGGTCATCATCGACCTGCACCCGATTGGCACGGGCTTGCTTTGCCTGCTGGCGGATCACCGGCGCCAGCGGCATGGCATCGGACAGCAGATGGCGCTGCAGCCGCAGCGTATGCAGCCGGCCTTTGGCATCCGCTGCGGCCCGGTTGACGGTGAGTTGCAGCCAGGGGCGCACCCAGGTCTTGTAAAGCTGGGCGTTGAAGTCCGAGACCTTGCTGATGGTCGAAAACATGGCTTCTTCGTCACGCCCCTCGGGATTGAGCGCTGTCAGATCGGCCATGGTGCGGTGCTCGTAATGCACGGTGTAGTCGCCCGGCTCCAACTCTTGCCAGCGCTGCGGGTCAAGGCCGGCTTTGGCGACCAGTTTCATCTCATACAGGCCGGGTGGCAGGCTCTCAATAATGTCCAGCGAGGTGACCAATTGGTCGTGCTCTTTGCGGGCGATGTCGCCACCGACAAAAATGCCAAGGTGGCCGACATTTTCATGCAGTACGTAAACAATCGTGCGCCCAGCCGCTGCGATGGCGCGCTCGTCACCCCATACATCAATGATCCAGTTCAGCGCCTGCGGTGGCGGCGTGATGTTGTCGCCCCAGGAGGCAAACACCACCACCGGCGCGGTGATGTTGCGCAAGTTGATGGCCTGGCCGTCGGCCATGACGCTGCCGCGCGCCAGTCGGTTGCCAACAAACAGGTTCTCCACAATGCTTTCGATTTCGGCCCCGGTCATGCGAAAGAAGCCGCCCCACCAACGCTCGAATTCGAGAAAACGCTCGGCCTCTGTGTCGACATGGCTCCACAAGTTGTAATACTTGTTCCACAACGTGTTGGCCGGGTTGAGCCGCTCAAAGTTGTCAACCAAGTTAACGCCGTCAAAACGGTCGGCACCCAGGTCAGCGGTCATGGAGGCTAGCCAGGAGCCGCCCAGCGTGGCACCGGCGTAGCGCATCGGGTTAAGCTTCGAGCTGCCGGCCCAGTACGACATCGGCGCACCCATGATCATCAATGGGCCAAATAGCTCCGGGCGAGTGGCATTGAGTGCCATCATGGCCCAGCCGGCCTGGCAGTTGCCAATCACCACCGGTTTGGCGCTGCAGCTTGGATGGCGTGCGATGACTGCCTCCAGAAACTGCGCCTCGGCGTGCATCACCGTCCACAGTGTCTGCCCTTCTTCGGGTTCAGGTCGAAAGGTGACAAAGTACACCGTGTGGCCGGCGCGCATGGCCATGCCGACTTCTGAATCAAGCTTGAAGCCGCCAATGCCAGGGCCGTGCCCGGCGCGCGGGTCGACCACCAAAACGGGGCGCGCCTCTGGATTGACCGGGAACTCCACCGGCGGCACCAATCGCAGTAGGGCGTAATTGCAAGCTTCAGGCAGATCGTGGCCGTCCAGCACCACCTCATGCTCAAATTTCAGCAATGGCGGCGTGCCTTGGTCCAGGTGCGTCAGGTAGTTGTTACCCCGGTCAAGCAGCGTGTCGAGGAATAAAAACGTACGCTGAACGGCATCGGTGAAATAGTCGTTGGTGCTGGCTGACATAAGCTTACCCGGTTGTTGGTACATCAACATTTATCATAGTCCCAAGCGGTGCACGAACTGAAGCCATAATCAAATTCAGTTCAACCACCAGAGAAGAAATGCACATGGAACTCAAAAGCCTGATTGACCAGCCCGGCAAACTGCCCACCATTCCCAAAGTCGGTCAGCAGTTGATTGCCAGCTTCAGCTCAGACGATATTTCGGTCACTGAAATTGCCAGCCAGCTGGCAGCCGACCCGGCGCTTAGCGCCAAATTGCTGCGGCTGGCCAATTCTGCGTATTTTCATGTCTCGCGCACCATCGGTACGGTCGACGCTGCGCTGCAAATGCTGGGTTTTGTCATGGTGCGCAACCTGGTGCTGGGCAACAGCGTGGCCGGGGCATTCAAGACGGTTTCTGGCGTCGATTTACCGCAATTCTGGCGCTACAACCTGTACACCGCCTGCACCGCGCGCTGGCTGGCGCACCGTGCTGATGTCAATTCGGATATGGTCTTCACGCTGGGGTTGATGCATGGCATCGGGCAGTTGCAAATGCACGCTGTCATGCCTGAAGCTATGGTGCCGTTGGACCAGCAAATGGGTGTGCTCGAAGGCGGGCGGGCGCAACTGGAAAAGCAAACTTTTGGTTTTCACTACGGCGATGTGTCAGCCGAGCTGGCCAAGGTCTGGAACTTTCCCCAGCCTCTGATTGATGCCATGCGGCAAATTGCTGAACCGTTGGCTGCGCCGGAGCCCTCTTTAGCGGCCGCCTGGGTCCACATGGGAGCCTGGCGTGCCCGCGCCGAAGTGCTGGGTTTGAGTAATGAACAACAGCTGGCGAGTTACCCGGCTGGTGTGGCACGTTACCTTAAGCTTGACCCGGCCTGGGTCAGCGCCTTGGCACCACTGCCCCCGCTAGACGCGCCAGGCGCATCAGAACTGATGCCGCCGCTGTCGGAGTTGACCGATGGACTGGAGGCCATGTTCGAGTGAGGCTAAACCGAGCTGTTTAGTGATCATTTTGCCCTCTAGGCCCGGTATCTATTGCGCAAGCAGCTACGCTATTTATAGCGAACCTCAGTTCAAGCGCATGCCCGCCAGTAACTGCGTGACGCCGGTGTCTTTGGCGCTGGGTTCGCCTTCCGGCAAGATGCCTTGCGGCGCCAGAAATTTGATCTGATGGCGCGCACCAAAGTAGCCAAACGCATCGTGCGAGGTGATCACCTAGCGTTGCTTGGCGCTCAGGGGTGCCAGTTCGGCCTTGGTCCAGGCATCGAGTGCCAGCAGTTCTTGGAGGTAAGCATCGCTATTTTATTGATAGCTGCTAGTGCCCGCTGGATATAGCTTAGACAAGATTTTCGCAATATTTTTGACATACACGAGTACATTGGTTGGGTCTTGCCAGGCGTGCGGATCGGTGTGGTTGCTCATGGTGCGCGGCGTGATGCCCTGGCTGCCTGCTTCGGCGGCTAATTCTGAAGCGGCCAATTGCATGACTGAGTGACTACCGGATTAGACATTTTCTCTGTTGCGGCTATCTCATTGGCCTTTGTGCCTGGTGGACTGGTCACTTTCGGGTTACTGAGACTGCATCTTAATGAAGTGACTATTGGGATAGTCACTTACACTGTAAACAGTTTGCCATATGCTATAATGACTATCAGAGTAGGCATTTTATGAAACACATCATTCATTCTTCGGAAGACCTCGGGCTCGCACTACGGGCCGTGCGCAAGAGCGCCAAGCTGCGCCTTGACGACCTGTCTCAGACTGCTTGTGTGAGCAAGCAGACCACAGTAAATCTCGAAAAAGGAAAGCCTACCGTCCAATTTGGCAAGGTTCTTCAGCTTTTGAAGGAGGTCGGGCTCACTCTTAGCGTTGACTTGCCAGAATCGGCATTGCCTGCGTTGCGTCGCGTTCAAAGGGAAGCGCTTGAGCGCTCGATGGGTTCGCCCGGTTCAGACCCAGATGAGCGAAGCTCTGTGAGCTTGGCGAACAGTGTGAACACCAAGACGGACCATGCGTAGCCTAAACGTTTTCGTTGACGACACGCTTGTTGGCACTCTTAGCGAGGGCAACAACCTCTGGGTCTTCGATTACGACCCGGCGTGGGTCGCATGGGACCGCAGCTTTGATTTGTCGCCAGCGCTTGCGCGCAGCACACTGCGTCACGAAGACGGTGGCACGATGCGTCCGGTGCAATGGTATTTCGACAACCTGCTGCCCGAAGAGTTGCTTAGAAAAGCCGTCGCCAAGGAAGCTGGCATCAAAGACCATGAAGACGCGTTCGCTTTGCTGACGTACTTGGGAGCCGAGTCCGCGGGGTCGCTGACACTGCTTCCACCGGGCGTTCCTCTGCCCGACGAGTTCACCTTGAGCGAGCTGACAAACGAATCTTTGAGTCAGCGAATTCGGGACCTTCCCAAGCAAACGCTTTCAAAGGGAGCACCCAAGCGAATGTCAATGGCGGGCGCACAGCACAAGATGCTAGTGGTCGTTAAAGGGGCTGCGCTTTACGAGCCTGTAGGCGCCACGCCCTCGACGTACATTCTCAAACCCGACCATCCAGACACCTCGACATATCCAGCCTCGGTGTTCAACGAGTTTTTCACCATGCGACTCGCGAAAGCGGCTCGCTTGAACGTCCCGTTTGTCGATATGCGGTATGTGCCTGAGCCGGTGTACCTCATCGAACGGTTCGACAGGGTTGTCGATAAAAAATCTCTACGCACTACTGACCGCTTGACGGCCCCAAAGGCCAGTCGGTTGCACATAATTGACGCCTGCCAACTGCTGAATAAAGACCGCACGTTCAAACACTCAGGCGCAACACTGGAGGCCCTCTCGCAAGTCATTGACCGGACAACCAACAAGCTGGCAACACGCAATGGGCTGTTCCGCTGGCTGGTTTTCAACATCCTGGTTGGGAACGACGACTGCCACCTAAAAAACCTCTCTTTCCATGTTCGCCCTGACGGCATTTGGTTGGCACCGCACTACGACCTACTGTGCACAGGAAGCTACCACACCAAAACATTCGCAGACGAGCGCGCCACCTGGAATCAAGTGCAGATGACCTTCCCGCTACCCGGCGCACGGACCTTTGGCGACGTGACCTTGGGTGCTGTATTGGCCGCAGCGCAGCAGCTCGGGATGCCAGAATCTGCCGCAAGACGTATCGTGAAAGAAGTGACTTCCCGCGTGGAAAAGGCTTTCGCAATCATCGTTGCGGAACACGAAGCAGGTACAAAAAAAACACCATCAGAACGCGCCGTTTACACGGCTGTTGAAGCTCGCCTTCTCCGAGTGGTTCAGTACATCACACTCAAGGACATGTTGCTGCGTTTGAGGGGCACGCCAAGCTAGTGCGCAAGTGCGGGTGGAATGCTTCAGCGGACGGTTTGCCCTCAGCTTATTAACACCCAGCCGTGTTGGTTGCCTCTGTGATTTTTGGCATCTTTGGGGCTGATGCCGCTGCTGTCGTTGTTGACCGATGGACTGGAGGCCATGTTCGAGTGAAGCTAAACCGAGCGGTTTAGTGATCATTTTGCCCTCTAGCCCTCGTATCTATTGCGCAAGAAGCTACTCTATTTATAGCAAACCTCAGTTCAATCGCATGCCCGCCAGCAACTGAGTGACGTTGTGGTGCATCATCTTCAAGTAGCTCGACCCTGGCTCGCTCGGGCCGGAGAGCGCGTCCACATACAGTTTCGGCCCGAGCGTGACACCAGTGTCTTTGGCGATTTGCGCCAGCAGCTTGGGGTTGCTCATGTTCTCTACAAACACCGCCTTGATTTTGTCGCGCTGAATTTGCTTGATCAATTGCGCCACGGTTTTGGCGCTGGGTTCGCCTTCAGGAGACACGCCGTTGGGGGCCAGAAACTTGATCTGGTAGTGCGCGGCAAAGTAGCCAAATGCGTCGTGCGAGGTGATCACCCGACGCTGTTTGGGGGTGAGCGGCGCCAGCTCGGCTTTGGCCCAGGTGTCCAAGGCTTCCAATTCCTTGACATAGGCATCGGTGTTGGCTTTGAAAAGGGCGGCACCGTCCGGGTCAAGTTTTGTCAGGGATGCCGCAATATTGCGCACATACAGCACCACGTTGCTGGGGTCTTGCCAGGCGTGGGGGTCGGTGTCGGCGTGGCCTTTTTCTGCTGGCAGGCTGCGCACCTTGACACCTTGTGAGGCTACCAGCGTGTCGCCCTTGTAACCGGCCGACTTGGCCAGTTTGGGCCCCCAGGGCTCAAAGTTCAGGCCGTTGATGACAAACAGGCGGGCGTTCAGGATGGTTTTGGCGTCCAGCGGTTTGGGCTCGAACTCATGGGCGTCGGCATCGGGCCCGACCAGGGTGGAGACCTTGACCCGCTCCCCGCCCACGGCTTGCACCAGGTCGCCCAAAATGCTGAACGAGGCTACCACCGGCAGCGGCTCGGCCGCCTGCACGGCAGCCGAAAAGGCCAGGGGTGTCGCCAGGGCGGCACAGGCTAGCCATTTCAATGTCAATCGTTTCATTGAGATACCTTTTAAGTTTGGGTTGGAGAAAAAAACTTAGCCCACGCGGTGCGGCCGCTTGAGCACACGCGGCAGCCAGCCGCCGGGTGACACCAGCAGTGACAGTGCATACAGCACCCCGGCGCAGCCAATGATGGTTGGGCCGCTGGGCGTGTCGAGGTGGTATGACAGCAGCAGCCCGGCCACACTGGCCATGGCCGCTTGGGCGCTGGCGTTGATGAGTTGGGCGCTTAAAGTTTCGTGCCACAGGCGGGCCGACACGGCGGGCAGCATCATCAGGCCCACAGCCATCAGGGTGCCCAGGGTTTGAAAGCCAGCCACCAGGTTGATCACCACCAGCATCAAGAAAGCCTGCTGCCACACCCAGCTGCGCTGGCCGGATGCCGCCAAAAAAGTCGGGTCAAAGCTTTCCATCACCAGACCACGGTACAGCGCGGCCAGTGCGATCAGGCTGACACTGGCCACCCCGGCCACGAGCAGCAGGCCCGGGTCATCCACCCCGAGCGCACTGCCAAATAAAATGTGCAGCAAGTCCAGCTGGGTGCCGTGGCGCGACAGCAGGGTCACGCCTAGGGCCAGTGCCACTAGGTAAATGGCGGCCAGGCTGGCGTCTTCTTTCAGGGTGGTGAAGCGGCTAATCAAGCCCGCCAGCCCGGCAGCCAGCATGCCGGACACCACGCCACCGGTGGCCATGGCGGTCAGTGACAAGCCGGCCAGCATGTAGGCCACCGCCACACCGGGCAACACGGCGTGGCTGATGGCGTCACCCAGCAGGCTCATGCGCCGCAGCGTCAAAAAAACCCCGAGTGGTGCGGCGCTGACCGACAAGGCCAGGGTGGCCACCAGCGCCCGACGCATAAAGGCGAACTCGGCAAACGGGCCGATCAGCAGGTTCCACAAGTCAAGCATAATTAATTGGGGTCAGATAACGATTGTTTGGCTGGCGTAGTTTTTCGTGAGCACAGGTGCTCATGCTTGCGCCACTTCATCCGTGTGGCAAATCTCGGCCTGGTCGTCCCAGGCCTCGGCCAGCATGCGGGCGCGTTGCAGGTTTGGCTCGGTCAGCACCTGTGCGGTGTCGCCCCAAGCGACCAGTTCGCGTGCCAACAACAGGGTTTGCGGAAAATGTGCGCGCACCTGGTTGTCGTCATGCAGCACCGCCACCACCGTACGACCCTGCGCGTGCCATTGGGCAATGATCGCCAGCAGCGCCTCGGTGGTGCGTGAATCAATGGCGTTGAACGGTTCGTCCAGCAGGATCAGGTCCGCCTCCTGCACCAGCAAGCGGGCAAAAAGCACGCGCTGAAACTGGCCACTTGACAGGGAGCCGATGCCGCGCTGCTCAAAGCCCTCCAGCCCGACGGTGTGGATGGCAGCGTCCACCCGGCTCAGCAGCGCGGCGTTGACAGCGCCCCAGGCGCCAGCGGCACTCCAGCAGCCCAGTAGCACGCAGTCGCGCACCGTCATCGGAAAACTGCGGTCAATCTCGGACTGCTGCGGCAGGTAAGCGATGCGCTTGCGCGGTGTGCTCACGCGAACGCTGCCACCTGCCGGGCGCAATAAGCCCATGATGGCTTTGAGCAGCGTGCTTTTGCCTGAGCCGTTGGGCCCGATCATGGCGGTGAGCGATCCTGCGGCAAACGCACCGCTGATGTGGTGCAGCGCCGGGTGCTGGCGGTAGCTCACCGTCAGGTTGTCGACTGTCACCATGGGCTGACTCCGGCGTTGGCCCAGGCCACTGCCAACCACAGCAGCACAACGACCGGCAACACAGCCAACACGCGCAGCCAAGCCGGCCAGCCCAGCACGCTTGTCGGCGCACGATGCTTGGGCGACACCACGCCAGCACTGGCACCTGCTGCATGCGGGTCAGGATGGTGGTGCTCGGTGTGGGCACGGCTGTGTTGAATGGCTGGCTCGGTCATGGCAAATTTATGATGAATATTAGTGATAATGCAATTTGATTGCGATATAGTTTAATGCAACTCAATTGCGGTATTGTCTTTTTTGGAAAAATAGTTACGAATTTTCACCATGGCCTCTGTTCATCCGCTTTCTGCCACGCAGCCCGACCCGATTGATATTTTGTTGTCCGCCCACGGCCTGCGTCGCACGGGTGCGGCCCGCCGGGTGCTGCGCTGGCTGCTGGCCAACCCGGATACCAGTTACACACACGCCCAATTGCAGGCGGCTTTGCAAGGCGATGCACACAGCCTGGACCGCGTCACGCTGTATCGGCTGATGGACCGGCTCACCCAAGTGGGCTTGCTGTTGTGCCGAGTGGATGCCAATCGCGTGCGGCGTTACCAGGCCATGCCAGCCAGCGTCAAGGCCATGCCGCACTTTGAATGCCAAAGCTGCCACAAAGACAGTCCGCTGGTGGGCGCCTTGCAGGCCAACGCGGTCGATCTGGAATTGGCAGCGCAAAACGCGCTGCAGGCCTTACAAGCGTTGGGTTACCAAGGGTTGAGCCTGGATTTGGCCGTGCGCGGGGTTTGTGCTGATTGCGTTAGCGCAGCGGCTGAAGGTGGTGCCGTGGCCAAATAGTCGTTCGAATCCCCGTTGCATCAGGTTTTGACCGGCGTTGGTGTTGAAAATTTTGGTGAAATTTGATATAGGTCAGATTTGCAGGCGTGGAGTTGGCGCATAGTTCAAATTGAATGTTTTTTAATTTTCAGTTTTTAACTTTTAAGGAAGCGCAGCATGAAAGCACTACAAGACCTCTTTTCTACTGACTACGGTTTGTTCAGCATCGTTGGAATCATCATGATGATTGTCGGCATGGCTTGGGCTTATGGCGCGCTCAAGTCAAAAATGGCCGAGAGCGAAAAGAACGCTCGCAAATAAACTGACCCAAGTCAACGCAGGCACAAAACTGTCTGCGGCCTCCTAGACCTTCATGTGGTCACTGAGGCAAAATTGGGTCTTCGCAACCCGATTTCATTTCTGTTTTGAATTCCCCCGTTTTTTCCTCCCTGCTACCCGTAGTCGTACTGATTGCTATTGGTTTTATAGCTGGTCGTGCAGGATGGATAAGGGCTGAGGCCATAAAAGACTTGTCAAACATGGTCTTCATGGTACTTACGCCAGCGCTGTTGTTTCACACCATGAGTACGGTGTTTGTTGAGCAACTCAATTTCAAACCGGTGGCGCTGTATTTTGTGGCCGTCGGCGTGCTGTACACCGGTGTGTTTGTGCTGCAGGGCCGCAATACCCGTTCGGCCGTGGTGGGACAGGCGGCCCCCAACAGCAACACCCGGATGATTGGTATCCCCCGGATTGGCCATGCCTACGGCAAAGCCGGGCTGGTGACACTCTTTACGCTGATTTCGGTGCATGCGTTGATTCTGCTGACCTCTGCCACCATCGTGCTGGAACTGGTGGCCGCGCATGAAACCGCCGCATCTGGCTTGGCGGGTGCCACGCCGCCGCGCAATGCCGTGGTGACAATTTTGACGGCCATGAAGAACGGCATCATCCACCCGGTGCCGCTGCCGATTATTCTGGGCTTGGTATTTGCCCAGACCGGGTTGGCAATGCCAGCGGTGGTGGAGCGGCCACTGCAATTGCTTGGCAGCGCGTTTGGACCGATGGCTTTGTTGCTGGTGGGGGCCACGCTAACGCAGGTGCGGGTGGGCCCGTATTTGCGCGAGGCGTTGTTGATCAGCCTGCTGAAAAATCTGCTGCTGCCGACCTTGGTGGCGGGTCTTGGCTGGTTGTTGGGGTGGGAGAGCAACGCCCTGGCCGTGATGGTGGTGGCCGCCTCGCTGCCAACGGGTGCCAACGTGTTTTTGTTTGCCCAGCGCTACAAGGTGGCGCAAGAACTGGTCACCGCCAGTATGGCTGTGTCGACCGTGCTGGGCTTGTTGACGATCTCTATCGTGATGGCCTTGGTGTGAGTGTGCCAGCAGGCTGGCGCGATTTCAGGGGGCCAGCCGCTCTCTAATCCACAGTGGCGCGACGTTACTGGCAGAGTCATCAAGCGTGTAGCGCAAGCGATCATGCAGACGGCTTTTGCGCCCCTGCCAAAACTGCCAGTTATCGGGCTTGAGCCGGTAGCCGCCCCAGTGCGGTGGCCGTGGCGGATTAAGCAAAAACTGCGCACCATAGCGCGCTGCATTGGCCACCAGCACACCGCGCCCCGAGATCACCTGGCTTTGCGGGCTGGCCCAAGCCCCGATGCGGGAATCAAGCGGACGGCTGTGAAAATAGCTGTCGCTTTCCGCGTCACTGACTTTTTCGACCAGACCCTCAATGCGCACCACGCGCTCAAGCTCCACCCAATGAAATTGCAGCGCGGCATAGGGGTTGCCGGCGAGTTCCTGGCCCTTGCGGGACTCGTAGTTGGTGTACCAGACGATGCCGCGCTCGTCAAAATCCTTGATCAGCACCACACGCGTGCTCGGGCGCAGGTTGCTGCCGACGGTGGCCACTGTCATGGCATTGGGTTCTGGCACTTCAGATGCAATGGCTTCGGTCAGCCATTGTTCAAACTGTTTCAGAGGGTCGGCATTTGACGCGTTTTCGTTGAGTTCGGCGCGTTCGTAGCTTTTACGGAGGCTGGCAATGTTTGTCATCCGGGAAGTATAAAGACGCGGCCACTTTCAAGCCGCGCCAACACGTTGAGTTGTCTTGCCAGCCGGGTAGCGTGACGCTATGTTCGCTGGGGCACAGACATCAGGCGGGTTGCTTGCCTTAATGCAACCCGTAACACGTACTCAATCATCCTCGTTGAGGGTAAGTCACGTGATGGAACTGCTATGTATATTGGCTTTGGCACCATTGTGATCATCATTCTTCTGATCATTTTTTTACGTTGAAACACACCCATGCCAGCACGCCGGGCTAGCCACGCAGGCAGTGCCAGCGTGAGGTATGACAGGCGTGGGTGTGGCTGATTCCTTGGTCACCTGCCACGTGGCCAGGTTGGCAAAACCGGGTTACCATTGTTGATGTAATTTAGTTACCAACATTCCTTCAAGCCATGAAACTTCACGACACCGTCGCTCAGGTCACCGAGCGCATTGCCAGCCGCAGCCAGGCTACCCGCAACGCCTATCTGGCGCGCCTTGACGAGGCGCTGAAGCGCCCGCCGGGTGTCCAGCGTCTGGGCTGTGCCAATGTGGCGCATGCGTTTGCGGGGCTACCCGTCAATGACAAGCTGCGGGTCGTGGCTGAAAAGGCACCCAACATCGGCATCGTCACCGCCTTCAATGACATGTTATCGGCCCATACGCCACTTGAACATTACCCTGATCTGATCAAGGCCGAGGCGCGCAAGCTGGGTGCAACGGCGCAGGTGGCCGGGGGCGTGCCAGCCATGTGTGACGGTGTGACGCAAGGCACGCCAGGCATGGAGCTCAGCCTGTTTTCGCGCGACGTGATTGCCATGGCGACGGCGGTGTCGCTCAGCCACGACGTGTTTGCCGGTGCCCTGATGCTGGGCGTGTGCGACAAGATCGTGCCGGGCTTGCTGATTGGCGCGCTGCATTTTGGCCACTTGCCTACGGTGTTTGTACCCGCTGGCCCCATGACTTCAGGCTTGTCGAACACTGAAAAAGCCAAAGTGCGCGAGCTTGCGGCGCAAGGCTTGGTGGGGCGCACGGAACTGCTGGCGGCCGAATCTGCCGCCTACCACAGCCCGGGTACTTGCACTTTTTATGGCACCGCCAACAGCAACCAGATGCTGCTCGAAGCCATGGGCCTGCATGTGCCGGGCACGGCCTTTATCAACCCAGGCGCTGCCGTGCGTGATGAACTCACGCGTGAAGCGCTGCGCACGGTGCTGGGTAGCGCTGACTTCAAATGCCCGCCGATTGGCCGGGTGGTCGACGAGCGCTGCATCGTCAACGCCATGGTGGCACTGCTGGCCACGGGTGGCTCTACCAACCACTTGATTCATTGGGTGGCGGTGGCGCGTGCGGCGGGCATTGTGATTGACTGGGATGATTTTTCAGCGCTGTCTGAAGTGGTGCCTTTGCTAAGCCGTGTTTACCCCAACGGCAGCGCTGATGTGAACCAGTTCCAGGCAGCTGGTGGCCCGGGTTATGTGATTCGCGAGCTGCTGGACGGCGGCTTCATGCACGCCGAGGTGGTAACGGTGCGCGCCGGTGGCCTACGTGAGTACTGCGCCATCCCCCAAGCCAGCGATCAGGGCGCACTGCAATGGGTGCCAGTGGGTGCCAGCAAAGACGAGTCCGTGGTTCGACCAGCCAGTGCGCCCTTTAGCGCCCATGGTGGCCTGAAGCTGCTGTTGGGCAATCTTGGCCGCAGTGTCATCAAGATATCGGCGGTGCCCGATGACCGCCATGTGATTGAAGCGCCATGCCGGGTTTTTGATTCGCAAGAAGCGCTGCACCAGGCCTTTGCTGCTGACGAACTCAACCACGATGTGATTTGCGTGGTGCGTTGGCAGGGCCCACAAGCCAACGGCATGCCCGAGTTGCACAAACTCACGCCCCCACTGGCGGTGCTGCAAGGCAAAGGCTATCGCGTTGCGCTGGTGACCGATGGCCGTATGAGCGGGGCGTCTGGCAAAGTGCCAGCGGCGATTCATGTATCGCCTGAAGCCGCCGACGGTGGCCCGCTGGCCAAAGTGCGCGATGGCGACGTGATTCGCCTGGATGCCAATACTGGCACGCTGCAAGTGCTGGTGAGTGACGCCGAGTGGGCCATGCGCGAAGTGTTGCCGATGCCCGCCGCGCTGCGCACTGCCAACGGTGTTGGCATGGGCCGCGAGTTGTTTGCCAACATGCGCCGCAATGCCAGTAGCGCCGAGCAGGGTGCTTGCAGCTGGCTTTAACCCACACAACCGGAGAATTTTCTTGAATTCAAACCAAACCCTGACCGCTCTGCAAGTGATGCAGGATGCCCCCGTGATCCCGGTGATCGTGCTGCATGACGTGGCCCACGCCGTGCCGCTGGCGCGTGCCATGCTCGCGGGCGGCATTCGCATGCTTGAAGTGACGCTGCGCACGCCGCAGGCGCTCGCCTGCATTGAGGCGATTGCGCGTGACGTGCCTGAAGCGGTGGTAGGGGCGGGCACGGTGCGCAACCGTGCCGATGCGCAAGCGGCGGCTAACGCGGGTGCACGTTTTGCGGTCAGTCCCGGCTACACCTCAGCTGTCGGCCAAGCCTGCCGTGATGTGGGGCTGGCGCTGTTGCCCGGCGTCGCCACTGGCGGCGAGATCATGCTGGCGCAAGAAGAGGGCTTCACCGAATTGAAGTTTTTTCCGGCCCTGCAAGCCGGGGGCGTGGCCATGCTGAAGGCCTGGGGCGGGCCGTTTTTTGACATCAAATTTTGCCCGACCGGTGGCATCACGCTGCAAAATGCGCCCGACTTTCTGGCTTTGCCGAACGTGGTGTGCGTCGGTGGCTCGTGGCTGATGCCCGCCAACGTGGCCGAGTCAGGCGATTGGACGCGTGTGACCCGGCTCGCCACAGAAACACGAAATTTAAAGAAAAATAGCCTCTAGCCCAATAAATATAAGCGTAATACGCTATAAATTAAGTAGTAATTTGGTAGTGAAAATTATGCCTGCCGTGCATCGTGTATGTAGCAGATTACTCAATACCGTTTGTATTCGATGAATTCCGCGTTCACGGATTTACTGGGCCGTTCTTTCTAACGCTCAATCAACTCGACCTTGTAGCCATCCGGATCGGTGACAAATGCAATGACTGTGGTACCGCCCCCGACGGGCCCAGCTTCACGCGTGACATTGCCACCCGCCGCACGAATTTTTTCACAAGCCTCATACGCATTGGGCACGCCCAGCGCGATGTGACCGTAGGCGGTGCCGAGTTCGTAGTGGTCTACACCCCAGTTATAGGTGAGTTCCAGTTCAGCATGGTCGGGGTTGCTGCCGTAGCCGATAAAGGCCAGCGTGTACTTGTACTCCGGGTTTTCTGACTTTCGCAACAGCGTCATGCCCAGAACGTTGGTGTAAAAATCAATTGAGCGTTCCAGGTTGCCAACGCGAAGCATGGTGTGAAGTAGTCGCATGGCAGTATTGTCGTGCAGCGCCAAAATCACTTAGCGATGGCGGGATAATTTGCGCATCTTTTCACTCTTGAAATGCTGACCCAATGCCACACGCGACCTTCACCAAAACTATTCTGTTTACTGATTCTGATAGCCGGGCGCGCTGGCGCACTGAGGTCTTGCCGCTGGATCAGGGCTCGCCGCAATCGGCGCTCTCTGCGCTGTTTGCCTCTGGCGGCTACCAGTTGCGCACCAGCCCGGTGGGCTTTCGAAGCACTTTTCATTGCACCACTGATCCGCAATGGGTGTTCATTTTGCAGGGGCAAATGGAGATCACTCTGCAAGACGGCAGTGCGCGTGTTTTCAAGCCGGGTGAGCACTTTTATTCGGCTGATGTATTGCCTGCCGGGGAGGTTTTTGATGCAGCCGTACACGGCCACTGGAGTCGACAAGTCGGGCCGTATCCACTGGTGACGCTGTTTTTGCGCGGCTAATTTCAGGCGATAAAAAAGGCGCTATTTATTAAATAGCGCCTCAGGCAATCTGGATAAGGGCTAGCGCCCTAAATCATGTAAATTTCTTAGCGTGAACCGCCTGGGCCACCTGAGCGACCACCGCCGCCGCCACTGCTGGAACGGGTGCCGGTACGTGGGCGGCCAGGGCCGCCACCAAAGCCGCCACCAGGTGCACCAGCGTTGCGGTTGCCACCACCAAAATTGCCACCACCACCACTGCTGCGGCGTGGACCGCGGTCGGCCATCACGTCGACGCTGGTACGCATCGGGTCAGGTTGACCACCAGCCGAACGCACTGGCACGGCACCGCCGTAACCACCGCCGCCACCGCCAAAGCTGCGCGCCGGGCGTTGACCCGGGTTGCGCACGGCCTGTTCGGCAGCCGACAAATGGCTGCGTGGCTCGGCTTCGCGGCCACCGCCGTCGTTGCCAAAGTCACCGTTGCCGGGGTTAAAGCCGCGTGGCTCGCCGTTGTTGGGGCGCTCGTCACGACCGCCGCGTCCGCCACGGCCTGCACTGTTGCCAGCCGGGCCACCACTGCGGCCACCACGGCCACCACCATTGCCGCCACCGCCGTTGCCACCACGACCGGAACCAGCACTGGCGCCTGGGCCTTTGCTTTCCCGCACGCGGGTCAGCATTTCAGTGCGGGCTGTCTTGGCAGCGGCCATCATCACGTCGCGGCTCGGTGGCTTACCGGCACCACCCCAGATGGTCTGGCGGCCCATGGCAATGGGCTCGGCCTTTTCGCCCGGCTCAGGCATGTAGCCTTCAATGATTTGCACCGGAATGTCTTGCTTGGTGTAGCGCTCAATGGCTTGCATGAAGCCTTCTTCGTCCAGACAGACCAGGTTGACAGCAGTGCCATCGGCTCCAGCACGGCCAGTGCGGCCAATGCGGTGCACGTAGTCTTCAGTCACGTTGGGAATGTCGTAGTTCACCACGTGCGGCAAATCGTCAATGTCGATGCCGCGTGCAGCAATGTCAGTGGCTACCAGCACGCGAATGTCGCCGCTCTTGAAGCCCGACAGCGCTTGGGTGCGGGCAGTCTGGCTCTTGTTGCCGTGCAGTGCCAACGAAGTGATGCCGCCCTTGGTCAAAAACTCGGCCACATTGTTGGCACCGAATTTGGTGCGGGTAAACACCAGCACCTGGCTCCAGTTGTGCTCGTTGATGATGTGCGCCAACAGCGCTTTTTTCTTGCCACGACCAACCGGGTGGATCAGCTGGGTGATGCGCTGCACCGTGGTATTGCGCGGTGTCACTTGTACGCTTTGCGGGTTTTTCAGCAGGTTAGCGGCGAGTTCGCGAATTTCATCGCTGAAGGTAGCCGAGAACAGCAGGCTTTGCTTGTCTTTGGGCACCGCAGCCAGTACCTTTTTCACGTCATGGATAAAGCCCATGTCGAGCATACGGTCGGCCTCGTCGAGCACCAAAATCTGCACTTGGCTCAGGTCCAACATGCCCTGTTGCATCAAATCCAGCAAGCGCCCGGGGGTGGCCACCAGAATGTCAACGCCTTTTTTCAGGCGGCTGATTTGCGGGTTCATGCCAACACCGCCAAAAATGGCGGCTGAGGTGAGTTCAATGTACTTGCCGTAAGTTTGTACCGATTCTTCAACCTGTGCTGCTAACTCGCGTGTCGGGGTCAGCACCAGGGCGCGGATGGCCACGCCGCCAAACTTGTTGCGCGGGGCTTCGCTGGTGCTTAACTTGTGCAACATGGGCAGCACAAAAGCGGCGGTTTTACCGGTGCCGGTTTGGGCACCACCGAGCAGGTCATGGCCTTCAAGCACGACCGGAATGGCCTGTGCCTGAATCGGCGTGGGAGTTTCGTAGCCCTGCTCAAGCACAGCTTTGATGATGGCCGGAGCCAGATTTAATTCTTCAAATTTCATAGAGAGGCACCCCATCCAGGGCGCTAGGACATCGGCCTGTTCTGTCGCGGGTAGCGACAGTTCAGTGAAAGGCAGATGGGATCAAAAATGGAGTTGCAAAGTGTTGCAGCCTCCCAGCAAGGTGCTGGCGTTGCAGGCAACTGAAGACCCGCAACGTTTTGTATTGTCGCATGGACTGGCTGCCCATGCTTTTTGATTGAGAGGTTGATCGAATTGATCCGTCGAACGACCCGGCGAATGCCGGGTCTTGTTCGCCCTAGACTGCCTTTGCCATGCGCGGTTTGCGTGCGGCGGTGCGGCTTCGTTTGGCAACGGTAACCACCACGTTGTCTCCGGCAATTTTGCTGGCCAGGTTGGCTGACTTTTGCTCGATCTGGCTGGCCAGTGTGCTCAGCATTTCAGCACCCGGCAGCGCCTTTTGCGCAAGTGTGCTGAGAATGTGGGCGCCGGTTTTACCTTCAAGACGGCTGGCGTTTGTAGCTATCGCATGCACGCTGGAATTCGCCAGTTTGACGACCTGATTGACGATGCCCTGGACTGTGCCCGATGTCAGGGTTAGTCCCTTGATCGAATAGGTCTGCAGCCGGTTTTCCAGGGTATTGGCATTGCTTGCAACGCCTGCATCCAACTGCGAACGCGATGTCTTCAAGGCCCGGTTCCAGCGCTTGTCAAGCAAGCCCACCACGCGTTCGCCACCGGCGCGGTAAGCGTGAATCACGTTATTTGCAGTATTACCGTAAGCATGGATGACGTGGCAGGTGACAGTAGAAAGTTTCTTGGTGCTCATG
>JBBQZI010000012.1:0-28442 GCA_038207855.1 Burkholderiales bacterium
GTTTTTTGCCAAATCAACGCCGACTCGTGTAATCTCGCTCATGGGACTTCTCCTTCTAAAGGTTACAGATTGACTTCCAAAAATCCAATCTTGGCACCAGATGCCGCTACCAGGAAGCGGGAAGTCCCTTCGTATTCATGAAGAAAGCGTAACCAGCTATTACTTTGGTAGCATTTGAATGAATTGCTGGACGATGGCCAAGGCGTAGGGGCTGGCCACCTGCTGCACAAAAGCCGAGAAATCCATGTGCGCCTGCGCATCGGCGCGGTCTGAAATGGTGCGCACGGCGGCGAAAGGAATGCCATAGTCAAAGCACACCTGAGCCACGGCGGCGCCTTCCATTTCAACGGCCAGCGGTTCATGGCCTGCGGCTTGCAGGTCTTCGCGCAGGGTCTGCACATGCGCGGGGTCGCAGACAAACTGGTCGCCACTGGCGATCAAGCCCCGGTGCAAGTCCGCTGCGCCCAGCAGACTTTTCCGATGAAAGTGGTCGCCAACCCCCGCCAAACCTGCGCTGCTTGCTTCAAATAAAGTAGCAGACATGGTTGCATCACAGTCCAGCGTCGCACGCCCATAAAGCGGTATTTCGTAACGTGGGTACAAGGGGCCGGAGTTCATATCGTGCTGAATGAAAGTGTCGGCGACCACCACATCGCCGACCTTCACCCCTGCACCAATACCGCCGGCCACGCCAGTGAACAAAACGCGCTCGACACCAAAAGCCTCAATCAAGGTTGCCGTGGTGCTGGCTGCAGCCACCTTGCCAACCCGTGACAGTACCAGCACCACGTCGTGATCGCCCCACTGGCCGCACCAAAACGTGCGACCGGCGCGAATGCGCTTTTGAGGTTGTTTTAGCTGCTCCAGAAGGCCTTTTTGCTCATCCAGCAGCGCACTGACGATCGCGAGAGTTGCCAAAGGGTATTCCTTTATTTGTCGCGCAACTCGCGGCGCAAAATTTTCCCAACCGGCGTTTTGGGCAACTCTGGACGAAATTCGACTGCCTTGGGTTGCTTGTAACCGGTCAGATTTTCCTTGCAATAAGCGCGCACATCGGCTTCGGTGAGCTTGGGATCTTTCTTCACAATCACCAGTTTGACCGCTTCGCCTGATTTGGCATCCGCCACACCAACACAGGCGCACTCCATCACGCCCGGCATAAGCGACACGACGTCTTCGAGTTCAGTGGGATAGACGTTGAAGCCACTGACCAGAATCATGTCTTTCTTGCGGTCCACAATTTTGAAATAGCCGCGCTCGTCCATCACCCCGATATCGCCTGACTTGAAGTACCCATCTGGTGTCATGACCTTGGCCGTTTCATCGGGCCGCTGCCAATAGCCCGCCATCACCTGCGGACCCTTGATGGCAATTTCACCCGACTGGCCCTGCGCCACTTCATTGCCGTCATCGTCGAGTAACTTGAACCAGGTGCTGGGCACCGGAACACCAATCGAACCGGAGTATTCGGTGATATTGACTGGGTTGCAACTGGCAATCGGCGCGGTTTCACTCAGACCATAACCTTCGCAAATGGCGCAACCGGTTTTTTCAAACCAGAGTTTGGCCACGGCACTTTGAACAGCGGTACCGCCACCGGCTGATACGACCAAGCTTTTCCAGTTCACTTTTGCGAAGTCCGGATGGTTGGCCAAGCCATTGAACAAGGTGTTGACGGCTGGAAAAACATGAATCTTGTGCTTGGCCAGTTCGGCCAGAACGGCCGGAAAATCGCGCGGATTCGGGATCAAAATCAGCTTGCCACCGAGTCGTATCGACAGCATCATGCCCACCGTGAAGGCAAAAATGTGATACAGCGGCAGCGCACAGACCTCGTTCATCTGTTCGCCAGCAGGGATCATTTTCAGGGCAGGTTGAAAACAGGCATCCGCCTGCAACAAATTTGCCACCAGATTGCGATGCAGCAATACCGCCCCTTTGGAAACGCCCGTAGTGCCGCCGGTGTATTGCAGCACGGCCACGTCATCGGGTTTGATGGTGAGTTTCTTGAGGGTTCCACTGCTGGCCTTGGCAATCGCTGCGTTGTAGCGTACCGCGCCCGGCAGGTTGTAATCGGGCACCATTTTCTTGACGTTGCGCACCACGTAATTCACCAACGAGCCTTTGAGCAAGCCCAACTGGTCGCCCATGGCGCACAGCACGACATGCTTGACCGGGGTCGCCGCCATGCACTTTTCAAGCACAGCTGCAAAATTTTCAAGAATAACGATGACTTTGGCACCAGAGTCCTTCAGCTGGTGCTCCAACTCACGCGCGGTATACAGCGGATTCACATTCACCAGCGTGTAACCCGCGCGCATGATGCCAGCCACGGCCACTGGGTACTGCAAGACGTTGGGCATCATCACCGCCACCCGATCGCCCTTGACCAAACCCAAGCTCTGCAGGTAGACCCCAAAGGTGCGGCTGAGTTCGTCGACCTGGCGGTAACTGAGTTCCTTGCCCATGAAGCTGTAGGCTGGCCGATCGGCAAACTTGCGAAAACTCTCCTCCATGACATCCACCATGGAGGCATAGCTGTCTGCATTGATGTCTGCGGGCACGCCCGGCGGGTAGCTTGTAAGCCAGATGCGATCAGTCATAGTCAACGCTCCAATTTTTTACCAAAAAGAGGATTTTGCCGGATTGTCAGTTTCTGTAAGCTATGTTTTCCCTAATGACGATTAGAGAATTGCCTCCAGCATCCAATCAATCTCAGGCAGAGTTCTCAGGTTTTCAGGATGGTCAGCACTTCATCGAGCATTTTCTTGGCATCGCCAAACAGCATACGGTTGTTGTCTTTGTAAAAAAGCGGGTTATCGACCCCGGCATAGCCTGAAGCCATGCTGCGCTTCATGACGATGGAGGTCTTGGCTTTCCAGACTTCGAGCACGGGCATGCCGGCAATCGGACTGCTCGGGTCGTCCTGGGCACCGGGGTTGACGATATCGTTGGCACCAATGATCATTGCCACGTCGGTCTTGGGAAAGTCGTCGTTGAGCTCATCCATTTCAAACACGATGTCATAAGGCACCTTGGCCTCTGCCAACAGCACGTTCATGTGCCCTGGCATGCGCCCGGCCACCGGGTGAATGCCAAAACGGACGTTGACACCTTTTTGACGCAACAGCTTGGTGATTTCAAAAACCGTATGCTGGGCCTGTGCCACCGCCATGCCGTAGCCCGGCACAATGACGACATTTTTGGCTTCGCGCAACAATTCAGCAGTCTCGGCTGCATTGATGGGTGTCACCTCGCCAGCCGGCTCAGCGGTACCCCCCCCAGCTTTGGGCGTAGCACTGGTGGTGCCAAAACCACCGGCAATCACGCTGATGAAGCTGCGGTTCATGGCCTGACACATGATGAAGGAAAGAATTGCACCGCTGGAGCCCACCAGCGCACCGGTGACGATGAGCAAATCATTGGACAGCATGAAGCCTGTCGCGGCGGCGGCCCAGCCCGAGTAGCTGTTGAGCATGGACACCACCACCGGCATGTCAGCGCCGCCAATGGCCATCACCATGTGGACACCGAACAGCAGCGCAATAATGGTCATGGCAATCACCGGCACCATGCCTGCAGCCACGGTTTCAGCGTGCATGAACTCGCGACCAAAATAGATCACGACCAACAAACCAGCCAGGTTCATCCAATGTCGTCCCGGCAACAGTACCGGATTGCCGCCAATGCGTCCGGACAATTTGCCAAAGGCAATCACCGAGCCGGCAAACGTGACTGCGCCAATGAGGATGCCGACGTAAATTTCCATCTCATGAATGGTTTTGGCAGCCCCCTCGTAACCCAGCGAAGCCGACGGATCAATGTAGGTGGAAAAACCCACCAGCATGGCGGCCAAACCGACCATGCTGTGCATCAAGGCCACCAGCTCGGGCATTTGCGTCATCTGCACGGTGCGCGCAGCGTACAAACCAATGCTGGCACCCACCAGCATGGCACCGATGATCCAGGGAATGCCGGCCATTGACACTTTGGGGCCAAATACCGTGGCCAGCACGGCAATCGTCATGCCAATCATGCCGTAGAGGTTGCCACGCAGGGCGGTTTGCTGGTTGGACAGGCCGCCCAGGCTGAGAATAAAAAGAATGGTCGCGCCAATATAGGAGACCGTTGCCAAGCTTGCAGACATGAATCTATCTCCCTTATTTACGGAACATGGCCAGCATGCGCTGGGTCACGGCGAAGCCGCCGAACATATTGATGGAGGTCAGCACGATGCCGGCCGCAGCCAGCCAACTGATCCAGTCGTTGGGCCGGTTAACTGCATCGGCCAGCGGCGACACCTGCACCAGAGCGCCAATGGCAATGATGCTGGAAATGGCGTTGGTCACGCTCATCAGCGGCGTGTGCAACGCCGGTTTGACATTCCACACCACCATGTAGCCGACAAAGCAGGCCAGCACAAACACGGTGAAGTGCGACAGGAACTCTTTCGGTGCGCTGGCACCAATCAGCCAGAACAACAACGCGGCCACACCAAACACGATGGCGAGCTTGCTGCCGGCCATGGGCTCGCTGGCTGCCCCGTGGCCACCCTTCTTGGCGGCGGGTGCTGCTGCTGGTTTGGCAACCGCCGTCGCTGCTGCTGGCAGTTTGGGTGCCGGTGCCGGCCAGGTGATCGTGCCGTCTTTGACGACCGTCAAGCCTCGGATGGCATCGTCTTCCATGTTCACATTGACGATGCCGTCCTTGGTCTTGCACAGCTCCTCGGCCAGACGCCACAGGTTGGTGGCGTACAGTGTTGATGACTGCTTGGCCAGGCGCGAGGCCAGGTCGGTGTAGCCGACGATGGTCACGCCGTACTTCACCACGGCCTGGCCCGGCTCGGTCAATTCGCAGTTGCCACCGCGCTCAGCTGCCATATCCACAATGACACTGCCCGGCTTCATGCTCTTGACCATCTCGGCCGTGATCAGTTTGGGCGCAGGCTTGCCGGGAATCAGTGCGGTGGTGATGATGATGTCGACTTCTCTGGCCTGCTTGGCGTACATGTCACGCTGCGCTTGCTGAAAACCCTCGCTCATGACTTTGGCGTAGCCGCCGCCGCCGCCTTCTTCCTCATATTCGACTTTGACAAACTCACCGCCCAGCGACTGGACCTGGTCGGCGACTTCGGCACGGGTGTCGTTGGCGCGCACGATGGCACCCAAGCCTGCCGCAGTGCCAATGGCCGCCAGACCCGCCACACCAGCACCAGCGATGAAAACCTTGGCCGGCTGCACCTTGCCAGCAGCCGTGATCTGGCCGTTAAAAAAGCGACCAAAGGCATTCGCCGCCTCAATGACGGCGCGGTACCCGGCAACGCCTGCCTGCGAGGTCAGGGCATCCATCTTCTGGGCCCGACTGAGCATGCGCGGCAGTGCGTCGATGGCCAGCACGGTAGCCTTCTTGGCCGTGAGTTGCTGCATCAATTCGGGATTCTGTCCAGGCCAGATGAAGCCGATCAAGATGCCGCCTTCGCGCATCAGGTCGATCTCGGCAGGAGTCGGAACGCCCACTTTGAAGACGATGTCAGATTCGGCCCACAGCTTGGCGGCACTATCGACAATCTGAGCGCCCGCGGCACGGTAGGTGTCGTCAGAGCAATTCGCAGCATCACCGGCACCTGATTCAACCGATACGTTAAATCCGAGCTTGATGAGCTTTTCAACCGCCTCAGGAACGCTGGCAACCCGCTTTTCACCTGGAAAAATCTCTCGGGGTACGCCAATTCGCTGGGCAACTTTGACAATTTCGGTAGGGGGGGCGGCGACAACATTGCCCAATGAACCTTCGGCGGCAGCACCAGCTTGCATGGGTGACTCCTCGTTTGTTATTGATTGAAATGGCTAAACATGCGGAGCTTACATCAGTTTTTTGCTGACAGAACCCATTACGTTTGACAAAGATCAATCAATTCCCAGTTGCCATTTGTTCGGATAATAGGCGATGACTACACGATGGAAACCCAGCGCCACAGTGGCGGCAATCATTGAGGCAGACGGCAAATTTCTGCTGGTTGAAGAGCACACGCCCGAGGGTTTGCGCTTGAATAACCCAGCCGGGCATCTGGACGAGGGCGAAAGCCTGGTTGATGCCTGTGCTCGCGAAGCGCTGGAAGAAACCATGTACCAATTTACACCCACGCACCTGCTGGGCGCGTACATGTCGCGTTTTGTTCGCCCGGCAAAAGACGGCAAGCCGTTGGAAGACGTGACTTACTTGCGTTTTGCATTTTCTGGTGCGCTTGGCGGCTTGGTTGCCGGCCGCACGCTCGACACCGGTATTGTGCGCACGCTGTGGCTGACACCCGGCGAAATTCGCGCCAGTGCTAATCGGCACCGCAGTCCGCTGGTGGTGCGCTGTATGGAAGATTACCTGAGCGGCCAACGCTACCCACTGGCGCTGATTCATACCGACTCCAGTGTGTCAGGTAATAACCAATAAACACTATGAAATTAATAGCTACTTACGCTTTATACATAAGGGCTAAAGGCCTTTTTATCTTACATAATCAGCCATGAACCAACACCAACGCATTGTGGTCGGTTTGAGTGGCGGCGTGGACTCCGCAGTGACAGCTTGGCTGCTCAAGCAACAAGGTCACGAAGTCATTGGCATCTTCATGAAAAACTGGGAAGATGACGATGACAGCGGGTACTGTTCGTCCAATGTCGACTTTATCGATGCCGCCGCCGTGGCCGATGTACTTGGCATCGAGATTGAACACGTCAACTTTGCCAGCGAGTACAAAGACCGGGTATTTGCAGAGTTCTTGCGCGAGTACAGCGCTGGGCGTACGCCCAACCCTGACATTCTGTGCAATTCCGAGATCAAGTTCAAGGCCTTTCTGGACCACGCGGTGCGCTTGGGCGCCGAAAAAATCGCCACCGGCCACTATGCACGGGTTCGCCTCAATCCGGCCACAGGGCTGCATGAATTACTCAAGGGGCTCGATCCATCGAAAGATCAAAGCTATTTCCTGCACCGGCTCAACCAGATGCAACTGGCTAAAACACTGTTTCCGGTGGGCGAATTGCTCAAAACCGAGGTACGCCGCATCGCCGATGAAATCAGGCTACCCAACGCCAAAAAGAAAGACTCCACCGGCATCTGCTTCATTGGCGAACGGCCATTCCGGGACTTTTTAAACCGCTATATCGCCAAAGAGCCCGGCCCGATCAAAAACGACCAAGGCCAGACCATTGGCAAGCATGTTGGCTTGAGTTTTTACACCTTGGGGCAGCGCCAGGGCATCGGCATTGGCGGACTCAAAGCAAAAGGCGCGCAACGCGGCGGTGGCGACCATTCGCCCTGGTTTGTGGCACGCAAAGACCTCGAAAAAAACACCTTATGGGTGGTTCAGGGGCACGGCCATCCCTGGCTTCAGTCGCACCACCTGAGCGCACTCAACGCCAGTTGGGTGGCCGGTGCAGCACCGATGGCGGGCACACTCGCCGCCAAAACGCGCTACCGCCAAGCGGATGCTGGCTGCAACCTGGATGCGACAAGCCCGACTGAATTCAAGTTGACGTTTGCTGAGCCCCAGTGGGCCGTCACACCCGGTCAATCGGCCGTGCTGTATGACGGCGAGGTGTGCTTGGGTGGCGGCATCATCGACAGCACCCTGCTGCCAACAATTTAGCCCATGCGGGCCAACAAGGCTTCCATGTCCTTGAGCATGGTCTGCACGTCAGCTTTCTGACTCTCATCAGGCTGTATGCAGTTGGTCAACTCCTGCTCCATGAAGCACATCGTCAAGCGCAAATAGGTGCTGTCAAGGGCTTTGCGCACGGCGGAGAATTGCTGCCCGATTTTCAAACAGCTTTCACCTTCCTCAATCATGCGCTGCAGGCCCCGAATCTGCCCCTCAGCGCGCCGCAACCGATTGAGCATATCGGTGCGGTCGGCTTGGTTAGTCAATACCGCCATGGACTCACCTTTTCCCAATGGCTTAGTTGGCGCAACCAATTTGTGACTCGGGTACACCGAGTTTTTTCAAGATGATGCCCAGTGGGCAAAAATTGGTAAAGCCAGACTGGAAAAGGTTTGCCCCAACAAACGCCGTGAACGCCAGCGCCCATTTGCTGACGAACAGCGGACTGCCCTCAACACCCAAGGCAAGCGAGATCATGATGAAAAGGCCTGCAAAAACAAGTATGTAGCGCTGTACGGTCATGGTAAAAAACTCCTGTGGATCGAAAAGATTACTTATGCAGACGGTTGATGCCCAGCATGCCCATCACGTATTTTTCATAGATGGGCTCAG
This sequence comes from Burkholderiales bacterium, assembly GCA_038207855.1. Lineage (GTDB taxonomy): Bacteria > Pseudomonadota > Gammaproteobacteria > Burkholderiales > Burkholderiaceae_C > Rhodoferax. Next base: position 8,267 of record JBBQZI010000012.1, read on the forward strand.
ACGTGCCTTTTTTGAGCTTGCGCATGAAGTATTTTTCATAGGCAATTTTGGCCAAGTGAACCCACTTGCCCTTTTTGAACCAGTTCACATTGCGCGGTGGAATCTGCGGAATCGCCACAAACGCCGCACCGGTGTCGCCCATGTCAGCCAGGCAAACGGCGTTCCAGGTGCCTTTGGCCAGCGCCGGCTTTCCGGCCAGCTCATCGGCAATGTTGTGGCAAATAGCCGTCATCATGCTCTCGATCATGTACCCGGTCTTGGGGCAGCCGGTGGGCACTGGTGTCACTTCGACTGGCGGAATAGCCACGCAAACACCGGCTGAGAAAATGTTCTTGTAGGTTTTGCTGCGCTGAAACTCGTCAATCATGACCATGCCGCGCGGATTGCACAGATTGGGCACCGCCGCCACTGCATCAACCCCCTTGAAGGCTGGCAGCATCATCGACAGCTTGAACGGGACTTCATGCTCTTTCAGCACATTGCCCTGGTCATCAAGCTGGGTGACGAACATCTTGCCGGCTTCCACCTTGGTGGTTTTGGCGTTGGTGATCCACTTCATGTCACGTCCGCGCAATTCAGACTCCAGCATTGATTTGCTGTCACCCACACCACCCAGCCCCAGGTGCCCGATGTAGGGTTCGCTGGTGATATACGTGATGGGAACCTTGTTGCGAATCTTGCGCCGACGCAGGTCGGTATCCAGAATCATGGCATATTCATACGCCGGGCCAAAGCAACTGGCTCCCGGCATGGCACCAACAATGATCGGCCCCGGATTTTCCAGAAACTTTTCATAATCGGCAAAAAGCTCCTGCGCATGATCCACATGGCAGATCGAGTGGGTAAAGCCACCGCCACCGGACTTGACCGGGCCTGCGCCGGGAATCTCATCAAACGCGAGTTTGGGCCCGGTCGCAATCAGCAGGTAGTCGTAATCGAGCGTTTCACCGCCCACCAAGGTCAGCTTGTTGCCTGGCGCATCAATATTGGTAACAGCCTTTGGGATAAAGGCAATTTTTTTGCGTTCGAGGTAAGGGGCAATCGGCAGCGTCATCGCCGCACGCTCGCGCCAGCCCACCGCCACCCAAGGGTTACTGGGCACAAACTGGAAATAGTCGGTCGTGTTGACGACCGTGATGCGGTGCTCCGGGGGCAGCATTTCACGCATTTCGTAAGCGGCGGGCATGCCGCCAATGCCAGCACCCATGATGACGATATGAGCCATGTTTTTGTCTCCTGCTATGTATAAGGATTAATGAATATTTTCGAGAATATAACCGTGTCTTCGCACGTTGATGCTCACCAAACGACCAAGCCGATTATGACCCTTGCAATGCACGCCGCTCCCACAGGTAATACATCAGCGGAATCACCAACAAGGTCAGTGCGGTCGAGGCAAAGGTGCCAAAGATCAGCGACACAGCCAGGCCACCAAACACCGGGTCGGTGATCATGATGGCCGAGCCCAGAATGATGGCCAATGCGGTCAGCACGATAGGCCTGAAACGCGCTGCACCGGCATCAATCACCGCCTGCTCCAGCGGGTAGCCGCGTTTGCGGTAGTCCATGATGAAGTCGATCAGCAACAGCGAGTTGCGCACCACAACACCCGCCAGCGCAATTACCCCGATCATCGAAGTCGCAGTAAAAGCCTGATTGGTGAGCCAGTGACCCGGAAACACGCCAATCATCGTCAACGGGATCGAGCCCATCACGATCAGAGGCATCATGAATGACTTGTAGTAGCCCACCAGCATCAGGTAAATGAACACCAGGGCGATGATGAACGCCGACCCCAGGTCGCGGAACACGTCCAGCGTCAGGCGCATCTCGCCACCCCACAGCAGGTGGTAGTTCATCACGCTGTCAGGCTGGGTTTCGGTAAAGCCCAGGTTGCCGGTCTTGAAGGCCACGCCGGGTACCAGCATTTTGTGCTCCAACATCTTGTCCAGCGCCAGCACGGCATACACCGGGCTGGACTTGAGCAGTTCGCCACCCACCATCACCATCGGATGCTGGTCACGGTCGTAAAACGGCTTGTCCTGTACGCCGCTTTCGACGCTGGCAATGCTCGACAGGGGCACCTGTTTGCCCATCGCGTTGGTAATGCGGATTGACAGGATTTGCTGCGCGGTCTGGCGCTCACTGCGCGGCAGGCGCAAGTTAATGTTGATCGGCTCACGTGCGTCATCCACATGCAGGGTGCCGATGGAGAAACCCGACACATAGTCGTGCAACAGTTTGGCGACCTGACCAGGTGCCACGCCTGCCAGAATGGCTTTTTCACGGTCCACCTTGACGCGCAGGCTTTGCACTGTGCCAGTCACCGAGTCGTCGACGTTGACGATGCCGTAAACGTCGCCAAAGGCTTTGTCTACCTCAGCGGCAGCGGCGCGCAGTTTGTTGTAGTCGGGGCCATACAACTCGGCCAAAATCTGTGACTGCACCGGCGGGCCGGGCGGCGTTTCATATAGCTTGATCTTGGCATGCGGGAAGGTCTTGCGCAATTCGCCAAGCGAGTCGTTGAACACATTGACGATCTCGTGCGAGGCCTCGGAACGGCTGTGTTTGTCGCTCAGGTTGACGCGAATCTGCGCCAGGTTGTCGCCGCGTTTGAGTCCGTCACCCCGCACCAGCGCCGCAAAGTCGATCGGTGCCGTCATGCCCAAAAAGGTTTGGTAGTCGTGCACATGGCGGTTACTGGCCAGCAACTCGCCCACCGCGCGGGCGACCTGGTCGGTACCGGCCAGCGTGGTGCCGGCAGGCATATCGACCTGCACCAGAAAGCTGTTGGTGTTGTCATTGGGCAGCATCTTCAGCTCCACGCCCATCGGTGACAGCGGACCATTCATGCCCGATGGCCGAATGAACTGCCAAGCCGGTTGCACCATGGCCCCCACCAGCAGGGCCAATACAAGCAGAAACAACATGTTGCGGCGACTGGCGTGCTTGATGAAGGGTGTAATGGCCGCCGTGTAGGCGCGCTGCAGCCGGTCTTTAGGGTGCTCACCGTTTTCTTCCAAGGCAGGCCGGTCGGACAATGACTTGGCGGCTTTGCCCGCCAGCCATAAGTTGGCCGCCCAGGGCACGATCATGTAAGCAGCCAGCAGCGAAGTGAGCATGGCCACCGGCACGTTCAACGGAATCGGGCGCATGAACGGGCCCATCATGCCCGTCACAAAACCCATCGGTATAAAGGCCAGGATCACCGCGATGGTGGCGATGTTGGTCGGGTTGCCGATCTCGTTGGTGGCAGCAATCAGTAACTCCTTGAAGCTTTTGGCCCTACCCACGTGCATGTGACGGTGAATGTTTTCGACCACCACAATGGCATCATCCACCAGCAGGCCCAGCGACAAAATCAGTGCAAATAGCGTGATGCGGTTGATGGTTTGCCCGGTGATCAGGCCCACCGTGAGCACTACAAACAGAATCAGGGGCACCGTCATCGTCACGATAGCGGCTTCGCGCCAGCCCAGGAAGATCACCAGAATCAACGCCACCGAGCCAATCGCAATGCCCAGGTGTTCCACCAGCGTATTCACGGCATCGTTGGCCTTGGCACCGTCATCACGCGTAACGGCCACGTCGACACCCTGCGGAATAGCCTCGCGTTTGAGCGCTTCCAGTTCTTTCAGTACGGACGAAGTTACCACCACCGCGTTGGTGCCGGCCTTCTTGGCAATCACCAGCGTCACAGCAGTGGTTTCGCCTTTGGGGGTATCGGCACCGGCCGCCGGGCCATAGGCAAAACGGGAGAGTTGGTCGGCCTCGCTAGCCCCTTCTTCAATCATGGCTACATCTTTCAGGAATACCGGGCGGCCTTGAGGTGCCCCCACGATGATATTGCCAACCTCTTGCACATTGCCGATGAAGCCCGAAAAGCGCAGCGGCTGGTTGCGGTTCTGGTTCACCAGTTGTCCAAGAGGCATGGACACATTAGCACCCATCATCATGCTGTTGACCTGATCGAGCGACAAGCCGCTGGCCGCCAACTTGGCCGGAGATATCCAGACGTTGACAGCGCGCTGGGAACCATCCACCAGCTGCGAAAACGACACACCAGGTTGGTTGCGCAAGGTTTCCAGCACACGTGCAGCCACCTGCCGCAGCTCGTACTCGGGCATTTCTTTGGCGCTCAACGTGAGCGTCATGATCGGCACGTCATCGACGTTAATCGGCTTGACGATGGGTGCCATCGCTCCGGCGGGGATGCGATCCATGTTCTGCATCAACTGGTTGTAGAGCTTGACCAGGCTGGCCTCCTGGTTTTCTCCAACATCAAACTGCACCGTGACCACACCATAGTCAGCTGCGGCGTAGCCAAAGGTGTGCTTGACCCCCGACTGCGCGTTCATTAGCGCCTCCAGCGGCTTGACCACCAGATTTTGAATTTCCTGGGCGCTGGCCCCGGGTTTCGCGACGATGATGTTGGCTGCGGGCACCACGATCTGCGGGTTGTATTCACGTGCCGTGACAAACAGCGCCAGTAGGCCCGCCAGGATCACCGTCAGGATCAACAGAGCAGTGATCTTGGAGCCCAGAAACATGCGGGTGATCCGGCCCGCGATGTTCAGGTGCATGGCGTGATCTGCCTGCTCTGCGGCACTGCCGTCCGTGGGAACCGGTGTGACCGTTGTGACCGTTGTGACCGTTGTCGAAGGAGTATGAGGTTGCGCCATGTTCACAGCCTCAGTTCGTCACTTTGTCGCCGTTTTGCAAGGCAGCCGTAGAGGTGCTGACCACCTTTTCGCCAGGGTTCAACCCGGCCAGAATCTCGACTTGGCCAGCCTCGGCCGTGCCGGTGCGCACCATGCGATATTTGGCAATGCCTTGTGGGTCAACCACAAACACACCGGTGATACCGGCGCGGTTCAGGACGGCGGACTCAGGGACACGCACCCCATCACGTTCGCCCAGCTTGAAAGCCACTTGAACAAAGCTGCCGCTGCGCACGCCGCTGTTCTTGGGCAGGTCGATCTTGACCAGGTGGCTGTGCGTCATCGGGTCAGCCGAAGGCACCAGGTTGGCGACTTTGCCAACGATACTGGTGCTCTGGCCTTCCGCGTTCAAACCCACCTCTGTGCCGACTTTGAGCTGGCTGAAGACATCATGGGAGACACTGGTCTGCACTTGCAGCTTGTCGGTGTTTTCCAGCACCAGCACTGGCTGCCCGGGGGCCGCCATGGCACCTGCGTTGGCCATTTTTTGGGTGATGACGCCGGCAAACGGTGCGGTCACGGTGGCGTAGCGCATCTGCGCCGTTGCGGTGTCGTAGCTTGCGCGCGCGATGCCGACCTGTTGCTCGGCCATCTGGAATTGCAGGCGAATCTTGTCCCACTGCATTTTGGGAATGGCTTCGTCTTTGTACAAGGTGCCAAAACGTTCGTAATCGTTCTTGGCATCGGCCAGGGCCGCCTGTGCTTGGGTCAAACCGGCCTTGGCCATGGCCATCTGGCCCTGAATGTCGGTGGGGTCCACCGAAAACAGCTTCTGACCAGCGGTGACGCGCTGGCCTTCCTCAACATAAATTTCGCGCAAAAAGCCCATCAACCGTGAGGAGATCATGGCTTGTTGCTCGGCAATCACATTGCCCGGTGCCGTGGCCACCATCGGCAAGGTGGCTTTGTCGACGCTGATCACCGTGGCCTGCACGGTCGCGCCCACAGGTGCAGCGACCTGGTCTTTGGCTTTTTCGCCACAACCGCCGAGGGCACCCAGAAGCAGTAGCACAGCCGCTGAGATGAAAAGTGTTTTGAATCCACGCATGTTGAGAGCCTTCAGTGATGTCGTTTATTTCAGGTCTGGGTCAAGGCTGCCTACGGCTAGCCGCACGGATGCGCGCTGCACAGCCAAGTCGTATTGCGCCGCCACCCGGTCAGCTCGGACCTTGTCCAACTGGGTACGCGCGCCCAGCAAATCCACCAGTGTGGTCACGCCGTTTTGGTAACGTTTTTCAACCAGATTCAGCGCCTCTTGGGCCTGGGTCACGCTCAGGTCATGCACAGCCAGACGGTGTTGCGCCTCATCGGCCTTGCGCATGGCATCACCCACCTGGTAGGCAAGGCCACTTTCGGCCTCTTGCAGTCGCGCGGCCAGCTCCAACTTGGACGCGGTGGCGCGGTTGACGGCAGCGCTGGTTACCCCTGCGTCAAACACGTTCCAAGACAGTTGTGCGCCCACCGTGTAGGCGCTAGATTCAAAGCCGACGCTTTTGTCGTTCCAGTCCTGGCGCAGCATCACACCCACTTGCGGGTAACGTCCTGATTTGGCGACCTGGATATTGCCGTCGGCGGCCGTCAACTGGGCGCGCATGGCATTGATGCCAGGATGGTTGGCCAGCGCCTGTTCGCGCAAATCGCTGACCCGCCCAGGCAGTGGCGTTGGCTCGAAACGCGGGCCAACGTCCAGCGGCTCGCTCAAAGGCATGCCCAGCAGCAAGTGCAGTTGTTCTACGGCAGAATCAGCGCCGTTTTGCGCCTGCTTGAGCTGGATCCGGGCGTTTTCCAGAAAAATCTGCGCGCTGAGCAGGTCGCTTTTGACCACCACCCCTTGTTTGACGAGGCTATCGATCGTTTTCACATAGGCCTGCGCAGCGACTTCACCCTGTTGGGCCACGTCCACGTAGGCGCGCGCCGCGTGGGTGCCGTCATAGGCTTGCAGAACATGAAAGATGACCTGCTGGCGCGCCGCCTGGTCACCGTTCTGGGCGGCTTTGACAAACGACTGCGCCTGGGTCACATACCCTTCAATCATGCCGCCGGTGTACAGCGGCATAGTTGCTTCGATGCGGGTGTTGAAGTTGGTGACGGAATCAGGGTGATTGAGTGCATCTGGCGTGAGGGCCAGCAACTGACCCGCGCTCATGCCTGCGCTCGAGCCACTGAGGAAGTCCGCAAAGCCAAAGTCACCAAACGTGGCACCGCGCTGCCCCAACTTCAGGCCAAAGGCGCTGAGCGCGTCATTGGTGCGCACGCCGTTGAGCGACACGGTCACCTTCGGCATACGCGTGCCTTGGGCTTGTTTGAGGCCTGCCTCAGCCTGTGCAATTTGCGCCTGCCCCGCAAAAAGCCCCGGATTTTGCTTGAGTGCGAGCTCCACACATTGGGTGAAATTCAATGTCTCGGCACTCGCCAGCGATGACATGGCCAACAGCGCCAGCGCCGCGCCCCAGCCACCTCGCATTGGCCGTATGCGCAGCATGCGTGACAAATCCATTTTTTTCATTCCATTTCCTTGAAAAACAGCGCCTCCACCCTAGATTCCATCGCGAATTTTCCGAATTCGTCCAGAACGGAGCGGTAGTATACATATACCCCACCCAGTATGCCGACTAACGCTTATTTACGGATCATTTCAGCATCTTGATCAACAAAAGCGACAGGTTTGGTTGTTGGCACAAAGGCAGCCTGACCTGACATCACCAGCCGCACCCCAAACGGGCTTCATTTCACGATCCAATAGACGCGATATTAACCAGCTTCAAAAGGCTTCATTACAGTCAAAGACCCGGCGAACTTGCCAAAACTTGGCAGCGGTATAGCCTCAAGGCGACGGGTGCCCGATGATCGACCTGTCTGTTTTACCGGCTGAGCGCCAACTCACCCATGCAACTTGATGGCGTGAGCAAGCGCCGGACCGATGGCCTGCATCACCACCTTGATGCGCATGGCATTGCGCAATTCCTTGTGGGTGATGAGCCATAACGGCGTCCGCAATTCTGGAATAGCTTCGGTGAGCGGCATCAACTCGGGGCAGACCTGCTCCAGAAAAGCCGGCAGCAGGGCAATGCCGATGCCGCCGCGCAACATGGCCAGCGCGTGTTCAAAGCTGTCAACACGCACCAGCACCGACGCGTCTGGCACGTTGTCCTGCAGCCACCGGTCAAATTTCAGATCACGCGCGTCACTCTCAAACGCCACCCAGCGTTTCTGTTGTGCCAGCACCTCAAATGTCTGAATGCTTGGCTTGAGACCTTTGCGGCGCAGGCCATAGATTTTGAAGTCCAGGTCGGCCAGCTTGCGGCCCACCAGCCAGTCGGGCACCTTGTCGCTCACCCGCAAAGCCACGTCGGCTTCGCGTCTGGAAAGGCTCAGGTGGTTTCGACTGGTCAGAAACTCCAGCGTGACATCCGGAAATGAGGCAGTAAATTGGCCCAGCACAGATGGCAGCAGGTAACTGACAACAATCCCCGCTGCCGTGATCCGCACATGGCCACTGGGGCGCAGGTCTTGCCCGAGCACCTTCATTTCTGCATCTCGGGCAACCGGGGCCATCGCTTGAGCGGCCTTAATCAATTCATCGCCGGCAGATGTCGGGCTGTAATGCCCGCGCGACCGGTCAAACAGCCGCGCCTTGAGTCGGCTCTCAATGCTCGCAAGCTTGCGCAGCAGCGTGACATGCGCCATCGCCAAGGCCTCAGCCGCTTTCGACAGTTGGCCAATTCTGGCCACCGTCAGGATGATCTGGAAATCACCCCAGTCCAGTCTTGAGCGGGTCAGCGCCACTGGTGGAATAGCGTCTTTAAACAAAGTATCGGTATTAGGCATTTACGTTTTTGTAAATTTGAATTTACTTTAATAGACTTTGATTATCAATCATGATAATTTAAACTGGAATTTCTTACCAACAAGTAGTCACAAGGAGTCAATATGGAAAGAATCAGCCATTGGTTGGCCTGGAGCGCCGTCGCTGTCATCGTCGCGTTTGCGGGTCTCAACTGGTCGGCCCTAACCGCCGACACCGCACTGAATTTGCTGGTGGCCCAAGTGCAGGCGCCGATGGGCGTGATCCTGCTGGGCTTAACTGCGGTGTTTGTCGCGCTGTTCTTCATGGCGACGCTGTACAGCCGCATCTCCAATCTGATGGAAAGCCGTGGTCTGCACAAAGAGTTGCGACTGACACAGGAAATGGCCGACAAGGCAGAGGCCTCACGGCTGGAGAACCTGCAGCATGTGATGCTGACCGAGTTCCGGATGCTCAATGAGCGCATTGACCGGCTTGAAGAAAGCCAGACGCCCTTGGTCAAGCTGCCTTAAGCACGTTATCCACCGGCGACACCAACCACCACTTACTTTAAAGGAATAACGACATGAGCTCAAATGAAACCAACAAGACAAATCTAAACCAAGTTGACCTGGCTGTGCTGGAGGATTTGACCCGCCGCGTCACTGATATTGACAACACTTACCGTGCCGTGGCGGAGAAGGTCGGACAACTTTACATGAAGGCAGACGATGCCGGTCTGAGTGAAATAACCGAATTGCTCGACAAACCCATGCGCAATGCATCGGATAACCAGCAGTCGTTTGCCACCCTGCTGGGTGAACTGAAATCTTCTATCCATCAGCGCACCTGAAGGCACTGGCATTCCATTTCTCATCCCCTTCTACCTCTTTGTTCTGGAGAATTAACAATATGTCAACAACAACTGCATCGACCCGACGCAACGTGCGTCTGGGTGCGACTCTTCTCGCTGTGTCTGCCGCCTTTTTCCTCGGTGGCTGCGCCACCAAGGGTATCGCACCGGTGGCCGAACTGGCCACCGCCAGAAGCTCGATCACACAAGCCGAGGCCGCTGGCGCCGGCAACCTATCGCCAGTAGAACTGCTGTCGGCGCGAGACAAACTGGTGCGAGCTGAAGCCGCTGTGGGTACAGAGCAGTTCAGCCAAGCTCGTCGATTGGCGGAAGAAGCCGCTGTGGATGCCGAACTGGCCGAGCGCAAAGCGCGGGCCGAGCGCTCCCGCAAGGCGGCCACCGAGTTGCAGCGCTCCAATGCCGTGCTTCAGCGAGAAATCACCAACGCCCCGGCGAACTAACTCACGCATCATTTTTTCATGACCCCAAGAATTGGGGCTCTGCCAAACAATTTCCAAGGAAACCAACATGATTCATTCCCGTTTTTCCCGACCATCCCTGGCTCTGGCCACCGTTGCTGCCGCTGTCCTGGCAGGCTGCGCCTCTGCCCCCACTAGCAATGCTGCGCTCGATGAAGCGCGTGCCATTTACAGCCGTGCATCTGGCGATGCCGACACGGCGCGCAGTGCGCCGCTGGAGCTGCGCAGCGCCCAAGTAGCTTTACAGCAAGCCGAGTCTGAGTTGAAGGCTGGCAATGACATCTCTGCCGTCGAGCACTACGCTTATCTGGCGCGTCAAAAATCCGCAACAGCGCTACAGGCCGGAGAGATTGCACGCGCCGAAAAGGCGGTGGGCAGTGCCAGTGCGCAACGTGATCAAATTCTCATGAGCGCGCGCGTTCGTGACGCGGAAAAAAGTGCGGCTGAAGCACAAAAAGCTCGCGAGCAGGCCGGAAAATCCCGCGAACAGGCCGAAAAAGACCGTCAAATGGCCGAGCAATCGCGCAAACTGGCAGAACAGCAACTCTCTGTAGCCGAAGCCGCCAAGGCCAAAGTTACCAAGCTGCAGAACGAGTTGGCCGAGCTTCAAGCCAAGCAGACTGACCGCGGCATGGTGCTAACGCTTGGAGACGTGTTGTTTGACACCGGGCGGGCCGAATTGAAGGCCGGTGCATTCAGCACGATTGACCGGCTTGCGGTCTTCATGCGTGAAAACCCGGAGCGAACACTGGCTATCGAGGGCTATACCGACTCGGTGGGCAGCGATGCTTTCAATTTGAACCTGTCGCAACGCCGCGCCGAATCCGTGCGTGAGGCCCTGGTCGGCCGGGGTCTCGATGGTGCCCGCATCAGTACGCAGGGTCTGGGCAAGGCCAACCCGGTGGCCAGCAACGACACCGCTGCAGGTCGTCAGCGCAATCGTCGGGTTGAGATTGTGATTTCCAAGAGCTAAACTAGTTCGTCTCGCTTGAACTGTATCGAATTCGACATGGCTGGCGAAACACATTGAGGCCGACTAACTTAACCCTTAAGGAGTAGTGAAATGAAACTGTTTAACCGATTGACCACCGTATTTTTTGCCGTTCTATTAGCCTTTTTGGTCGGGTGCGCGTCAACATCCAACAAGGAGGGCACCGGCGAATACCTCGATGACACCGTCATCACAGCCAAAGTAAAGGCAGCGATCCTGGACGAGCCCACGCTGAAGGCGACCGAAATCAACGTCGAGACGTTCAAGGGCGTTGTTCAATTGAGCGGCTTTGTCAGCACCCGGGCAGCGTCCAACAAAGCGGTTGAAGTGACCCGTGCGATCAAAGGCGTCAATTCGGTCAAGAACGACATGCTGCTGAAGTAATTTGGCCAGACCCGTCACAGGAAAAATGTATCCACGAAAAAAGGGCTGTAGCGTTGAAGCTGCAGCCCTTTTTTACGAATCAATAAATTTCCAAGTCAAAACGGTATGTCGTCATCCATATCGTCAAAACCGCTGGCCGGGCGCACAGCTGCCGGAGGTGGCGCTGGGCGGGTGGGTGCTGGACGGACGGGTGCCGCCGGGCGTGCTGCAGGAGCCTGACGGGCATAGCCACCGCCCTCCTCGTCATCACCTGCAGGCGGCCGACCCCCACCTTCGCGGTCACCCAACAATTGCATTTCGTTAGCGATGATGTCGGTGGAATAGCGTTCCACACCGTTTTTATCGGTGTACTTATTGGTTTTGATGCGGCCTTCAATGTAAACCGGGCGACCTTTTTTCAGGTATTGACTGGCGATTTCAGCCAAACGGCCAAAAAATGTCACGCGGTGCCATTCGGTTTCTTCGACCATCTCACCCGCTTTGTTCTTGTACCGGCTGCTGGTGGCGATGGTGATGTTGGCAATGGGGTCGCCACTGGGCAGGTAGCGCACTTCAGGATCTTTGCCCAAATTGCCGACAAGAATGACTTTATTAACAGAGGCCATGGATTAATCCTTCATGAATGACGAAACAGCGCGAGCGCGACAAGATTCTTAACGCACTCATTATCAATCCTTCAAATAGGTGCCGGCACATGGGCACGGGGCGCCTGCATCGGCCAGGCCACCAGCAGCCACAGCGCCATCAAACCGGCGCAAACGGCAAACAGGTTGCTGGCCCCGCCATGCTTCATCAACCAACCGCCGCCCATCCCCCCGGCAAAAAATCCCAGCGATTGCAAGGTGTTGTAAACCCCAATGGCCGCACCACGAGAGGCCGCCGGTGCCAGCCGTGACACCATGCTGGGCTGGCTGGCTTCCAGCACATTGAACCCGTAGAAAAATACAAACAACAGCAGGCCAAGCGCAAGCACACTGGGTGCCGTGCCCACCAACTGCCACAAACCAAATTGCACCAGTGCAGTCAGTCCAATGGCGGTCAAAAACATGGCACGCAGGTAGCCGCGTTTTTCCAACTGGAACAAACTGCCCCCCATCACCACAAACGAACCCAGCACCGCTGGCAAATACACATGCCAGTGCTGCTCATGCGGCAAACCCGCTTGCACCAACATGGCCGGCAGTGCCAGCCACATCGCCAGTTGCACGGCATGCAAGACAAACACACCAAAATTCAGCCGAAGCAAGGCTGCCGACTGCAGCACCTCAATCACACGACCCTTGGGCTGATTTTTATGTTGTAGTGGTTCCGGCGGCACCCACCAGATGACCGCCATCACGCCCAGCAGCGCGAGCATGCCGGTGATGACAAAAATCCCGACCAAGCCCACCATGCCGGCCAGCACCGGCGCCACCACCAGGGACAAGGCAAACATCAGCCCGATGCTGGCACCCACCAGCGCCATCGACTTGGTCCGCACCGCATCGCGCGTTTGGTCAGCCAGCAACGCCGTCACGGCCGCTGACACCGCCCCAGCACCCTGCACGGCACGGCCAATGGCCAGCCAAGTGAGCGTAGGTGCCCATGCGGCCACCAGGCTGCCGGCAGCGAATACCAGCAAGCCAAACACAATCACCGGTTTGCGCCCCAATCGATCGGATGCCAGTCCGTACAAAAACTGCAACAGACCTTGCGTCAGACCATAAATGCCCATGGTCAGGCCAACCATGGCCGCATCACTGCCACCGGGGTAACGGGCCGCCTCGATGGCAAACACCGGCAATATCAAAAACAAGCCCAGCATGCGCAGACCAAAGATTGATGCCAATGAAAAACTGGCGCGCAACTCCACAGGGGTCATGGCTGTACCCGCGAGGGCCACAGCAGGTTCTGGCGAGGTATTCAGTTGTGACAAAAGGATTCTCCGAATTCGCATGGCCGTGCAGAGCCATGCAGCAAAGGTTGGATTGTGCCCGAGCCAATGACGGTGCCCAATCTGCCAATGTGGAATGCTCAAGCAGCGCCAAGGCCATGACATTGACTATCATGTCGGGTTTCCCTTCGCATTTGTGCCCCACTTTTTGAGCGACCACCCTTTGAACACCCCTGAAGACGGCAAATACCTTGCCAGCGCGCTACAGCACCAGACCATCAGCATTCGCGGGGCGCGCACGCACAACCTGAAAAACATCGACCTTGACATCCCACGCAACCAGCTGGTGGTGATCACCGGCCTGAGCGGCTCGGGTAAGTCCAGCCTGGCGTTTGACACGCTGTATGCCGAAGGCCAGCGCCGTTATGTGGAAAGCTTGTCAACTTACGCGCGCCAATTCTTGCAATTGATGGACAAGCCCGATGTGGATGTGATTGAAGGCCTGTCGCCGGCCATTTCGATCGAGCAAAAAGCCACCAGCCACAACCCGCGCTCAACCGTCGGCACGGTGACCGAGATTCACGACTACCTGCGCCTGCTGTTTGCCCGCGCCGGCACGCCCTACTGCCCCGAGCACAGCCTGCCGCTGCAAAGCCAGTCCGTCAGCCAGATGGTCGATGCCGTGCTGGCACTGCCCTTGGACACCCGGCTGATGATTCTGGCCCCGTTGGCACGCGAGAAAAAAGGGGAGTTTCTGGAGGTATTTGCCGACATGCAGGCACAGGGTTATGTGCGCTTTCGCATCAATGGCGTGGCCTATGAATTTGACCAACTGCCGACTCTGAAGAAAACCGAAAAACACGACATTGACGTGGTGATTGACCGCATCAAGGTGCGCCACGCACCACCGCCTGCGCTACCTGTCAGTGCGGCCAACGACGACGACGTGTTGGTGGACGGCGCCAGCATCACCGCCCGCGCCGACTTTGATGCCCTCAAACAACGCTTGGCCGAGAGCTTCGAGGCCGCCCTGAGGCTTGCCAACGGGCGCGCCATTGCTATCGAAATAAATAGCACACTACGCAATAACGACGAGGGTTACAGCCCGAAAGAGCATATATTCAACGCCAAGTTCGCCTGCCCGGTGTGCAGCTACTCCATTGCCGAACTCGAGCCGCGACTGTTCTCTTTCAACTCGCCTGTGGGCGCTTGCCCAAGCTGCGACGGCTTGGGCGCGCAAGATGTGTTCGATGCGGCGCGGGTGGTGGCGTTTCCGTCTTTAAGCCTGGCCAGCGGGGCCATCAAGGGCTGGGACCGGCGCAACGCCTACTACTTTGCCATGTTGGAGAGTCTGGCCGCGCACTACCAGTTTGACATTGACCAGGCCTTTGAGTCGCTACCAGAGACGACCCGCAACGCCGTGCTGTACGGCTCCGGTGATGAAGAAATCAAATTTGCCTACCTGATGGATGCGCCGGGTGCCAGCGGCAAAAAAGTCAGCAAAAAACACCCTTTTGAAGGCGTCATTCCCAACATGCAGCGGCGTTGGCGCGAAACCGACTCGGCCGTGGTGCGCGAAGACCTGGCGCGCCTGCGCAGCGTGCAGCTTTGCCCGGACTGCGGCGGTAGCCGATTGCGCATTGAGGCCCGTCACGTCAAAATTGGCGAGGACACTCAGGCTCGTGCCATTTTTGAGCTCAGCCATTTAACGCTGGCCGAGTGTTTTGATTACTTCAAAGGCCTGACCATGCACGGGGCCAAAGGCGATATTGCCGCCAAGGTGATCCGCGAAATCAGCCTGCGCCTGAAGTTTCTCAACGATGTCGGCTTGACCTATCTGAGCCTGGACCGCAGCGCCGAAACCTTGAGCGGTGGCGAATCGCAGCGCATCCGGCTGGCCAGTCAGATTGGCTCGGGCCTGACCGGCGTCATGTATGTGCTCGACGAGCCCAGCATTGGCCTGCACCAGCGCGACAACGACCGCCTGATCGACACCCTCAAGCACCTGCGCGACATTGGCAACAGCGTGCTGGTGGTCGAGCACGACGAAGACATGATGCGCGCGGCCGACCAGATCATCGACATGGGGCCGGGGGCCGGCGTACACGGTGGCCGCGTCATGGCGCAAGGCACGTTTGACGAAGTCAAAGCCAACCCGGCATCGATTACCGGCCAGTATCTGGCGCAAACGCTGAAGATCGAGGTGCCACAACACCGCACCGCCTGGCTGGCCTGCGAGCCGACCCACGCACCAGCCAAAGTCAAGCCCGCACGCTTTGCCCCCAGCCCGGCCGCAGTGCGTCGCGCCGCCCGCGAAGCCGTGCATTTATCCACGCAAGGCGAGCTGCAATCCCTCAAGGTCATCGGGGCCAGCGGCCACAATCTGAAAAACGTCGATGTCGCTTTCCCGGTTGGGCTGTTCACCTGCGTCACCGGTGTGTCTGGATCGGGCAAATCGACACTGGTCAACGACACGCTCTACAAGGCGGTGGCGCGCACCATTTACCGCGCCCACGACGAACCATCCGAGCACGCGGCCATTGAGGGCATTGAGTACTTTGACAAAGTCATCAACGTCGACCAGTCACCGATTGGCCGCACGCCGCGCTCCAACCCGGCCACCTACACCGGCTTGTTCACCCCGATTCGGGAGATGATGGCCGAAGTGCCAACGGCGCGCGAACGCGGCTACGGCCCGGGGCGCTTCAGCTTCAACGTCAGCCAGGCATCCGGTGGTGGCCGCTGTGAAGCCTGTGAAGGCGATGGCATGGTGAAGGTCGAGATGCATTTTTTGCCCGACATGTACGTGCCTTGCGATGTCTGCGCTGGCAAACGCTACAACCGCGAAACGCTGGAGGTGCTCTACAAGGGCAAAAACATCGCGCAAATTCTTGATCTGACGGTGGAAGCGGCTCACGAGTTCTTTAAGGCCGTCCCCAGCATTGCGCGCAAATTGCACACGCTGCTGGACGTGGGCCTGTCGTACATCCGCCTGGGACAAGCGGCCACCACGCTCTCAGGCGGCGAGGCGCAGCGCGTCAAGCTGGCACTGGAACTCTCCAAACGCGACACCGGCCGCACGCTCTACATCTTGGATGAGCCCACCACCGGGCTGCACTTTGCCGACATCAAGCTGCTGCTCAAAGTGCTGCACCAGTTGCGCGATGCGGGCAACACCATCGTGGTGATTGAACACAACCTGGATGTCATCAAAACCGCCGACTGGCTGATCGACATGGGTCCCGAAGGTGGCAGTGGCGGTGGCACCGTGGTGGGGGTTGGCACGCCGGAGGCGCTGGCACAAAATCCGGCCAGTCATACCGGCAAGTACCTGCGCCGTCTGTTACCAGGGTGAGGCTGGCCGCGTACGGCCGCGGCCTTCGGCTTCGGCTACCGCTGACGCTGTAGCAGTTGACTGGCAACGGCCCAAACCCTCGGTGGAATCGCCGCTTGCAGCGCACGCCAGCCTCGCCAAAGGCCGACACCCCGAAGCACCCAGGGCAAGACCCGGCGCGGCTTGGCAATCAGCAAGATTGACACCGTCAGCGCGACCACCCATGGCCGGGCTTTGACAAAAGCCACGCCTTGCGATGCCATCACCAAAAAGCGACTACCCACCTCGGCGGCATGCTGCAAGGGTGCGAGTTGTTGAGCCACCGCAACACGCTGATGGGCGATGCGCTCCAGCAAACGGCCACGCTCCAGATAAAGCTCGGCCAGCGGCTTATTCATGTCCGGATGCCGCCCGCAGTTGCCGCAAATCCTCTTGCAACTCGGCCAGACTGGCCGCAAACACCGGCTCGGATCGATCCAGCAAGCGGCGCAATACACCGTACAAATAGGCGGCAAGCGCTACCACCAAACTGGTGCAAATGACCAATACCGTCAAACGGTAATCCCACCAAACCACCAGTGCCAAGCCAACCAGCAGCAAGATGGCCAGCCCCAGACAAAAACCCAGCGCCAAGCGCAGCATCAACTGCTGCAGCGCCCGATGCTTTTCAACCTGCAGTTCATTGCCGACCAACTCCAGCCGGGATTGAACCGCTGTCAGCAGCGTGGTTGCGGTGTTTTTCAGCACGGACTGATCGTGCGCTTAACGACGACCCAGCACCACACCCACTAAAAAACCAACGCCAGCGGCCACGCCCACCGCCACCCAGGGCGACTCGTGCACATAAGAATCGGTGGCGCGGGCAGCAGCTTTGGTTTTTGCGACCAGAACGGCCTCAGCGTCCACCAAGCGAACCTTGGCATCATGCAGGCGCGTTTGAATCCGGGCCCGCAAACCAGCGACTTTTTCGCCGGCCTGATCGGCTGTGGCGGACAACATTTCTTCCGCATCGGCAATGACGGCCTTGATATCGTTAACCGCTTGTTGTTGGAGTTGGGCTGATACTTGATTGACTGGTGACATTTTGAAATTCTCCTTGAGTAAAAAATAACCAATGGTTAGATTAACAGACTAAAGTCCGGTAGACCATAGCCTGACAACGATTAACCCCGCTTGCGAACTGTCAAACAGACATCTTTTTTTCAGGAGACTGTTGTGCATACCCCGTTCAATGGGCTTAACGCCACCGCTGCAAAGCGCAGCAAGGTCGTCAGCGCGGCTGAAGCAGTGCTGCTGATTCACGACGGTGACACGCTGGCCACCGGCGGCTTTGTTGGCATTGGCTTTGCCGAAGAAATTGCAGTTGCGCTGGAGCAGCGCTTTTTACAGACGCAAACCGAGACCGGCTTGGGTTCGCCACAACGCCTGACGCTGGTCTATGCCGCCGGACAAGGCGACGGGCAAAGCCGGGGGCTCAACCACTTTGGCCACCCGGGCTTGGTGCGGCGCGTGATTGGCGGGCATTGGGGACTGGTGCCAAGCTTGCAAAAACTGGCGGTCGACAATCTGATTGAGGCCTATAACCTGCCCCAAGGCGTGATCACCCACCTGTTTCGCGACATTGCGGCCGGTAAGCCCGGCACGCTGACGCATGTCGGGCTTGACACCTTTGTCGACCCCATTCACGGCGGCGGCAAGATCAACGCTTGCACCACTGAAGAGCTGGTGCGGCGCATGCACATTGACGGACGCGACTACCTGTTTTACAAGGCCTTCCCGATCAACGTGGGCATCATCCGCGCCACCACCGCCGACCGCGATGGCAACCTGACCATGGAGCGCGAAGCGCTCACGCTCGAAGCCTTGGCGATTGCCATGGCGGCGCACAACAGCGGCGGCATCGTGATTGCCCAGGTCGAGCGACTGGCCGAGCACAACACCCTGCACCCACGCAGCGTCAAGGTGCCCGGCGTACTGGTCGATGCCGTCGTGATTGCAACTGACCCGGCGCACCACATGCAGACCTTCTCGGAGGCCTACAACCCTGCCTATTCGGGCGAAATTCGGGTGCCAATCGATCAGATTGCGCCAATGGCACTGTCGGAGCGCAAGGTGATTGCCCGGCGCGCTGCGCTGGAACTCAAGCCCAATGACATCGTCAACCTGGGTATTGGCATGCCCGAAGGCGTGGCCACCATTGCGGCCGAAGAACAAATTTTTGACCTGGTGACCCTCACTGCTGAGCCGGGCGTGATTGGCGGCATCCCGGCTGGCGGCTTGAGTTTTGGCGCTGCCGTGAACGCCCAGGCGGTGATCGACCAGCCCAGCCAGTTTGACTTTTACGATGGCGGCGGGGTTGATGTGGCTTTTCTGGGACTGGCCCAGGCCGATGCCCAGGGCAACCTCAACGTCAGCAAGTTTGGTACCCGCCTAGCCGGTGCCGGCGGCTTTATCAACATCAGTCAAAACGCCAAGAAAGTGGTGTTTGTCGGCACCTTCACCGCCGATGGTCTGCAAATCGGCATTGCCAATGCACAACTGCAGATCCATTGCGAGGGCCGCCAGCACAAGTTTGTGCAACAAGTAGAGCACCGCAGCTTCAGCGCGCGCGAGGCCATCCGGCGCGGCCAACAGGTGTTGTATGTGACCGAACGCTGCGTGCTGCGGCTGACCGGCAGCGTTGCGCAGCCTGCGTTGGAACTCATCGAGCTGGCACCCGGTGTGGACTTACAGCGCGATGTGCTGGCACAGATGGATTTTGTGCCGCTGATCAGCCCGCAACTCAAGGCCATGGACAGCGCACTGTTTGACAGCGCGCCGCTGGGCCTGCGGGCACAACTGCTGGCAACACCCCAGACGCAACGGCTGGCGGCGAGCGGCAAAACAGCGCCAAGCCGCGAGGCCTAACGTTCGTGGCACAGATACCCTAAAGCATGAAATATCGTATTTGACGTTAAGCAACCGCTTGCCAATCTCCCCTTTTTTGCTATCTTAATTATAGCTATTTACGCTTATCCAACAAGGGCTAGAGGCATTTTTTCCTTATAACCTGGCGTGCGCCAACAGGTCGCGCGTTTTCAGCGCTTCGCGGCGCGCTGCAGCGGCAAAGTCAGCCCCTGATGAGGCATACAAAATAGCGCGCGATGAGTTGACAATAATCGGCGCGGCTTCGCGCCAACCCGCCTTGACGGTTGCCAGCGCATCGCCACCTTGCGCACCGACACCCGGAATCAGCAGCGGCAGCGTCGGGGCCAAGGCACGTACCCGCTCGATTTCAGCCGGATAAGTCGCACCCACCACCAGCCCCAGCTGGCCATTGAGGTTCCACGGCCCCTGTGCCAACTGCGCAATGTACTCATACAGCAGCGGCGTGCCGGGCACGCTGGCCAAGCGCTGCGCCTGAAAATCATTGCCACCGGGGTTGGAGGTGCGGCACAGCAAAAACGCGCCCTTGTTGTGGTACTTCAAATACGGCTGCACCGAATCAAAGCCCATGAACGGCGACAGCGTGACGGCATCGGCCCCGTAGCGCTCAAACGCCTCGATGGCGTACTGCTCGGCGGTGCTGCCAATGTCGCCACGCTTGGCATCCAGAATCACCGGAACCTGTGGCGCAGTGCTGCGCATGTGACGCATCAGCCGCTCTAATTGGTCTTCGGCCCGATGCGCGGCAAAGTAGGCAATTTGCGGCTTGAAGGCCATCGCCAAGTCAGCAGTGGCATCGACAATGGCGGCGCAAAAGTCATAAATGCGGCTG
>JBBQZI010000013.1:0-27305 GCA_038207855.1 Burkholderiales bacterium
TTGTTGCTTGATGAACCTTGCTCTGCCTTGGACCCGATCTCCACGGCCAAAGTTGAAGAGCTGATCATCGAACTCAAGGCCGACTACACCGTGGTCATCGTGACCCATAACATGCAGCAGGCAGCACGTTGCAGCGACTACACCGCCTACATGTACCTTGGCGACATGATCGAATTTGGGGCTACCGAGCAAATCTTTTTCAAGCCCAATCGTCAGGAAACTGAAGACTACATCACCGGCCGGTTTGGCTAATAGCAAGCTACTGCCAAATTGAGGAACAAACAACATGACTGATAAGCATCTTTCCACACAGTTCGATAGCGAACTCAATGCCGTATCTTCCCAGATGATGGAAATGGGGGGACTGGTTGAAGTGCAGATTCACCATGCCGTCTATGCCTTGTCACAGTTCAGTGCGGATGTGGCCAATCAAGTCACCGCCGCTGAAGTCAAGGTCAATGCCATGGAGGTGGACATCGACCGTGAAATATCGAGCGTCATCGCCCGGCGTCAGCCAACAGCGCGTGATTTGCGCTTGCTTATGGCGATTTCCAAGGCCACCGCCAATCTGGAGCGTGCAGGCGACGAGGCCGCCAAAATTGCGCGCATGGTGCGCTCTATTGTTGACAGTGGCGCGCCTCGCACCTTGCCTTCGCTGGAGTTGCGGGTGTCTGCAGACATGGCCTCTGCCCTGCTGCGCAAGTCACTCGATGCATTTGCAAGGCTTGACACGACGGTCGCCTTGGCAATCCTGAAAGAGGATGATCAGATAGACCGGGAGTTTGATGGTTTTGTGCGCAAGCTCATCACTTACATGATGGAAGACCCGCGCATGATCTCGCCAAGCCTGGACTTGCTGTTTCTTGCTAAGGCGATTGAGCGCATTGGCGACCATGCCAAGAATATCGCCGAGTTGATCATTTACATCGTCAAGGGGGCCGACGTTCGTCATACGCCGCTGGATCAAATTGAATCGGTAGTGAAATGAGAAATGTTCCTGGCGTGCTGATTGTTGAAGATGAGCCTGCTATTGCCGAGCTGATTTCTGTCAATTTGCGCCACAGCGGGTTTCGCCCGATCTGGGCCATGGACAGTGCCACGGCACAGGCTGAGCTTGATGCTGTCTTGCCGGATGTCATCTTGCTGGACTGGATGCTGCCGGGTGAAAGTGGCTTGTTGCTGGCGAAACGCTGGCGTGCACATCCCCGCACGAAAGCGGTTCCCATCATCATGTTGACCGCGCGTGGCGACGAGACCGACCGCGTCGCTGGGCTTGATGCGGGGGCGGATGACTATATTGCCAAGCCGTTTTCTACCAAAGAGTTGCTGGCGCGTATTCGTGCGGTGCTTAGGCGACGCGCGCCTGAGCAGGACGTTGGCATTGTTACGGTGGGTGAACTGCAACTGGACTCGGCTACCTACCGCGTCACGTTTAACGCGAAATTACTCAAGCTCGGCCCAACCGAGTTCAAGTTGCTGCACTACTTGATGACGCATGCTGAACGCGTTCATAGTCGCTCCCAATTGCTGGACAAGGTTTGGGGTGACCATGTATTCATAGAAGAGCGTACGGTAGATGTCCATGTCAAGCGCTTGCGCGAGGCCCTGGGTGCCGCTGGGCCGATGGTTGAGACAGTGCGCGGTGCTGGTTACAGAATAACCGCCCAGATTGCCCCGAAGGTTGATTCGATTGGTTTGCGCCCGGGTGCTGAGCCGGTCGTACCGAGTTCCGTGCAGCGCTAGCTTTGCAATTCAAGCGTCACGCATGTTCTTTCGCCTGTTGCTGTTTTTAGCCTGCTTGTTGGGCGGTGGTTTGCTGGGTGATGTGATCACTTCGCAATGGCATTTCATCAATGGTCCGCTTTTTGGGGTTGTAATCGCGGCACTCCTGTGGTTTGCGCTTGATGCTTGGCGCGCTGGTCGTTTGTTGCGTAGCTTGCGCCTGGATTCATTGAATAAATCCAGGCCTATGGGTGGCGTGTGGGGAGAAATTTCTGACCGTGCGCGGCGCTTGTTGCGCGCGCGTGATAGCGCGGTCTCTGAAAGCCAGTCCAGACTGCAAGACTTTTTATCAGCGCTGCAGGCATCTCCCAACGGTGTTTTGCTGCTCGACAAGAACGCCTGTATTGAGTGGTGTAATCAAACGGCAGCGACTCATTTTGGGCTTGATGCCAAACGCGATGTGCTCCAGGCCATTGGCAACCTTGTGCGTGATCCTGGCTTTGCCCGTTATCTCGCCAACCGGAATTTCCAGACTGGCCTGACCATGCCTGGGCGTGGCAGCACACCTAGCAGTCTGGTGACCTTGTCAGTCCAGCTGCATCCCTATGGGGAGGGGCGGATGCTGCTTCTTTCAATTGACATCACGGCGCGTGAACAGGCCGAGGCCATGCGGCGCGACTTTGTTGCCAATGTTTCACATGAGATTCGCACGCCGCTGACCGTGTTGGCCGGGTTCGTCGAAACGCTGCAAACACTCGAACTTGATGAACCCGATCGTCAGCACTACCTGCAGTTGATGGCACAGCAGGCTGAACGCATGCAAACACTCGTCAGTGACTTGTTGATGCTGTCGCGTCTTGAAGGTAGTCCACCACCTGCCTTGGATGCCTGGACACCCCTGCCGCATTTGATACGTCAAATCAAGCAGGATGGAGCTTCCTTGTCATCGGTACTTGCCGCCGCCGACGATGCGCCACACCAGCTGGTGGTTGATTGTGACTTTGATGGCCAGATTGCGGGCGCTGCAAGCGAGCTGATGAGTGCCATGGGCAACCTGGTCAGCAATGCCATCCGCTACACACCAGCAGGTGGGCGTATTGTTATCAGCGCGCGGCGTGTGGCTGATGGTGGTGTGCAATTTTCTGTTGAAGACACCGGTCCAGGCATTGCCCCAGAGCATTTGGGGCGACTCACCGAACGTTTTTACCGGGTCGATCGCAGCCGTTCGCGTGAAACGGGTGGCACTGGTCTGGGTTTGGCAATTGTCAAGCACGTGACCCAGCGCCACGGTGCCAGTTTGTCCATAAACAGCACACCCGGCAAAGGGTCTGTCTTCAGCATCACTGTTCCACCCGACCGGGTCAAACCAGCGGCTTAATCCGGTTTACGAGAATATAAAAATAAATTTTCGTCCGGATCTGATGGGTGACCAATGATGCGCCGCAACTGCCACGGTGTGCCTTGCGTAAAGTTAGCCGTGTCATGCAAGGCTTCGCCATTGGCGATTAGCCAGCTGCAAGGGGTATCACGGGTGAATGGCTTGAGTACCAAACCCCCATGAAACTGGAAGGCTGCCGTCTGGCTGCGGGTTAATCCCAGGGTTGCAACGCAGACCGGTTTGTCTGGCATTATTGCCGTGGCCTGCTTTACCAGCGGTGCGTAGCTTCGGGCAAAGTCCAGCAGCGGCAGCCACAGTGTCATCAATAGCAACCAGCTCAACGCTGCCCCGCCAGCCGGCAGTACGACGCTTTTCCAGAGCGCGGCCCTGTGCCTACCTATACGCCATTTAACCAGCCAAGCCCAGGTGCAGCTTGCGCAGAGCGCTATAAAAAACGGAGTAAATGAAAAGCTGTGTTCAAACCCCGGGGCCAATCGAGCCACATTGGCTGCCGGCTGTGCCGGAAATCCGGTTTGCATGGAAAACCAAACGATCCAGATGACCAGGGCACAGCCTGTGAAAAATATCAGCGTAAACCAGTCAATCAGTGCCGCCACGCTGCGCTTGAGCGTTGGCAATGCAAATGCAGCCAGTGCAGCCAGCATTGGCAGTGCCAGCAAGAGCGAGCGATCTGCCGCACTGGTGGTCAGCGTTGCAACGCTGGAAACCCCGACAAACCACAGTGGCAACCACAAATGGCGGCTGCTAAACCGGTGGCCCAATAACTGGCGGCGCCAACGCCAGAGCGTCCACAAGGCCAAAGGCCAGCTAGGCCAGGTAAACCACAAAAACAAACGTCCCAGACTTTGCCACTCGACCCAATCAAATTGGGGCAAGTCGACGCGCCAGCGCCACAAGTCCAACTGGCTGGCCATCAAAGCGGACAGAAGGCTGAGACCCAGCAAGCCGCCAACTCTGATCTTCTTCTGCTGTGCGCTGGCCGCGCTGCTCGCGTCATCCAGCAGGTAAATTGCGCTGCATCCCAGGCCCAGAGCCAGCGCCATGCTAGGCGCCCCGGACAAGGTCAGGCCAATTAGTCCTGTCGCTGCGCTGATGCCCGGAATCAGAGACCGATACGGCAGTGCTGCCATGGCGTAGAAAAATAGGGCGGTAAAGCACAGTTGCGCCAGCGCCGGCGTTGTTTCATGGGCCAATTGCGCCAGGCCGAGACTCGCCATAAACGCCAGCAGGCCGCCATCTGCAATGGCACGCGCGTAGTCGGTGGGCTGCGCCTCGCCACCAAAGGCAAAGGCGACTGGTTGCGCCATGGGGCTGCGGGCCAGGTAATAGGTTCCATACCAGGTCGCCAGCAGCGTCACGATCAACAACGCAATAAACGGCAGGCGTGCTGCCAAGCTGCTTGACAGCCAGGGTGGCGCGAGTTGTATCGCCCATGCACCGAGCCAATAAGGTAGCAAGGCATCGACTTGCGGCGCTAGCCCTCCCAAGCTGGGTGCCCACCAGTCGGTCACGCCTCGCGCCAACTCAGCCATGTAGCCAAAAGACGTGATGTCGGCACGCTTCCACGGCCCCCGGCCTAAAAACCCCGGCAATATATAGGCTGCACAGAAGAACCACAATGCCAGACGCGGCAGTCGTTGGACGGCACCTTGGGCGACGATGGCGGGTGTTGGCAGATTCACGGTCAACGGCTGTTGAGTGTCAATAAAGAATTATCGCGGTGCCAAAGAAAAAGGCAGCTCGGAACAACCCGGCTGCCTTTGGCAGAGCGATGAGAACCGCTTACTTGGCAGCAGTCTTGCCAAAGCGGTTGCGGAAGCGCTCCACGCGGCCACCCATGTTGTCCACGGATTTTTGCGTTCCGGTATAAAACGGATGCGATTCGCTTGATGTGTCGAGCTTGTAAAGCGGCAATTCGCGGCCGTCTTCCAAGGTGATTTTTTCCTTCGTGTTAGCGCAAGAACGCGTCACGAACTTGAAACCATTGGACGAGTCCAGGAAACAAATTTCGCGGTAATTGGGGTGAATGCCGTCTTTCATATCTTCTCCATCAGTTGCGTTAGCCGCGCCAGCCCTTGCGCAACCCTTTGCGCAATTAAAAACTGTTCGTACTTTTCGCTTAAAACCATCGATTATAGATTATCCGCCCCGACGCATCATGTCGAAGAACTCGCCGTTGTTTTTGGTGGCACGCATTTGCTTCAAGACCATTTCCATCGACTCGATTTCGTCCATGTTGTACAAAAATTGACGCAGGATGCGCGTTTTTTGCAAAATTTCTGGTTGCAGCAACAATTCTTCGCGGCGGGTGCCGCTGCGGTTGAGTTGGATCGACGGGAATACGCGCTTTTCGTACAAACGGCGGTCCAGGTGGATTTCACTGTTGCCGGTGCCCTTGAATTCTTCAAAAATCACTTCGTCCATGCGGCTGCCGGTGTCAATCAAAGCGGTGGCGATGATGGTCAGTGAGCCACCTTCTTCGACATTGCGGGCCGCACCCAGAAAACGTTTGGGCCGCTGCAAGGCATTGGAGTCAACACCGCCGGTCAGCACCTTGCCGGAAGACGGCACCACGTTGTTGTAAGCACGCGCCAGCCGGGTAATCGAGTCGAGCAAGATCACCACGTCTTTTTTAAGTTCAACCAAGCGCTTGGCACGTTCGATCACCATTTCGGCCACGTGGACGTGGCGCGCTGCGGGCTCATCAAAGGTGGAGGCGATGACCTCACCTTTGACGGTGCGCTGCATCTCGGTCACTTCCTCGGGGCGCTCATCAATCAACAGCACCATCAGATAGCTGTCGGGGTAGTTGGCCGAAATAGCATGGGCAATGTGCTGCATCATCACCGTCTTGCCGCTTTTGGGCTGCGCCACGATCAGGGCGCGCTGGCCTTTGCCGATTGGCGCGATGATGTCAATGATGCGTCCGGTGATGTTTTCTTCACCCTTGATGTCGCGTTCGAGCTTCATCTGGACATTGGGAAACAGCGGTGTCAGATTTTCGAACATCACCTTGTGCTTGTTGTCTTCCGGGCCGCCGCCATTGACCTTTTCAAGCTTGTTCAGGGCAAAGTAGCGCTCGCCGTCCTTGGGTGTGCGCACTTCGCCTTCAATCATGTCGCCGGTGTGCAGGTTAAAGCGGCGCACCTGGCTGGGGCTGATGTAGATATCGTCAGTGCTGGCGGTGTAGCTGGTGTCCGGGCTGCGTAAAAAGCCAAAGCCATCGGGCAAAATTTCCAGCACACCATCGGCAAAAATCTGCTCACCGGCGCGAGCACGCTTTTTGATGATGGCAAACATCAACTCCTGCTTGCGCATGCGCCCGGTGTTTTCAATCTCAAGATCTTCGGCTTGCTTGAGGACTTCTGACACGTGCAGTGCCTTGAGTTCGTTTAAATGCATGGATTGACTCAGTGAAAAGATGAGACTTGAAAGCGGGGGGGTGGATTGGCAGTCAGACTTGTTTGGGTAAAGTCGCTTGAACCGCTGCCGAAGGCTCTAACTGGCTCTGGATGGGAGACAGCAGTTGATATGAATTATGACAGGAAAAAAATGCACGTAGCCAAAGTGAGCGGGTGCGCAACCCGCCCACGGGTTTATCAGACCATTTGTTGGTCGATGAAGACAGTCAATTGCGCTTTGCTCATGGCGCCAACCTTGGTGGCTGCGAGTTGCCCGTCTTTGAAAATCATCAGAGTTGGAATGCCGCGAATGCCGAACTTGGCCGGGATGTCGCGATTTTCGTCAACATTCATTTTGGCAATCTGCAATTTTCCTTCGTAAGCGGTCGATACTTCGTCCAGGATCGGGGCGATCATTTTGCAGGGGCCGCACCATTCGGCCCAGTAGTCCACCAGAACGGGAATGCTGGATTTAAGGACGTCGTTCTCAAATGATGCATCGGACACATGTTTGATGAGTTCACTGGCCATGATTGTTTCCTACGTGTGGGGGGTTTGAAAAGAATTGAGTGGATAAATTGTGACAGAAAGCGAAGCCGCCTACCATCAGCGGGCCCTTCAAGCCCATCAGGTGGCCAATGTGCAGCCGGTTGAGCCTGTCAAACAGGCTTGCAATAGAAGTAAATTTAAAATTAGATCATGAAAAAAGTTGTCGTTATAGGTGCCGGTCCGGCCGGATTAATGGCTGCCGAAGTGTTGTCTTCGGCCGGTATTGCGGTAGAGGTTTATGACGCCATGCCCAGCGTTGGGCGCAAGTTTCTGCTGGCCGGCAAAGGCGGCATGAATTTGACACACTCGGAGCCGGCGGATCTGTTTGCGTCGCGCTATGGCCAGCGTCGCACGCAGATTGAGGCAATTTTCCAGTCCTTCAACGCCGACAGTGTGCGTGCCTGGGCGAGTTCCCTTGGAATTGAAACCTATGTTGGCACGTCAGGAAGGGTGTTTCCAGTCAATATGAAGGCGGCCCCGCTGTTGCGAGCCTGGTTGCACCGCCTGCGTCATCCCGTTACCGGGCCGACTGTGCGATTTTTCATGCGCCATCGCTGGACCGGTTGGGGTAATGCCAATACCAGTCTGAATTTTGATTCACCCAACGGGCCAATCGAGGTACAGGCCGATGCTGTGGTGCTGGCGCTTGGCGGGGGCAGTTGGGCCCGACTGGGCTCCAATGGTGCCTGGGTGCCCTGGCTACAGGCCCGTGGCGTGGCAGTGGCACCGCTGTTGCCAGCCAACTGCGGTTTTGATGTGCGTGGTGGCTGGAGTGAGCACTTTGCCAGCCGCTTTGCAGGCCTGCCTTTCAAGTCTGTGGCAATTGACTTAGTAAACTCGCACGGTGTGCACTTTCGTCGCAAGGGCGAATTCGTGGCCACCACCACAGGGATTGAGGGCAGCCTGATTTATGCCGCGTCAAGCCTGCTGCGCGACGAGATCATTGCCAATGGCCAAGTCACTTTTTATCTGGATTTGTTGCCCGATATGCCGCCAGAGCGGGTGCTGGCTGAAGTTTCCCATCCGCGCGGTACCCGTTCGCTGTCAAGTCACCTGAAAAGCCGTTTGCACATCGACGGCATTAAGGCCGCCATGCTGCATGAGTTTTTATCCAAAGAGCAACTGAACGACCCGGCGCAAATCGCCACGGCCATTAAGGCGCTGCCCATCACCTTGCAGGCGGCCCGACCGCTGGATGAAGCCATCAGCAGCGCAGGTGGGGTATTGTTTGAAGTGATGAACCCAAACCTGATGCTTGAACACTTACCCGGCGTGTTTTGCGCGGGTGAGATGCTCGATTGGGAGGCACCAACCGGTGGCTATTTGCTGACGGCATGCCTGGCAAGCGGTGCCAAAGCGGGTGAGGGCGTCAGAAAATATTTAGAAGCAATTTAGGCTTCTAGCCCTTTATTAATAAGCGCAACATGCTATTAAATTATTAGCATATATCAATAACTTTTTAAAGGAATAAGCATGTCAGTTCAGCAAATGTATGCAGACCGGAAGATGGCCGCCAGTGAAGCGGTTCGACTCGTCAATGATGGTGACTGCATCATCGTGCCTACTGGCGTTGGCGAGCCGCCAACGCTGCTTACGGCACTGTCGGAGCAGCGCCGCGATTTTCGCGATGTAAAGGTGGCGCAGATTTTGGCGATCCGCAAATATGCGTATATCGACCCGGAAACGGTTGAGCATGTGCGCCACGTAGCGCTGTTTTACGGGGCCGCCACGCGTGCTGGCGGGCAAGCCGGCTGGATAGATTTCATTCCCAATTATTTTTCCGAAATTCCCAGCCTGATTGCGCGCCAGCAAATGCCGGCCGATGTGGTGTTCAGCATGGCTTCGCCAATGGATGCGCATGGCTATTTCTCACTCAGTTTGGGCGCCGACTACACCATGGCCGCCGTGGCCAAGGCCCGCGCTGTGGTGTTGGAGGTTAACCCCAACGTGCCTTTTGCCTATGGCAATTGCCATGTTCATATCTCGCAGGTGGCTGGCTTGATCGAGAGCACAGAGCCGGTGATGGAGGTTGGCCTGCCCACCATTGGGCCGGTGCAAGAAGCCATTGGCAAATATGTGGCGGACATGATTGACGATGGTTCAACTTTGCAAATTGGCTACGGTGGTATTCCTGATGCAGTTGTCATGCAACTCACCGCCAAGCACGATTTGGGCATTCATACCGAGATGATTGGCGATGGCATTCTGACGCTGCTTGAAAGTGGCGCCGTCACCAATCGGCGCAAGAATTACCTGCCGGGCAAGATGGTGGCCACCTTTGCGCTGGGTTCGCGCAAACTTTACAAGTTTATGGATCGCAATCCGGGGTTGGAAATTCATCCGGTTGACTTCACCAACGCACCCACACTGGCCGGCCAGAATGACAAGCTGATGGCCATCAATGCCACGCTGCAGATTGATTTGCTGGGTCAGTGCGGATCCGAAAGTTTGGGGCATTTGCCGTATTCGGGCACCGGTGGGCAGGCCGATTTTGTGCGGGCCGCCAACCTGTCCAAGGGTGGCAAGGCGTTTATTGTGTTGCCATCCACCGCCAAAAACGACAGTATTTCGCGCATCGTGCCCACGTTGTCGCCCGGCACCCATGTCAGCACCAGCAAGAACGATATCAATTATGTGGTGACTGAATTTGGTGTGGCGCAATTGCGCGGCAAGTCAGCCAAACAGCGCGCCGGTGAACTGATTGGCATTGCGCACCCGAATTTCCGCGCTGAATTGACCGAGCAAGCCAAGCGCATGGGTGTTTGTTGAATTATTGATAAAAATGGGCTCTAGCCCTTGTCAATACTGCGCAAGCTGCTACTTAAAAAGTAGCAGCTTACGGGTAGGGTAGTTTGCAAATAGGGGGTTGACGAGCCTTGACCCCGGCACTGGCTCCACAGTTAGGGCTGCTTGGTTCCCCACCTGACCCGGTTGGCCGCTTCACCATGCGGGAAGGCCCGTCAAGCATCATTGTAAGGCTTTGGCGTGCGTTTAGGCTTCAGTCAGGTCATTGATGGTGGCTTCGCCCGCATTGGTTTTGATGGATTTGATGCCGTTTTCCATGGCAGCGGTGGATGAATACATCTCGCTGCGTCCAATGACCTGGCCGTTACCCGCCTTCAAATTGAAATAGGGTTCATCGGCTTTTGACGTGTTGCGTTCAAAACGTTCGTCTAGGATACCGTTGGTTTTGCAGGATTCAATACCTTGTGTCGCGCTGGCTTTGGACTCGTACATCTGACTGGTAAGGATCACTTGCCCGTTGCCGGCCTTCAGGTTAAATAAAAATTTGTCATTTTTTGACTTGGTGATTTCAAATTTTCCGGCCATATCAATCTCCTGCTTGTTGAATGAGTGCTGAGCTGCCAACGGCTCCCTGGATGAAAGCAGTCGGCAGCACGGAGTCTAGCGCTGCAGCCGCCCTTTAGAATCTGCGTCTATGTCCTACCTCGTGCTCGCCCGCAAATATCGCCCTCGCAACTTCACCGAAATGGTCGGGCAGGATCACGTGGTGCAGGCGCTCACCAACGCGCTGTCAACCGGGCGCTTGCATCACGCCTACATGTTCACCGGTACGCGCGGAGTCGGCAAGACCACGGTGTCGCGCATTTTGGCCAAATCACTCAATTGCCAAGGTCTTGATGGCACGGGTGGAATAACGGCTACGCCATGTGGCGTATGCCAGGCGTGCACTGATATTGATAGCGGCCGGTTTATCGATTACACCGAGCTTGATGCCGCCTCCAACCGCGGGGTAGACGAAGTGCAAGCCTTGCTGGAGCAGGCCGTCTACAAGCCGGTGCAGGGCCGCTTCAAGGTGTTCATGATTGACGAGGTGCACATGCTCACCAATACGGCGTTCAACGCCATGTTGAAAACGCTTGAAGAGCCACCCGAATACCTGAAATTTGTATTGGCCACCACCGACCCGCAAAAGGTACCGGTGACTGTGCTGTCGCGCTGCCTGCAGTTCAACTTGCGGCCCATGGCACCTGAGACCATTCGGGAACACCTGCAAAAAGTGTTGTCGACGGAACAGGTTGCCGCCGATGTGCAGTCGCTGCGCCTGCTGGCCCGTGCAGCGCACGGCTCGATGCGCGATGCCTTGAGCCTGGCGGATCAGGCGATTGCCTTTGGCGCGGGCGCGCTTGATGAAGCTTCGGTGCGCCAGATGCTCGGCAGCGTTGACCGTTCTTACGTTTTTCGACTGCTGGACGCGTTGGCACAAGGGGATGGCAAAACAGTTGTGGAAACCTCTGAAGCCTTGCGCCTGAATGGTTTGAGCGCGGCATCAACGCTGGAGGAAATGAGTTCCGTTCTGCAGCGCATGGCCGTGCTACAGATGGTGCCAAGCGCAGTTTCTGAAGATGTCGACCCGGATTTGGCCGAGTTGACCCGGCTGGCCGAACTGATGCCCGCCGATGAAACACAGTTGCTCTACAGCATTTGCCTGCATGGTCGCAGCGAGCTGGGCCTGGCCCCCGATGAATACGCGGCCCTGACCATGGTGCTGCTGCGTTTGCTGGCGTTCAAGCCCGCAGCGGGAGCGCATACGCAGGCTGAAAAAAAAACTCTGAAAATCGCGCTGCCTGATGCGGTTGTCAAAGCGAGCGCCAAAGCGGTGCAACCGACCGTCGCTGTTGTGGCGATCGTGCCTGAAAGTCCCGTGACGCAAGCATTTCCTGCAGGCCAACGGCTACCGGTTCTAGATCCGGCAGGTGCCGGTCCGGGCAGCGTGACACGACTTGCAGATTTAGCATCAAATCAGCCTCTAGCCCTTATAGATAAAGCGCAGACAGCTATAACAATTGAAGCGGTTCAGGTTCATGTTCAGGCGGCTTCCCCACGTGATGCCGTTGCCGCTGATACGCCACACGCGGTGCCCGCTAGTGCCGAAGGCGATTTCTGGCACGCGACCGTGCAGGCACTGATTGCGGCTGAAGCCATCAACGCCATGGTGCGTGAATTGGCGCTGCAGTCGCAACTGGTGGCGCGCGACACGGACCAATGGGTGTTGCGTGTCGAGCGAGAGTCACTCAAGCAGCCCGGCAGCCGGGATCGTCTGGCGGCTGCGCTGGCAGCCGCTGGCTACCCGGTGCAGTTGGCGATTGAGGTCGGGCGCGTGACGGACAGCCCGGCCAAACGCAACGCCGCTGCGGCAGCTGAGCGGCAGTTGGCGGCCGAGAAGATCATTTTTGATGACCCGTTTGTGCAGTCGATGATGCGCGATTTTGCGGCGAAAATTGTCCCCGGTAGCATCAAGCCTTTGCCAGGCTCAGGTCGTTAAGGCAATGAGCGGTGCAAGTATCATTTTTGTAAATTCAACCAAGGAAATTCCATGTTTAACAAAGGACAACTCGCTGGCCTGATGAAGCAGGCACAAGCCATGCAGGACAACATGAAAAAGGCCCAGGACGAACTGGGCAATGTCGAGGTCACAGGCGAATCCGGTGCCGGCTTGGTCAAGGTCACCATGACCTGCAAGCACGATGTGCGCCGTGTCACGATTGACCCCAGCCTGCTGGCCGACGACAAGGATATGCTGGAAGATCTGGTCGCAGCGGCTTTCAACGCTGCCGTGCGCAAGGTCGAGGAAACCTCGGGCGAGAAGATGGGCAAAATCACGGCGGGCATGCCGGGCCTCCCCGGTGGCATGAAATTTCCGTTCTGACAAAGGCTACCGAGCAAGCGTCCGCCTAGCCTGACGCTTGCTCGCTATGCCTTGGGCGATCGTGGATTTTCAATCCTTCAAAAGAGCATTTTCTTGATTCACCACCATGTCCGATACCAACGCGCTTGAGGCGCTGATTCAGGCCTTGCGGCGCTTGCCGGGGGTGGGGGTGAAGTCGGCGCAGCGCATGGCGTTTCATTTGCTGCAGCATGACCGCGTTGGCGCCCAGACGCTTTCTCAAGCGTTAGCGCAGGCCTCACAAAACATTTTGCATTGCGAGCGCTGCCATACGTTTACACAAGCGCAGGTGTGCGCTACTTGTCTGGATGATCGGCGTGATGCCAGCAAGCTGTGCGTGGTGGAGACACCGGCGGACCAGTCGGCCATCGAGCGCACCGGTGCTTATAAGGGCCTTTACTTTGTATTGATGGGTAAGTTAAGCCCGCTGGATGGTATCGGTCCGAACGACATTGGCCTGAAAAAGCTGTTTGATCGGGCCCTTGATGGCGTGGTGCAGGAGGTGATTCTGGCCACCAACTTCACGGCCGAGGGCGAGGCAACGGCGCACGTCATCAGTGAAGGGCTCAAAGCCCGGGGATTGCACCTGACACGGTTGGCGCGCGGCGTACCAGCCGGTAGCGAACTCGAATACGTAGATTTGGGCACCATCGCGCATGCGCTGGTGGATCGGCGTTAACCCTCGCCGCGGTTGACGATGCCAGCTTACTGGCGTGCCAAGCGGGTCGCTTTTTTCCCCAGTGATTTCCCCGGGGTGTTTTTGGAAGCCAGTTTGCGAGGGGCAGATTTGCTGCTACGGGCGACACGCGTTGTTTTGGCTTTCACTTGCAAATACAGCACCACGCTTTGACCTGGCTTGAAACGCGCTGAGGTGCTGACATTGTTCCAGTCTGAAATGGCGGCAGCTGTGACACGGTAGCGTCGCGCCAGGCTTGCAACTGTGTCCTTTTTACCCGCCTTCACTAGGGTTTTATTCAACACCACTTCGGGTGTTAGGGACAGTTGGCCGTTGTCTGCCACCCGGGTGCTGACATCGACATTGATGGTGCTGTTGCGGCGCACCACCAGCGTGGAGCCGGCACGGATAAGCATGCGGGTCGGGATGTTGTTGATGTCGCGCAACTCGGTCTCAAGCATGCCGACCTGTTTGGCCGCATCAGCAGGCCGCAGCGTTGTGGGCGCAACCCAGGCGGTCCAGGTGGCCAGCCGACCATCAGTGTAGGCAGCATAGTTAGCCTGAAATATCTTGGCGTTGTCCCAGGGCAGCAAAATTTGCGGGATGCCTGATGCCAGCAGCACCGGTTTTTTGGCTGACGGATTCAGTGCCCGAAACTCATCTACAGAAACCTCAGCCAGCTTGGCCGCAACGGCTACATCAATGTCGCGCGTGATATCCACCGTTTGGAAATAGGGGTGGTTTTCAATCAGCGGCAGCGTGACATGAAAGGACTCCGGCTCGGCGATGATGTTTTTGACGGCTTGCAGCTTGGGCACATAAAACTGCGTTTCTCGTGGCATGTTCAGGTCAACGTAGGATGTGCCGAGCCCCAGTTTCTGGTTTTTGGCGATGGCGCGCCCAACGCTGCCTTCACCCCAGTTGTAAGCCGCCAGCGCCAAATGCCAGTCGCCAAACATGTCGTGGAGCTTTTGCAGGTAATCAAGCGCCGCCCGGGTGGATGCGAGGACATCGCGGCGGTCATCGCGAAACATGGTTTGCTTCAGGTCAAAGTGCTTGCCGGTTGCCGGCATGAACTGCCACATGCCAGCCGCCTTGGCGCTTGAGACGGCTTGCGGGTTGAAGGCACTTTCGATAAACGGCAGCAACGCCAGTTCAGTGGGCATGTCGCGCCGCTCAAGCTCCTCAACAATGTAAAACAGGTATTTACTGCCACGCTCGGTCATGCGCTGCATGTAGTCAGGGCGGGTGCTGTACCACTGCTCACGGTCGCGCACCAGATCACTGTCGAGGTTTGGCATTAAAAACCCGCGCCGGATACGGTCCCATATGTCGGCCGGAGGGGTCAGTGCGTGGACGCTGAGAGATTTGATATCCGCATCCAGCAGTGGGCGCAACCCCCCAGCAGGATAGACCGGCTGCTGCAGTCTAAAACGATTTAAATCAGCGCGGTTGGTCGCTGAACTGGCTGACGCTGTGGCTGCGGTCGTATCTGAAGGGGCAACCAATCCCGTGCTGGCGCACCCTGTCAACCAAAGGACAGAAAGCAGTGATATCCAGAGCAAGAATTTTTTCAAAACTGATTTTTCCATGTTCGCAGCGCTGCAAAAACGCTGACGGGGTCTTGTGCGGCCGGGTCAAAGTGCCTGGCTGCACTGGCAACGCCACTGATGTGCGTGCGTAAAAACGGGTTGACGGACTTTTCCAGCCCAATACGCGAAGGCAAAGTGGGCAAATCGCGTTGACGCTGCGATTGTGCCTGCGTTTGGTAATTGGCGATAGCCTGATTTTCTGGCTCCACGGCGCGGGCAAACTGTAAACCGTTCAGCGTGTACTCATGGGCACAGCAAACCCGGGTTGCATCAGGCAAGGCTGCCAGCCGATTCAGTGATGTGTGCATTTGTGCCGGTGTGCCTTCAAACAGACGCCCGCAACCGGCGCTGAACAGGGTGTCACCACAAAACAGAATCGGGTCTTGCCCGGCGGGCTCACCAACATAGGCAATGTGCCCGGCCGTGTGTCCTGGTACATCCAGAATGTCAAACCGGATACCTAGGGGCTCGATGTGGTCACCATCACCCAGTCGTGTAATGGGCTCGGGCATGCGTTCAAGCCGGGGGCCAAAAACCTGGGCACCGGTCGCCGTGCGAAGTTCAGCAACCCCGCCCGTATGATCGCCGTGGTGGTGCGTGACTAGAATCGCCTGCAGCGTCAGGTTCAGGCGTTTGAGCGCATCCAACACGGGCTGCGCGTCGCCGGGGTCAACCACCAGCGCGCGATGTTCATCGTGCAACATCCAGATATAGTTATCGTCGAAGGCAGGTAATGGAATTAAGTTCATGAGTGAACAAATTATAGGGATGCACCAGTGGCTGGCTACGCCGCCCGGGCAGTACTTACTGGACTGGGAGCACCAGCAAATGGATGCGGCAGTGGCGGACATATTTGGCTTTCATGCCCTGCAACTGGGTTTACCAGAGCTTGATGCACTGGCGGCCAATCGCATGCCACACCGCTGGCTTGCAACCCAGAGCGTACCGCCCACGCTGGCAGATGGCGGTCATGGGCCACTCGGTCATGCGCGCACCAGCGACAAGAAAATCACCTTGGTGACAGATTTCGCGGCACTGCCGTTTCCCGCCAATAGCCTTGATTTGGTGGTTTTGCCGCATGCGCTGGAACTTACCGTCGACCCCCATGGCGCACTGCGTGAGGTGCAGCGTGTGCTGGTGCCTGAGGGCCGGGTAGTGATCAGTGGATTCAACCCCATGAGCTTGTGGGGTTTGCGCCAGAGTCGGGCGCATTTGTATCGGCGCTTGGGTTTTGACAGTCTTTTTTTGCCGGAGGCAGGCAAATTTATTGGCTACTTGCGGCTGCGCGACTGGTTGAACTTGCTCAATCTGGAGATTGAAGTTGGGGATTTTGGCTGTTACCGGCCGGCCCTGTCCAATCAAGGCTGGTTGCAGCGCTTTGCCTGGATGGACGGGGCGGGCGCGCGCTGGTGGCCGATACTTGGCGCGGTTTATTTTCTGGTGGCGGTCAAACGGGTGCACGGCATGACGCTGCTCAACCCGTCCTGGAAACCGGTCAGAGGACTGACAAATGCTCCTGTTACTGTAGTGAACAGCGTAGGTACTAAAAGGGCTACAAGCCAAAAACATACTTAATGAAATATGAAAGACGACGCTTTGAACCTGATTGACATCTACACCGATGGTGCCTGCAAAGGTAACCCGGGCCCAGGTGGCTGGGGCGTGCTGCTGAAATCTGCCGATGCGCGCAAGGAGTTGTTTGGCGGTGAACTTGACACCACCAATAACCGCATGGAAATGATGGCGGTGATTGAGGCGCTATCGGCGCTCAAGCGCCCCTGCAAGGTCATTTTGAACGTCGACAGCCAGTATGTGCTCAAGGGCATGACGGAATGGTTGCCAGGCTGGAAAGCCCGCGGTTGGAAGACCGCAGCCAAGGCACCGGTGAAAAATGTCGATTTGTGGCAGCGCCTGGATGCCCTGGTCAACAGCGGCACGCACCAGATCGAATGGCGCTGGGTGCGCGGCCACAATGGCGACCCTGGCAACGAGGCGGCTGACCAGCTTGCCAACCGTGGCGTAGAAATGGCCTTGCAGCGGCGCTGATGACCTGCTTCGGTGGCCGCGCCGGGTTTTGCACGGACTATCCGTGTGGTCACTTGCGGTTTCTCAATGAGATGGTGGCATCCAGCGGTGTATAAATGCTCAGCTTCAACACATTGAGAGGATTAATCATGACAAGCTATTCGCAATTTGGACGCTCATTAGCCTTGAGCCTGAGTGCCGTAACCTTGGCCGCGACCGCGCTGGTCAGCGGCTGCGCCAATATGAGCGATGCGCAGCGCAGTTCCGCCATTGGTGCCGGCATTGGTGCTTTGGGTGGTGCCGCTATTGGAAATAGCCGGGAATCGACGGCCATTGGTGCGGGTCTTGGCGCTTTGGGCGGCTATATCTGGTCGAATCAGATGGCGCAGAAAAAAGCCGCCATGGAGCAAGCCACTGCCGGCACTGGCGTGGAAGTGACGCAGACGGCTGACAACCAGCTCAAACTGAATATTCCGAGTGACATTTCATTCGACACTGGTCGCGCCGACATCAAGACTAATTTGCGGCCGATTCTTGACCAGTTTGCCCAGGGCTTGAATAACCAGCCGAATACCGAAATTCGCATCATCGGCCACACCGATAGCACCGGTTCGGATGCCATCAACAACCCGCTGTCGGTCAATCGTGCCGCCAGTGCGCGTGACTACCTGGCGGCGCGTGGCGTGGATTCAAGGCGTATCCAGATTGACGGGCGTGGTTCACGTGAGCCTGTTGCTGACAACTACTCCGAAGCGGGTCGCGCCAGGAACCGTCGTATCGAGATTTTTCTGGCTGAACGGTCAGCTGCCTCGAGGTAATCGGTAGCATTTGCCAACAAAAAAGGGAACTGCGGTTCCCTTTTTTGGTCTCGTATTTGACACTGCATGATTCACTGTGATCTGACTTGCCCCAAGCCTTTTAGGGTGAAATTGGTCTGCTTAAGCATAAGGGCTACTTCAAGCGCACCGTATAAGTGGCATCGTGCCAGCGCTCATCCGCCTGAGTTCTCCAGGTGAATTCGAGATGGTCGTGTGCGGCCAGCGTGGGCACCTCAAGCCGCACGCCAAACAGACCCAAACCGCAAGGCTCAAACGCGCAATCGCGCACGTCTCGCCAGCCATCGAAACCCAGATGCAGCACAGCCGGGTGTGACAACACGATCCACAGCGCACACTGAGTGGGCAGGCGAAAAAGCGGTGCACCGGGTGTCCAAATCGCGGTTGAAGCTGTTGGGCGCACGCCGCCGTAACGTGCCCACACCGCTGACACCCGATCGATCACTTGTCCGGCGGCGCGGGACGCAGCCAGTTTGATGAATTCGGCATGGGCCCAGGCCAGCGGCATCGCGCTGCCGCTTGCGCGGCCCGGCTGTAACTTGCCGAGTGGCGCGCCATCCCACACCTGTTCGGGAATCAGACCGTGGTTGGCCATCGCGTTCATTGCCACCAAATGGGGCAGCGGATCACGCCCGGCGGCCAATTCATAGTGGCCACGTTCACCGCTCAACAGCGGCCAGCCCCGTCCGCGTCCACTGCCGTCAAAGGCCCGACCGTCATCATGTTCGCCGTAACCGTCCCCGGTGTAGCGGTGCCAGACGGTACCTTGCGGGGTATCGTATTTCAGCAGCGCATCCACCAAGCGCACGCTGTCTGCGACCAGCGCATCGTCGGCAAGGCGCAAGCCCAGACGCACCAGCTGCAAAAAATCGGTAGCGACCTGTTCACTGGCCGCCAGGCGCAAGTCATAGCTATGGTTCAGGATGGGCAGCGTACGGTGCATGGCACAGTCATCGCACACAATCTCCGTTGGCGCTTCACGAACGTAATAGGCGGCCACCCCGTATCGTGTGCCCAAGGCGGTGTTGTGCACGACACACCAGTCTTCCAGCCGAGAATTCCAATAATCGGCGACCGCCAGCGGCAGCGCGCGCTCGGTTTCTGGCAACAGGGCTGATCCAGCCACCAGCGCCGCCACGCAGACCCCCAGTGTGAACGGATTGACCCCAGCATCTTCTTCCCAGCGATCTTGCGGACTGGCTGGGCCGTGCAGCACCAAAAATGCCAGCGCGCGCCGCACGCCGTCCACCACCTGCATGCCACCAAGCGCCTGTTGCTCAGTCAAGCTCGCGGCGAGCAGTATCGGGAACGCTGTTTCGTCGAGTTGGATGCCGGGCCAATAGGGTTTGCCGCCCAGCCACTGATTCTGGTGCCAATGACCGTTTGCATTTTGCGTTGCCAACAAGTAGCCCAGTACCACGCGCGCCTGTTCTGTGTCACCTAGCAGCAGCAGCGCCTGCGCCGATTCCACCAGATCACGTGGCCATACCAGATGGTAGCCACCCCGCCCCTCACCACCATCGCCCCAGGGAATCGACAGACTGGCAACCATAGCGCCGAGGTAGGTCTTGTCGCTGTGGGTTTTGAGCACCTGTGCCGACCAGGCCCATTGCGCCTGCAGATCTAGTGGTAGATCGGGGGGCGCCAGAGTTGCGCTGCAGCGCGTGTGCCATGCCGTCCAGGCGGCTGCCTGCGCGTCGAACATCGGTTGAAACGGCTCTGTCAGGGCGCTACGTGCCAGCGTCGCCGCCGCTTGTTTACTGGTGGCAAAACCGAGGGCGAGCGTGGCGTGAGGTGCCAGTTTTGCCATCAGCGCGACGTTGCCGGGTCCGGCCTCCGTGTGCTGCCAAGTCATGCGCCCATTAAGGTTGAAATCCTGCCAGCCGTCAGAGCTGCCAACATAGCCTGCGGCGGCTAGCTCCAGCGCGTCTTCGCCTGCTGCCGTTTGCGCCACCAGCGCCAAGCCGAACGGCCCTTGTTCGGCCCACAACACATGGCGACCGCGCTCACAGGCCGTCCACGCGCGGTTGCGCAGCCCGGTGCCGCCCAGATGCGGCGCCAGCAAAACGTAGGCCGACAAGCGTTTGTCGCCGGTCAGGCTCACCTCGATCAACAAGACATCGCGTACCGGGTCGGGGCAGACCTTCAGAGTGAGGCTAAAGCGCGGGTGTTGATGCGTTACCGTGGCAAGTGGCACGCCGGGCGCGGGCGTGGTAAGTGTGTAGTCGTCCAGGCGTTTAACCTCGACCCAGAACCCAGCATCGTCGGCCACGATGAAACCGAGATCGCGAATCTGCGCAATGTCGATACGCGGGTAATAGACTTCATTGACGATACCGTGACCGAGCGTGAACCACACCCGTGCCGAGCCCATGGCCGTGCCCACAAGATCCTTGTCGCTGGAGGTCCACGTGGGCATGACGCCCGGTGCACCGAAAGCATGAAGGTCGGACTGGACGACAGATTCGTTGAAATGGGGCAAACTCATGCGACGGGTCTCCTATTGACCGACCGCGTGAATGCATCCGTCCCGGGTCAAGCTTTGCAATGAGATTAACAAAAGTTTCAAATGGGTGCAAGGCAGCGCTTTTTTCAACGAGGGATAAGCCTGAACTCGACAGTGCGCAGTTTCAGTGGTTGACTACAACAAATGGACTGGTTTGACACCCAAAAAACTGCTGAATGTCGTCCGCGAACATGCGCCATGCGGCTCGCATTTGCTTCAACACAAGAAACGGGAACCAATTGCGCCTGCCCCCGCTCCTACACAAAACATGGCGTTCACGTACTTGGAGAAAAACAATGCAACTCGGAATGATTGGCCTCGGCCGCATGGGTGCCAGCATGGTGCGGCGCTTGATTGAGAAGGGACACACCTGTGTCGTCCATGACACGCGGCCCGATGCTGTTGCAGCGCTGAGCAATCTTGGTGCCGTTGGCGCAGCGTCGATCGATGAATTCGTGTCCAAGCTGGCGCGGCCTCGTGCGATCTGGCTGATGGTGCCGGCCGCCATTGTTGACGCGGCGCTGGCAGCCCTGGCACCTCACCTGCAAGACGGCGACATCGTCATCGACGGTGGCAATTCGTTTTATCGGGATGATGTGCGCCGCGCAAACGGGCTGCGCGAGGCTGGCGTGCATTACGTCGATGTCGGCACCAGCGGCGGCGTTGCTGGCGCAGAGCGCGGCTACTGCCTGATGATTGGCGGTGAAAAAGCCATCGTCGATCACCTGGAGCCGATCTTTTCGTCACTGGCACCGGGGGTTGCGGCTGCGGCGCGCACGCCTGGTCGCAGCGGTGCGGTTGCCCCGGCCGAAGACGGCTTTCTGCACTGCGGCCCGTCAGGTGCGGGTCACTTCGTCAAGATGGTCCATAACGGCATCGAGTACGGCGTGATGGCCGCCTATGCCGAGGGCCTGGATATCCTGCGCAACGCCAACATCGGCCAGCGCGAGCACAGCCACGATGCCGAGACCACGCCGTTGCGCGAACCCGAGTTCTACCGCTACGACATGAACCTGCCCGAGATCTCCGAGGTCTGGCGCCGCGGCAGCGTGATCGGCTCCTGGCTGCTTGATCTCACGGCCGGTGCGCTGCTCAAAGACCCGCAGCTCGAAGCCTTTGACGGCCGCGTGTCGGATTCCGGGGAGGGCCGCTGGACCATCCAGGCGGCGATCGACGAAGCGGTGCCGACGCCGGTGCTCAGTGCCGCCCTGTATGAACGCTTTGCCTCGCGCGGCGAGGCAGCGTTTGCCAACCAGTTGCTGTCGGCGATGCGTCATGCCTTTGGCGGCCATCTCGAGAAACCTGCAGAGGACGCGCAGTGAGCGTCACCGCTCGCACCAGCAAGGCCGAAGATCGGCCGCATTCCGACGCGCTGGTGATCTTCGGCTTCAGCGGCGACCTTGCGAGTAAGAAAATATTCCCCGCACTCTACGCGATGGTGAAGAAGGGTCACCTGACGGTGCCGGTGATCGGTGTCGCGTCGTCGAAATGGGGCATCGACGAATGGCATGCCCACGTGCGCAACAGCCTGCTTCATGAAGAGCATGCCGGCGGCATCGACGATCCAGTCGCGTTCGACAGGTTAATGGCGCTGATCAACTACGTCAGCGGCGACTACAACGACAGCGCCACCTTCACTTTATTGAAGACCGCCCTCGGTGACGCGAAACGACCGGCGTTCTACCTGGCCAGTCCGCCCTCGCTGTTCGCCACGGTGATCCAGAGCCTGGGCCGCGCCGGACTGGCGCAGGATGCGCGCGTCATTGTCGAGAAGCCCTTCGGCCGCGACTTAGCGTCGGCGCGCAAGCTTAATGCGGTCACACAGGCGGTGTTTCCTGAGAGCTCGATCTTCCGCATCGACCATTACCTGGGGAAGGAGGCGATCATGAACATCCTCTACTTCCGCTTCGCGAACTCATTTCTTGAGCCGATCTGGAACCGCAACCACATCGCCAGCGTACAGGTAACGCTGGCAGAAGACTTTGGTATCGGCACGCGCGGTGCCTTTTATGAAAGTGCCGGCTGCCTGCGCGACGTGGTCGAGAACCACCTGTTCCAGGTGATTGCGTTGCTGGCGATGGAGCCGCCAGCATTCCAGAGTTTCGAGGCTGTGCACAGCGCCAAGGCCAGTGTGCTGCGGGGGATGCTGCCGCTCAAACCGGTCGATCTGGTGCGTGGTCAATACATCGGCTACCGAGAGGAAAAGGGTGTCGCAAACGACTCCGATGTCGAGACCTTCTGCGCCCTGCGT
Organism: Burkholderiales bacterium; assembly: GCA_038207855.1. Taxonomy (GTDB): domain Bacteria; phylum Pseudomonadota; class Gammaproteobacteria; order Burkholderiales; family Burkholderiaceae_C; genus Rhodoferax. The sequence continues at coordinate 22,647 of JBBQZI010000013.1, forward strand.
CTGTTCATCGATTCGTGGCGCTGGGCTGGTGTGCCATGGTACGTGCGCGCTGGCAAGCATTTGCCGCGTTCAGTGGTTGAAGTCCAAGTCCAGATGCAGCCCCCGCCACAGCGCTTGTTCGACGATTCAGGGCCCGCTGGTGGACGCGCCAATTATGTTCGCTTTCGCCTGCAGCCCGGGGCCAGCATCGCCCTGGCGGCGCGCATCAAGCGCGCCGGCAAGGAATTCGTCGGCGTACAGCGCGAGCTTTATCTTGGGGACGAAGAGTTGAGTGAGATGTCGACTTACGAACGCCTGCTTGGTGACGCGATGGCCGGGGACAACGCGCTTTTCACTGACGAGGACGCAGTTATGGCAGCCTGGGCCGTGGTCGAGCAAGTACTGGTTGAGCATGGCCCGGCGCTGCCGTACGAGCCTGGAAGCTGGGGGCCTGCCGAGGCTGCTGCGCTGATCGCGGGCGATGGCGGCTGGCACGACCCAGACGGACAGACCGGCGCCGGGGATTTACGCCAAGCTCCGAAAGCGGAAGTAATGTGAACCCAAAAGCAGTTGTTTAATGGCTGACCCTCTCATCGGTTGTGCAGTGATGAGCTCACTTTGCAGCATCGTTCCAGAAGCGCTCCATGGCAATGTAGGCATAGGATGCCGACCATCCGATAAGCAACAGGCCGTTGAGAGCCTCTGCGCCAGCAAGTAAACGTATGGGGCCAACCGGGGTGATGTCCCCAAAGCCGAGTGACGTGTACGTTTCAGCCGAGAAATAGAGACAGGTTTCAAGCGAAAAGCCTGCCGCGCCGCGCAATGTTCCGATGTCAAAATTCATCACCAAAAAATACAGACAAAGGCCATAGATGGCCATCTCTATGACATGAGCAGTGAATGCCGCAAACATGACCACCAGCAACTTTGTGCGCTTGGGAATGTTGATGTTTGGCAGCTTTGAGTTGACCCCGCGAAGAATCTCGTAGTGAACGATGGTAGTTAAGGCAATGCTTAGGAAGCAGAAAATGGCGGTAAGGAACATATAGAAAATGCTGGTTGTAAATTTTGGCCTCCATCACTGGCCACTGTATCAAGAGCGGCTAATCATGAATGCGCGTCCTCATGGCGGGAGAGACTTGCATTAGCTTACTTTTGAATTCTGAGTCTGCGCTTAAGTTCCCACGTTGGCCGGTCAACAAGCGCAAGACACTTCAAAGCGAATAACGACGGTCGCTTACCAGCAGGCGGGGTTGACACGGTAAAACACGGCCAACTCCTCGTAAAGCGCCCTGTGATGGCGCTCCATATCCGAGGAGCGCTTGAAGAACACTTCAGTGGCTACTGCGAAAAATTCGGCTGGGCTTGTGGCGCCGTAAGCATCCAGCAGCGATTCCTCGCCCCGCTCCACGCACATTTGCAGTGCCTGATATTCAAAGTTGAACACCTGCGTCCAGCGCCGGTAGTCGCGCGGGTTGGCCAGCAGGGGCGCGCCGTTGGCACCACCAGCCTCTTGGTCGAGTTGGTGGGCAAACTCGTGGATCACCACGTTATGCCCATCGTCTTGGGTGGCAGCGCCCGCCAGCACATCCTGCCAGGACAGCACCACCTGACCCTGTTCCCAGGACTCTCCGGCCAGTACAGCGTGGCCGTGGTGGACGATGCCCATGCCGTCTGTCTGGCCGCGCGGTACGACAAAACTGCCAGGGTAAACCAGTATCTGACGCAGGTAAGGAAAGTAGTGATCGGGTCGGTTGAGCAGCAGCAGGCAGGCCTGCGCCGCAATGGTGACCCGCACTTCGTCGGTAATGGGTTGTCCGCCGCAGCCGATGAAGGTCTTTTCTGCAATGAACACCTGAATATGTTGCTTCAACTGGCGTTGCACATCGGCAGGCAGGCGTGCTACCAATGGCACCCGGCGGCGCAGGATAGTACGCCAAGGCGCAGGAAAGGGTTGCGCCCGCAGTCTGCGACGGTGTAGGCGCTGAAGCAAGGGCTGCCCCGCCAGCCAGGCAATAAGAAAAACCGCTAAGAGGGTGATGATCAGCATGGGCATTAGTACGCTCAAATTGTCACGTTGTGTCGGATTTCAAGACTAGCGAGATGCGATCCACAGCTCGACTAAGGTGGGATAATCGTCCCACACAGAAGTCACGGTCGTGATCATGCCTACCCCAAAACGTCAATTCAAGCTACAACGGCTTTTGGTCGCAGCGCTTCTGCTCGTTCTTTTGCCAGTCGTCGCTGTACAAGCCTGGTTTTCATACCGCACGGCCCAAGATTCCGCTGTCAAGTTTCAAGAACAACTCGCCAGCGGCGTTAGCGCACATGTATTCGACAAAGTCTTGCATTTTTTTGAGGTTCCCAACCGCGTTGTTCGCTATAACGCCGAACAGTTTCGAGCTGGCATACTGCATGTGGCGAATCCTCAGAATACCCAGCGCAATTTTCTGTTGCAACTGGACCAGCAACCGGTGCTCACTTTTTTGTCGATAGGCACAGACAGAGGTGAGTACTTTGCAGCCAGTCGACCACCCCTGGGAGAGGATAGGGCGTTGCGTTTACTTCAAGCGACAGAAGCCGAAGGACGCATCATGTCCCTATATCGAGTCAATGCGGGCAATCAGCAAGGCCCGCTCATCTCACACGGGAACGCTTTCTTCGACGCGCGAATACGCCCTTGGTTCAAGGCAGCCGTGGGCTACAACAGCGCACGCTGGTATCCGGCATATCGATATGCGATCGCGGATTCTGGTGGTGCCTACGATGCAATGGGCATCGGAATGGCAGCGCCGCTTTATAACGGTGCAGGCGACTTCGTTGGCGTGGTCACGGCAGATGTGGCCTTGGTGCAGCTGAGTAAACTTCTCGAGAGCATTACCAAAGAGCTTGGCGGAACAGCATTTCTGTTCGATGCAGGAGGTGATCTGCTCGCTACTTCGACGCTGGAAAAACTTTACGAGCTAAAGGGCGACGAGACGGTACGTGTCAAAGCCATCGAAAGCCCAAACTCAGTTATTCGCGCCGCCAGCAAAGTCATCCTTGAGAGAACCGCATCCCGGGGGCGAACGGTCAGAATTGTTGATGGCAAAAGCTATTTGCTCGACTGGTGGCAATACCCACTGCCCGACGGCCCCACGATTACGATTGCCAACATGCTGCCGCAAAGTCGGTTTGATGCGCCGTCGCGTGGCCTTTTTTTCAACGTCCTCCTCTTTAGTTCAGCAATATTTTTGATCAGCCTGATCTTGACCATCTTGGTAATTCAATGGGTTTCCAAGCCGTTGGTGGAGTTGGGGGAATGGGCAATGAAGCTGGGACACGGCGAAAGGGAGGAGCCGAAGCACCGCGCCAGCCCAATCGCTGAGGTGGAGTCGCTGTCCGGCGCTTTGCAGTTCATGGCAGACAGCGTTAAGTTCCAGACTGGCCATCTGGAGCAAGAAGTCGCAACGCGTACTGCCGAACTTGAACTTGCCAATGTCCAGCTAGCAAAACTCTCCAACACCGATGGTTTGACCGGGGTCGCCAACAGGCGTTACTTTGATGAAATTCTGGCCCGGGAAGTGGCTCAAGCTCGTCGCCTCAAGGAACCGCTAGCGCTAATCATGCTTGATGTTGATCAGTTCAAAAAATACAACGATCACTACGGTCACCAGGCGGGAGACCATTGCCTGATCCAGTTAGCCAGTATTCTGAAAAGTTATACGCGTCGCCCAAGCGATCTACCGGCCCGCTACGGTGGCGAGGAGTTCGCCGTTATAGCTGCACATACCGATACCGACGATGCCATGGCACTGGCTGAAATTTTGCGTTTGAAAATCGAGCAATTGGGCATTGCTCACGCGTTAGCTCCGGTCGGTGTGGTTATGGCGAGTTTTGGTGTTGCTGTGTTCGTTCCGGATGAAGGTAATGGATCAACACAGTTGATTCAAATGGCCGACAAGGCACTCTACCTCGCCAAGGAAAGCGGGCGAAATCGTGTCGAATTGGCGCTGTTCGCAAGCGCATCAATTTAGTCCCATCAGTGACATATGCGGCTCCAAGTCTGTGGCTGGTTGTACCACTGGATTGGGCAGCACCGCCATGGTCTGCCGGCAACACTGGCCTGTGTCAGGCCCAAGACTACAGCGTGATCGCCAGGGACTGAAGCGTTCTGGCGCTTTGAAAGTGTCTTGCAGCGCCACTCACCGGGTCGATAAATTCAAGTTGCTGGGCCAACAATTGCAATGGCTTGGCATAGTCAAGCTGTCCCTCGGGTGTCAACACCGGGTACAGGCCGTCGTACAAAATCGGCAAGCCCAAGCCCAGCATGTGCACGCGCAACTGGTGGCGTTGACCCGTCACGGGTTTGAGTTGGTAGCGTGCCAAGTCGCCCCGTACTTCGAGCACCTTGATGTACGTGGTGGCATTGGGCTGGCCGTCCACCTCGTGCTGCAGCATGAAATGCCCGGCTGGCTTGATGCGGCTTTGGCGCACCTGCGGCATCGCAACCTCAGCGCGCCACGGCGCAATGGCCTGGTAGGTTTTGCGCACCTGGTGCCGGGCAAACAGCGCGCAGTAGGCCGCGCGACTGGATGCTTGCTTTGAAAACATCACCAGCCCGGCGGTGTCTCTGTCAATCCGGTGAATGGGCACCAGCGTGTCGATTTGCAATTGCCGCTTGAGCCGCACCAGCACCGT
>JBBQZI010000014.1:0-27184 GCA_038207855.1 Burkholderiales bacterium
CAGTAGATGTGCAGTCTGTTCCGTGTTTGGGCATCCTCGCGAATCACTCGTAGCAAGAAATACCGTAATCAAGGAAAGAGATGCAAATAAATGCAATTAGGTCCTTGACTAGTTGGGAAGTCCCAGTAAAGGGCTAGAGCCCTATTTCACTTAAGCCAGCCGCGTTTTCTGAAATACCACATGGGCACTAACGCGCTGGCCAGCATCAGCGACACAGTGTAGGGGTAGCTCCAGCCCCCAAGAAAATCCAGCTCCGGAAACTTCAGGTTCATGCCATAGACGCTGGCAATCAACGTGGGCGGCAGCAGCGCGACGCTGGCCACGGAAAAAATCTTGATGATCTGGTTCTGGTTGATGTTGATGAAACCAACCGTGGCATCCATCAAGAAGTTGATCTTGTCGAACAGAAACGCGGTATGGGAATCCAGCGAGTCCATGTCACGCAGAATTTGCCGTGCTTCTTCAAATTGCTCCGCATTGAGCATTTTGCTGCGGATCATGAAGCTCACAGCGCGGCGTGTGTCCATCAAATTGCGTCGAATGCGACCACTCATGTCTTCATGCCGGGCAATGGCGCCCAGTACCTCGCGGGCCATAGCATCGGTCACGTCGCCGGACAGCACCTTGCTACTGACCTTTTCCAGCTCGTCGTAAATGCCTTCCAGTGTGTCGGCAGAGTATTCAGCATCTGCATCAAACAGTTTGAGCAGCACCTCCTTGGCATCTTCAATCAGCCCTGGTGCCCGCCGGGCCCGCATGCGCAGCAAGCGAAATACCGGTACATCCTCGTCGTGAATGGAAAACAGCACGCCCTTGCTTTTGAGCTCATCGTTGACCATGTTCAATATGAACGCCACGCGAACCGTGTGCGGCTCGTCGTCATCTGCTACCAAAAAGTCGCTACGAATATGCAGCTCACCGTTATCTTCCTTGTAAAACCGGGCCGACTCCTCAATGTCTTCGTCCATCGCGTCGTCAGGAATAGCCAAGCCAAAATATTGCTTGATCCAGTGTTTTTCTTCTCGCGTGGGCGACTCCAGGTCGACCCAGATGGGCTGAAACCGGGACAGTTCTTCGAGAGATTCGATCTCTTCCTGAAACAGGCGACCATTGGCAAGGGTGAAGATGTTGAGCATGTGCTCGCTCCCAAAATAGACAGGGCATCAGTTGGTAAGACGTGGGGCATGGTTTTCAATCCCCAAGACAATTCAGGGCGTTGAAAGCGACCGATCGGGGTAGTTTTTCAAGCGGGTCTGGCCGGTCGAGAATTTGCGTATTATCCCCTTGGATGACTTGAAGAATGCCATTTTTTGATCGACGATACCCTGACAATGCTGCATTGCATCATGAAAAAAACATTGCATTAAAGCGGCAGGCGGGGCATAGTGACATCAAGCAGTTACAGTGAATTTTTCGGTTACCGGCACGGTGCTGGTAACTTTTTTAACCAAGAGCTTTAGGAGGCTTTTATGAACTTGACAATCAGCGGTCACCACTTGGAGGTTACACCAGCACTTCGGACCTATGTCACCAATAAGCTGGACCGAATCAAGCGGCATTTTGACCAAGTAGTGGATGTCAAAGTATTGTTGACGCTGGAGAATCTCAAGGAAAAGGAGCGCCGGCAAAAAGCTGAATGCAATATTCACATCAAAGGTATTGAGTTGTTTGCTGAAAGTGCGCACTCAGATTTGTATGCGGCCGTCGATGACTTGGTTGACAAGCTTGACCGGCAGGTTGTTCGCCACAAGGATCGACTGCAATCTCATCACCACGACGCACCCAAGCGCCTGATGTGATTTAAACTTCTCGAAGCCGCCCGCTGGTGCGAGCGGCTTTTTTTACGCCCAAATTTCAGAGTGCATAATTCGCCGCAACTATGAACCGTCTCGCAACTATTCTTTCCGAACCACAAGTGCTTGTACAGGTGGATGTTTCCAGCAAAAAGCGGGCTTTTGAAGAAGCCGGCTTGTTGTTCGAAAATCTGCATGGTCTGAGTCGTGCACTGGTCACAGACAGTCTTTTTTCCCGTGAGCGTCTGGGTTCCACCGGTTTGGGGCATGGCGTGGCCATTCCGCATGGCCGTATCAAGGGCCTGAAGGCACCGATGGCGGCGGTGTTTCAGCTGGCCCATCCGATCGGCTTTGAAGCCCCTGACGAACTGGCTGTCGGTCTGATGATCTTTTTGCTGGTGCCTGAGGCGGCAACCCAAAAACACCTTGAAATTCTCTCGGAAATCGCTGAAATGCTCAGTGATGCTGATTTGCGGGACAAACTCAGTGCCAGTAGCAGTGCCAGCGACTTGTACCGGTTGATTGCCGACTGGCAGTCGATTCAATCCGTTTGATTCTTTGTTGAATTTCTCCCCGCAGCGGCTTCAGCCATGAAACCTACGGTCATCAGTGCTGATGTGTTGTTTGAGGCTTTTCGCAGCCCGTTGCGCTGGGAATGGGTGGCCGGTTTGGGGGCCTCCGAGCGGCGTTTTGACGAAGTGGCCGTGCGTGCTGCCCGCTCTGGCGCTGATCTGGTGGGTTACCTCAATTACATTCACCCTTATCGCGTTCAGATCCTCGGCGAGCGCGAGATCGCTTACCTGACGAATGCCACCGCCGCGGATTGCTCGCGCCGCATTGCCCGCATTGTCACGCTGGAGCCACCGGTGCTGATTTTGGCGGATGGGCAAATGGCACCCAAAGAGTTGATGATGATGTGCGAGCGCGCTCAAATTCCGATGTTCGCGACGAGTGGCTCTTCCGCTTTTGTCATCGACGTGTTGCGCGCTTATTTGTCCAAGCATTTTGCAGACCGCAGCACCATGCACGGCGTCTTTATGGACATTTTGGGCCTGGGCGTGATGATCACCGGGGAGTCCGGCTTGGGTAAAAGCGAACTCGGGCTTGAATTGATCTCGCGTGGCAACGGTTTGGTAGCCGATGATGCGGTCGACCTTTACCGCATCAACCAGAACACCATTGAAGGGCGATGCCCAGAACTGCTGCTCAATTTGCTTGAAGTGCGCGGCATCGGCTTGTTGGACATTCGCTGTATCTTTGGCGAAACCGCGGTACGTCGCAAAAAACGCTTGCAACTGATCGTGCATCTGGTGCGGCGCGAGACCATGGAGCGTGATTACGAACGCATTCCCTACGAACCTTTGACGCAGGACGTGCTGGATGTGCCGGTGCGCAAGGTCGTCATTCAGGTGGTGGCCGGACGCAATATTGCGGTGCTGGTCGAAGCGGCGGTGCGCAACACTATTTTGCAGATTCGCGGGGTCGACACTTACAAAGAGTTTGTCGAGCGCCACCGTAAGGCGATGGACCAGGGCAACTAAGCCGCTGCCGGTTGCCGGTGTTCGCAGTTGTCGCGGGTGCAGTGGGCGTAAAGACTTAAGGCGTGGTCTGCAATGGCAAACCCTTTGGCTGCGGCCACCGCGTGCTGGCGCTGCTCAATTTCGGCATCGTAAAACTCTTCGACGCGCCCGCAGTCCAGGCACACCAAGTGATCATGGTGCTGTCCCTCATTGAGTTCGTAAACCGCTTTTCCGCTCTCAAAATGGCTGCGACAAAGGATGTCGGCCTGCTCAAACTGCGCCAGCACACGGTAAACCGTGGCCAGGCCCACATCCGAGCGATCTTCCAGCAGCACCCGGAACACATCCTCGGCCGTCATGTGACGCTGCGTGCCCTTCTGGAAAATTTCCAGAATTTTCAGTCGGGGCAGAGTCGCCTTGAGTCCGGTGCTTTTAAGTTCGTCAATCTTGGTCATGCAGGTGTTCCGGTTGCCGGTCTTGATGCGGATGCGTGGGGCGGAGCATGAAATGCTGCCGGTACAATGCTTTGATCATATCGTTCACGGCCCGCACCATGTTTGAAACTTCTGTTCGTTGCCTCTGGTTAAGTCTGCTTGGCGGACTGTTGGCCACACTGTCGGCTTGTGGCACTGTTGACAGCGCCAGCAACCGTCTGGCCAATGTCATCACCCCGTACAAGATGGACATTGTGCAGGGCAATTTTGTCTCGCGCGAGCAGGCTGCTGCCGTCAAGGAAGGCATGTCCCGCACGCAGGTGCGTGATATTTTGGGCACACCTTTGTTAACCAGCGTTTTTCATGCAGACCGCTGGGACTACGTGTTCACATTCAATCGTCAGGGCGTGGCACCGCAAGCACGTCGTGTAACTGTCTTTTTCAAAGGCGACGAGCTGACGAAGATCGAAGCCGATGCACTGCCCAGCGAGGCTGAATTTGTCGCCTCGCTCGATTCTGGTCGCAAGACGGCCAAGGTGCCGGTGCTGGAAATGTCTGAAGAGCAGCTGAACGCCACCGCAGTTTCAGTCAAGCCCGTTGAAACCAAAGTGCTGCCGCCACTGCCTAGCAGCTACCCGCCGCTAGAGGCCTCCGTCAATTGACCATTTCCGACCCTGTGTGGGTGGCTGACCGTTTGCAATTGTTTCACCGTAAAGAAGTCAGGCTATGACCGAATCAACCCTTCACCGCATCTGCATCGCAGGCGCCAGTGGGCGCATGGGGCGCATGCTGATTGAGGCCGTCAGTACGGCTGATGATTGCCAACTCAGTGGTGCATTGGATGTGTCCACCAGCCCGGCCGTTGGGCAGGACCCGGTGGCGCACATGGGTCTGAGCAGTGGTGTGGCCATCACCGCGGATTTGCGCACCGGCTTGCAAAATGCCCGCTACCTGATTGATTTCACCCGTCCTGAAGGCACGCTGGCGCACTTGCGCATGTGTCGCGAGCTGGGTGTTCACGCGGTCATTGGCACCACCGGGTTTTCGGAGGAACAAAAGGCCGAGATTGCTGCCATCGCCAAAGACATCGCCATCGTCATGGCGCCCAATATGAGTGTCGGTGTCAACGTCACGCTGAAACTGCTGGAGATGGCCGCCAAGGCCTTGTCGACTGGCTATGACATCGAAATCATTGAAGCGCACCATCGTCACAAGGTTGATGCGCCCTCAGGTACCGCACTGAAAATGGGCGAGGTAGTGGCCAGTGCGCTGGGCCGTGACCTGAACGATTGCGCTGTCTATGCGCGCCACGGTGTCACCGGCGAGCGTGACCCGTCTTCCATTGGCTTTGCCACCATTCGCGGCGGCGATATTGTGGGCGACCACACGGTGCTGTTTGCCGGTACCGGCGAGCGCATTGAAATTACCCACAAGTCATCGAGTCGCGTCAGCTACGCGCAGGGCAGCCTGCGGGCGGTCCGGTTCTTGAATCATCAAAAAACCGGCCTGTTCAGCATGGCTGATGTGCTGAATCTGCAATGAATCTGGCCCAGTTTTTCTGGCAGGGCGATGTACTGACGCGTGGCGTGGCTCTGTTGCTGTTGCTGATGTCGGTTGGCAGTTGGGTGGTGATTGTGTGGAAATCCTGGCTGTTGCACCGCGCCAGCTTTGACGTGGTGCGCTGCATAGCGGCGTTCTGGCAATCGGCAACGCTGACTGAGGCGATTCCTAAAATTCAGACCTTTGATCGTGAAGCCCTTGTGCTACCTATGGTGTTGGCTACAAAAATAGAAGCAACCGGGACGCTGGCCGGATCTGGCAACCGGCCGCAGCAACTCACCCGCGTGTTGCGCAATGCCCTGCAGGCGGCGCTGACCAAACTGCAGCACGGGCAGGTTTTGCTGGCCACGGTGGGTGCTACTGCCCCATTTGTGGGTCTGCTGGGCACCGTTTGGGGCATTTATCACGCGCTCATCGGTATCGCCTCGGCAGGCCAGGTCACGATTGACAAAATTTCCGGCCCGGTGGGCGAGTCGCTCATCATGACGGCAGCGGGCCTGGTGGTGGCGATTCCAGCGGTGCTGGCTTACAACGTGCTGGGCCGGGCGATCGCGCGCATGGAGGCTGAGCTCGAAGGCTTTGCCCGTGACTTGCGCGAGCTGATGGGCAGCGCGGCAGCGCAGGTCTGAGGCCGCACGCCATGTCTTTTGGCCGTCTGGACCGCGCATCGGGCTCGCAGCCCATGAGCGACATCAACATGACGCCGCTGATCGACGTGATGCTGGTGCTGGTGGTGATTTTTATCATCACCGCACCCTTGCTGGCCAGTTCCATCAAGCTTGACTTGCCCAAAACCGATGGAGCCAAGCCCGGCGATGTGCCCAGCTTCGTCACCGTGGTGATTGATGCCACGGGGCAAACTTATCTGAAAGACCAGCCGGTAACGCTGGACGGCTTGGCCCGGCAATTTGCCAGTGCCAGGCAGGCCAATGCCGACACCGAGGTGCAACTGCGCGCCGACCAGAGCGTGCCCTATGGCCGTATCGTTGAGGTGATGGGCGCAGCCCAAAAAGCCGGCTTGAACCGCATTGGTTTCGTGGCCGACACCACCCGCATCAACAACACCAGCACCAACACGCAACCCCTCCATTGACACTCTGACCTGCCATGCAAGAAAAATACCAGCACCTCGACGTTGAACACGCTGCCCAAGCCCATTGGCAAGCCCTGGATGCCTACCGCGTTGTCGAAAACGCCGTGGATGTCAACGGCAAGCCCAAAAAGAAGTTTTACGCCTGCTCCATGCTGCCTTACCCCAGCGGCAAACTGCACATGGGCCATGTGCGCAACTACACCATCAACGACATGCTGACGCGCCAGCTGCGCATGCAGGGCTACAACGTGTTGATGCCGATGGGCTGGGACGCTTTCGGGCTGCCGGCTGAAAACGCGGCGCTCAAAAATCGCGTGCCGCCGGCCAAGTGGACGTTTGAGAACATCGCTTACATGAAGCAGCAGATGCAAGCCATGGGCCTGGCCATCGACTGGAGCCGCGAGGTCGCCACCTGCACGCCCGAGTATTACAAGTGGAACCAGTGGCTGTTTCTGAAGATGCTTGAAAAAGGCATTGCCTACCGCAAGACCCAGGTGGTCAACTGGGACCCGATTGACATGACCGTGTTGGCCAACGAGCAGGTGATCGACGGCAAAGGCTGGCGCACCGGCGCGGTGGTGGAAAAGCGCGAGATTCCGGGCTATTACCTGAAGATCACCGATTACGCCGAGGAGTTGCTGGCCAACGTAACCGGCGACAAGATGGCCGGTTGGCCCGAGCGCGTCAAGCTGATGCAGGAGAACTGGATTGGCAAGAGTGAGGGCGTGCGCTTTGCCTTCCCGCACAGCATCAAAGATGCGGCGGGTGCGTTGATTGGCGATGGCCGCATGTACGTCTTCACGACACGGCCAGACACCATCATGGGTGTGACATTTTGTGCGGTGGCCGCAGAGCATCCGCTGGCCACCCATGCGGCCGCATCGAATCCGGCGCTGGCCGCGTTCATTGCGGAGTGCGGCAAGGGTGGCACCACCGAGGCCGAGATGGCGGTCAAAGAAAAGCTTGGCATGCCGACCGGGCTGTTTGTCACGCATCCGTTGACTGGCGCGCAAGTGGCGGTGTGGGTTGGCAACTATGTGTTGATGAGCTATGGCGATGGCGCCGTGATGGGCGTACCGGCGCACGACGAGCGCGATTTTGCCTTTGCGTTGAAATACCAGTTGCAGATCTTGCCAGTCGTTGGCGTGGCCACGCAGGCGGGGGCGTTCGATGCCACGGTTTGGCAGGACTGGTATGCCGAGAAAGGCACGGGCATTGCCATCAACTCCGGCAAATACGATGGGCTGGTGTTCAGGGACTGCATCGCCGCTGTGCTGGCTGATCTGGCAGCGCGCGGTCTAGGTGAGAAAAAAATCACCTGGCGCCTGCGCGACTGGGGCGTCAGCCGCCAGCGCTACTGGGGCACACCGATTCCGATCATCCATTGCGACGAGCACGGCGCGGTGCCGGTGCCCGAAAAAGACCTGCCGGTGGTGCTGCCGGTTGATCTGGTGCCTGATGGCTCAGGCAATCCGCTGAACAAGTGCGAAGCGTTTCACGCCGGAGTCACTTGCCCGATTTGCCGCAAAGCGGCACGGCGCGAAACCGACACCATGGACACCTTTGTCGACAGTTCGTGGTACTTCATGCGCTACTGCGACCCGACCAACGCCGACCAGATGGTGGCTGACGGTGCCGACTACTGGATGCCGATGGACCAGTACATTGGCGGCATTGAGCACGCCATATTGCACCTGCTGTACGCGCGTTTCTGGACCAAGGTGATGCGTGACCTGGGGCTGGTCAAGGTCGACGAGCCGTTTACCAAACTGCTCACGCAAGGCATGGTGCTCAACCACATTTACTCGCGCCGCACCGCGCAGGGTGGCAAAGACTACTTCTGGCCAGCTGACGTAGAGCACGTTTTTGATGCCGCCGGCAAGGTGACCGGTGCCCGCCTGATCAAGGCTGTCGGCGATTTGCCGGTGGGCACGCCGATCGACTACGAAGGCATCGGCACCATGTCGAAGTCGAAAAACAACGGGGTCGATCCGCAAGACCTGATTGAAAAATACGGCGCCGACACCGCCCGCCTGTACACCATGTTCACCGCGCCGCCCGAGGCCACGCTGGAGTGGAATGACGCGTCGGTGGAAGGCAGTTATCGGTTTTTGCGCCGCGTCTGGAACTTTGGCGCCAAGCTGTCCACTATGGATTGCGTAGCTGCTTGCGCAAGCGTGGCGGGGGCTACAAGCCTAAATGGTATAAATTTCGGGAAACAAGCCAAGGCCCTTCGGCTGGAGCTGCACAGCGTGCTCAAGCAGGTCGATTACGACTATCAGCGCATGCAATACAACACCGTGGTCTCGGGTGCCATGAAGATGATCAACGCACTGGAAGACTTCAAGGCCACCGATTGCGCGGGTGCTCAAGTGGCGCTGATTGAAGGCTTTGGCATTTTGCTGCGCTGCCTGTACCCGGCCACGCCGCACATCACCCATGCTTTGTGGTCGCAACTGGGCTACGCCGCTGTGCTGGGTGATTTGCTCGATGCGCCGTGGCCCCGGGTTGACCCAAGTGCATTGGTGCAAGACGAGATTGAACTCATGCTGCAGGTCAACGGCAAGCTGCGTGGCTCCATCGTGGTCAGCGCCAGTGCCGACAAGGCAACGATTGAGCAGGCGGCAATAGCCAATGAAATATTCCAGAAACTGGCCAACGGTGCCGCACCCAAGAAGGTCATTGTGGTGCCGGGTCGTTTGGTCAATCTGGTGGTTTAAGGAGCGCGCCTGTGAACGCCCATACCTCCAATCCAGACGGCAGCAACCAAGCGATGCAGCCCATGCCAAGCGGCTTGCGCCGGCGCACCGGTGTGGCGCTGCTGCTGGCGGGCTTGCTGAACGGCTGCGGCTTTAAATTGCGCGGCACCCAGAGTTTTGCGTTTACCAGCATCGCCATCAACCCGAATCCGGGTGGCCCGCTGGCGCAGGAGCTGCGGCGCGCCTTTGGCAGCGCCGTCACGGTTTTGCCGGCGGATGTGGCCACCAGCAAGGCGCAAGTGGTGCTCGACATCCTCAGCGAGCAACGTGAGAAAACCGTGGTGGGTATCAACGCCTCCGGCCAGGTGCGCGAGTTTCAGTTGCGCATCCGGGTCAAGTTCCGCCTCAGCACGCCCCAAGGACGGGAGCTGATTGCCGACGATAAAATTTTGCAGCAGCGCGACATCAGTTACAGGGAATCAGCAGCGCTGGCCAAAGAGGCTGAAGAAATCCTGCTCTACCGCGACATGCAATCCGACATCGTGCAGCAGCTGCTGCGCCGACTGGCAACAGTTAAGCTGTTGTAGCCACCAAAGCGCTGGTTTTCACCGCGGCCGGCCGGATCAACTGGTACAGGTCTTTCGGGTCATCAAGCTGCGGAATCAGCGCAATGTCAGCACCCAAACCGAGCATCTGGGCCTGGTCGTGGACATAGCGCAGGGCAGAGAAATCTTCCATCGCAAAGCCCACCGAGTCAAATAGGGTGATCTGCACGTCGTTGTCACGACCGGTCTGGTGGTCTGCCAGCACTTGCCAGAGTTCGGTCACACAGAAGTCTGCAGGCAGGTGCTGCAAATCACCTTCGATGCGGGTTTGCGGCTCGTACTCGACAAACACCTTGGCGGCGCGCAGCACGTCAGCGTGAATCTCGGTCTTGCCGGGGCAGTCGCCGCCCACGCCATTGATGTGCATGCCGGGCTCCAGCAGGTCTGGCGTGATGATGGCAGCGTTGGTTTTGTCAGCCGTGATGGTGGTGATGATGTCGGCCCCGCGCACGGCCTCCCGCACGTTGGCACACACCACCAGCCGCAGATTGGCGGCATCCGGGTTGTGCTGCAGATTGCGCAGCAGCTTGGCCGTGGCACGGGTATCCACGTCAAACAAACGAATTTCTTCAATGCCCACCAGGTGATGAAACGCCAGCGCCTGAAACTCGCTTTGCGCGCCATTGCCAATCAACGCCATCACGCGGCTATTCGGACGTGCCAGCGCACGCGCCGCCACGGCGGATGTGGCGGCGGTGCGCAGGGCAGTGCACAGGGTCAGCTCGCTGATCAGCAGCGGCACGCCAGTGGCCACGTCAGCCAGCACGCCAAAAGCCATCACGGTGGACAGGCCGCGGGCGGTGTTCTTGGGGTGACCGTTGACGTATTTAAAGGTGTAGGTGCTGGCATCGGCAATCGGCATCAGCTCAATGACACCATCCAAGGAGTGCGCGGCCAGCCGGGCCGACTTGTCAAAACTTGACCAGCGCAAAAAATCCTGCCGGATGTAAGCTGCCAAGCCCTGCAGCGTGGCCGCGATGCCTTGACGGCCAACAATCCCTGCCACGTCTTGCGGACTGAGAAATAAGGTGTGGCTGCTGTTGATGCTGCGGGTTGTCATGGTGGGTCTCCTGCTGGAATTTGATATTGGCAATTGCTTGAGCCTTAGTGTGACGCCGCAGTCGCACAATAACAATCGTCAACAATGTGCAAAAATAGTCAGAATAATGGCGTTATGCCATGGTAAATTGCCACAATGGATGAAACTGACCAACAACTGCTGTCCCTGCTGCGCCAAGATGCTCGCCTGACGGTGGCCGCGCTGGCGCAAAAACTCAAGGTCTCGCGTGGCACTGTCAGCAACCGGATTCGCCGTCTGGAAGACGACGGCGTGATCGTCGGCTACACCGTGCGCCTGCGCCCGGATGTGCAGCATGACCAGATCACCGCCTGGATGAGCATTGCCGTGGAGGGCAACCAGACCCGCGCCGTGATCGCCAGCCTGCTCGGTGAGCCCGGCGTGGCCACCCTGCATGACACCAATGGTCGCTGGGACTTGCTGGCCGAGTTGCGCGCCGAAAGCCTGCAAGATCTGGCCAAGGTGCTGGAACGCATTCGCCTGCTCAAGGGCATCAGCAACACCGAAACCAGCATCCATTTGGAGACTTATCGGCTCTCTTGACGGAGCGCTTTCACTACACTAGCGCGCTATGCAACTCAACCCCGCCCAGCTCGCCGCCCATCTGCAAAAGGGCCTGAAAAGCCTCTACACCCTGCATGGCGATGAGCCGCTGCTGATTCAGGAAGCGCTCGATGCCATTCGGACCTGCGCGCGTGCCCAGGGCTTTGCCGAGCGCACCTCCCACACCGTCAGTGGTGCGCACTTTGACTGGAGTGAAGTGTTGGCCGCCGGTGGCTCGCTGAGTCTGTTTTCTGACAAGCAAATTCTGGAACTGCGCATTCCCACTGGCAAACCCGGCAAGGACGGCAGCGTCGCGCTGCAGCAGTTGGCCACCGCAGCGCGCGGCAACGACACCACGCTGACGCTGGTGATCCTGCCCCGGCTCGACAAACTGACCCGCGCGACCGCCTGGTTTGCCGCGCTTGAAGGCGGCATGACGCTGGAGGTGGTGCCGGTTGAACGCGCCGCTTTGCCGCCATGGATTGCCCAGCGCCTGGCCGCGCAAGGCCAACGCGTGGCCACCGGTGAAGAAGGCCAGCGCACCTTGCAGTTTTTTGCTGACCGGGTTGAGGGTAATTTGCTAGCCGCGCACCAGGAAATCCAGAAGCTGGCGCTGCTACACGCCGGCGGTGAGTTGAGTTTCGAGCAGATCGAAAGTGCCGTGCTCAATGTGGCGCGCTACGACGTGTTCAAACTCAGCGAGGCCGTGCTGGCTGGGCAAATGGCGCGGGTGCAGCGCATGCTGGATGGCTTGCAAGCCGAAGGCGAGGCCGAGGTGCTGGTGCACTACACGCTGGCGGAAGACATTCGCGCCTTGAAGCGTGTCAAAGATGCCATGGGTCAGGGCAAACCGCTGCCGATGGCGCTGCGTGAACAACGCGTCTGGGGCAACAAAGAGCGGCTTTTTGAGCGCGTCTTGCCGCGGCTGAGTGATGCCGCATTGGCCCAATTGCTGCAGTCTGCGCACCAGGTTGATGGCGTGGTTAAAGGCCTTAAATCTCCCGATTGGCCAACCGATGGCTGGCAGGCGCTGCACCGGCTGGCGATGCTGCTGTGCGTTGCCTGCATGCCGGTGCCGACCAAGCCGCCGGCAACGCCCGCCAAACGCGTTACGGTGGCTTGAGGCTGTGTGGTGCTGGCGGAGGCCGGGCTACCGCTGGCTCGGGTGTTTGCGGTTGTGCAGGCATTCGGCAAACGCATCGACCGGGCATGGATCAACTTTAGTCATCTAATTCGAGTCCGGCCCTTTTTTCTGATCCTGTTTGCCTGGCCCGGAGAGTCGCAACAGCGCTGCGTCGTAGACGGCGCTCTTATCGCGCTTTCCCACCGCAATCGTGAGCAGCATCATCTCCGTATCCTGCACTCGGTACACCAATCGAAAGCCTGCGCTGCGCAATTTGATCTTGTAGCAGTCTGGCATGAAGGTCAATGCCGCGGCGGGAACTCTTGGTTCATCGAGCCAGCGCAGCAGAACCTTGGCAAATTGCGCGCGGATGCTGCCATCCAGCCGGTCCCACTCCAGCTTGGCTTGCGGTAAAAACTGCAAACGGTAGGTCACGGCCTATCGCGCGCTCGAAGTCGGCCTAGCTGTCTTTCTGGGAGCGCCACGTGCGATCTGTGTCAGTTCGTCACGGCTGATTTCAATCACCTGGGTTGGATCGCTTTGCCAGGACGCGATGCGCTGCTGAACGACCGGCAGCAGTTGCAAGTCGTCCAGTACATCCATCAGCGCTTCATAGGCGTGCGCCGGCACCAGATAGGCCGAAGGTTTGTTGTGGTGCAGGACCACGATGGTCTGGTTGCCCGCATCACGAATGATTGCTGACGGATTCTTCTTGAGTTCGGTGATGCCGATTGAGGTTTCGGCGAGCAAGGTTTGCATGGTCGTGGTTCTGTATTGAATTGAAGACCGTCATCTTAACAAAAAAGACCTTTTAAGTGGTCATTTTACGAATCGGATTTTTCTGAGGCACGGCCACCGCCTGCGCATTGCCGGGGTCAGCAACAAAAGGCCGTGGTTGATCATGAGGGCATAGCAGCCAGTTCGCCGTGCAGCATCAGCCAGTCACGCCGATGAGCCAGGTAATCGGTATCGGCAAAGAAGCCGGGTTGGCGATGGTGGTGTGGCGATTGCGGCCGCGCTGCAAGATGTGCAGAGGTACGCTGTCAGGCGTGAATGCGTGGGAGGCGGGGCATACTGGGGGTAGCAAGCCGCCGGCGGCTCCCGCCAAACGCGTTACTGCGGCTTGATGCTTTGTGGTGCTGGCGGAGGCCGGGCTACCGCCGGCTCGGGTGTTTGCGGGTGCACCACCTGTGGCGTGGCGCTGACCGGGTTGCTGTTCTGACTTGATGGGGCTTCAGTAGTTGCTACGTTATTTGTAGCTACAGACGCTTTGTTGATAGGGGCTATAGCCTGATTTTGCTTAAACTTTTCTGCTTCGGAAGCAATCGTCTTTTGCGGTTGTGCAGGCAGCACGGCCATACGCGGCTCAACCGGTTGGTGCTGGATGCGAATCAGCGCCGCCCCCATGGCCAGCACCACCACGACCAGCACCGCCACCGCGGCCCATATGGTTTTGTTGCCGTTGCTGCTTGGCGGGCGGCGGTTCAAGGGGGCGTTCATGGTGTGGGTTTACAAATTGGGTGCCAGCAGACGTTGCAAGTCGCGCACCGCCATGCCGCGGCGCGTCGCCAGGTCGTTGAGCTGGTCGTCACCGATTTTGCCAACGCTGAAATATTTGGCATCCGGGTGGGCGATGTAGAAGCCGCTGACGCTGGCCGCTGGTGTCATGGCCAGACTCTCGGTCACGCCCATGCCAATGTCGTCGCATTGCAGCAACTCAAACATGTCCTTTTTGACACTGTGATCGGGGCAGGCCGGGTAGCCGGGTGCGGGACGAATGCCGGTATATTGCTCGGCGATCAGTTCAGCCGGAGTCAAGGCCTCGCTGGGTGCGTAGCCCCACAAGTCGGTGCGCACGCGGTGGTGCAGGCACTCGGCAAAGGCCTCGGCCAGCCGGTCCGCCAGCGACTTGAGCAGGATGGCACTGTAGTCGTCGTGGGCGGCCAAAAAGGCTTGCTCATATTTGTCAACACCCAGGCCGGTGGTGACGGCAAAAACACCGATGTAGTCTGTTTTATTTAAGTCTTTTAGGCCTGTAGCCCCCGTGCTACTTGCGCTAACAGCTATTGATTCGGTAGTATTTTGTTTGGGTGCGACAAAGTCTGCCAGGCAGCGGCTGGGGCGCATCACGCCGTCATCGTCTTCTTTGGCGGCTTGCTGGCGCAGGCCATACCAGGTCATGGCCACCGCTGTGCGGCTGTCGTCGGTGTACAGCTCAATGTCATCGTCGTTGACCGTGTTGGCCGGGTACAGGCCAATCACCGCATTGGCCGTGAGCCAGCGGCCCTCAATCAGCTTCTTCAGCATGGCTTGCGCATCGGCAAACACGCGTGTCGCCTCGACACCCACCACCGGGTCTTGCAAAATTGCCGGAAACGGCCCGGCCAGGTCCCAGGTCTGAAAGAACGGGCCCCAGTCGATGAAGCCCGCCAACTCACTCAAATCAAAGTTTTTGAAGACGCGCCGACCAATGAATTTGGGTTTGGCCGGCTGGTACTGCGCCCAGTCAATCGGTGTTTTGTTGGCACGGGCTTTGGCCAGCGGCCACAGCGGGGTCTGCTTTTTGTTGGCGTGCTGGGTGCGCACCTTGTCGTAATCAGTATTGAGTTCGGCGACAAACGCGGCGCTCGATTCAGACAACAGGCTTTGCGCCACACCGACGCTGCGCGAGGCATCGGGCACATACACCACCGGGCCGTCGTAATGCGGTGAAATTTTGACGGCGGTGTGCACCCGGCTGCAGGTGGCCCCGCCAATCAGCAGCGGAATCTTCTTGATGCGAAAGTAGTCGTCTTTTTGCATCTCGCCCGCCACATATTGCATTTCTTCGAGGCTGGGCGTGATCAGGCCTGACAGGCCGATGATGTCGGCACCCTCGACCTTGGCGCGCGCCAAAATCTCGTGGCAGGGCACCATCACGCCCATGTTGACCACGTCAAAGTTATTGCATTGCAGCACCACGGTGACGATGTTTTTGCCAATGTCGTGCACGTCGCCCTTGACGGTGGCGATGATGATCTTGCCCTTGGTCTGCACATCGCGCCCGGCGGCTTCGTCCAGCCGTTTTTCTTCTTCAATGTACGGAATCAAATGCGCTACCGCCTGCTTCATGACGCGGGCACTTTTCACCACTTGCGGCAAAAACATCTTGCCCTGACCAAACAGGTCGCCGACGATGCTCATGCCGGCCATCAGCGGGCCTTCAATCACGTGCAGCGGTCGCCCGCCTTTGGCCAGAATGGCTTGGTAGGCCTCTTCGGTGTCCGCAACGATGAAGTCGGTGATGCCGTGCACCATGGCATGGCTCAGGCGCTGCTCGACCGTTACCGGCTGCTCCGGTGTGCCGCGCCATTCAAGCTTTTTGCTCTCGTCCTTGGCCCCACTTTTGGCGGTTTCTGCAATTTCAACCAGGCGTTCGCCCGCATCGGGCCGGCGGTTCAGCACCACGTCTTCGACCCGCGTGCGTAACTCTGGTTCCAGATCGTCATAGACGCCGACCATGCCGGCGTTGACGATGCCCATGTCCATGCCGGCTTTGATCGCGTGGTACAAAAACACGGTGTGAATGGCTTCGCGCACCGGGTCGTTGCCGCGGAAGCTGAAACTCACATTGCTGACACCGCCGCTGACCTTGGCACCCGGCAAGTTTTGCTTGATCCAGCGCGTGGCGTTGATGAAGTCAACCGCGTAGTTGTTGTGCTCTTCAATGCCGGTGGCAATGGCAAAGATGTTCGGGTCAAAAATGATGTCTTCAGGTGGAAAGCCCACTTCGTCAACCAGAATGCGGTAAGCCCGCTCACAAATTTGTATCTTGCGCTGGTAGGTATCGGCCTGACCTTGCTCGTCAAACGCCATCACGACAGCGGCGGCACCGTAGCGGCGCAGCAGTTTGGCCTGGTGTTTGAAGGCCTCCACGCCTTCTTTCATGCTGATCGAGTTGACCACCGGTTTGCCTTGCACGCAGCGTAGGCCGGCTTCAATGACACTCCATTTGCTGGAGTCAATCATGACCGGAACCCTTGATATGTCAGGCTCAGACGCTATCAAATTCAAGAATCGCACCATCGCTGCCTGGCTGTCGAGCATGGCCTCGTCCATGTTGATGTCGATGATTTGTGCACCGTTTTCAACCTGCTGGCGCGCCACACTCAAGGCGGCTTCAAAGTCGCCATTGAGAATCATGCGGGCAAAGGCTTTGGAGCCGGTCACATTGGTGCGCTCGCCAATGTTGACGAAGGTGGCGCTCGGCGTTTGGCCATCAGTCGCGTCGGCAACGGCACCAATGCTCACCGGCTCCAGACCGGATAATTTCATGGGGGGAATATAAGTTTCAGACATGCGACTCACCTGTGGGCAAAAAATTGGGTCAGGTGAGCGTCGTTGCGGTCGTATTAAACGAATTCCAAGCCTGACGAAACGAGAAGTTTCGCTGCAACGCTCCTTGGGGTGGCTGATTTTAAGGGTTGCCGGTGAATTTCACTTTTTATCAACGTGTCCACAGCAACTCGGCAGACCAGACTTGTCGTGGGAAAATGCCGCCTTGAAATCGCCTGTTGCATAAGCGACTGAGAATCTACTGGAGCTACGCTTTGCAAATACCTGTCATCACGTCGCAGTTAGTTCATCTAGCTGTCATTTTTATCCTCTTGGTGATTCCGCGCATGCTGCAGCGCTTCCGAATCCCCGCGCCCCTGAGCTGCTTTGCTTTGGGCATCGTCACCGTGATCGTTTTCAAGGAATACGGGGCCGACCCAACGCTTGACTTGCTCGCAACCTTGGGTATCTCCTCGCTATTTCTCTTTGCTGGTCTTGAGGTTAATGTGAGTGATTTGCGCAAAGGGCTTTGGCCGCTGCTGGGGCACCTGCTGATCGGGCTGCTGATGCTGACTGGGTTCGCCTGGATTGGTATTGCGCACTTTCAGGTTTCATGGCAAGTGGCCGGACTGGTTGCGCTGGCGCTGCTGACACCATCGACTGGTTTTATTCTGGAGTCGCTGCCCCAGGTGGGGCTGGATGAACAGGAGCGGTTCTGGGTTACCAGCAAGGCTATTGTGAGTGAGCTGCTGGCTTTGGCATTGCTTTTTCTGATTCTGAAATCAGAATCGTATGAGTCTATGGTGACGTCATCGGCGATCCTGCTCGTGATTGCCTTCGGCTTGCCTGCTTTGCTGATATTTTTTGGTCGCGTGGTGATCCCACACGCACCGGGGTCCGAGTTTTCCTTGCTGGTCATGGTCGGGCTCATCGCGGCCTATTTCACCAAGCAGATCGGCGTGTATTACTTGGTCGGCGCCTTTCTCACCGGGTTTGTGGCCCGCCAGTTGCGCGATCGTCTACCCACCTTGGCATCGGAAACCAATTTGCATGCGGTCAAGTTGTTTGCGTCCTTCTTTGTGCCGTTCTATTTCTTTAACAGCGGCATGAAAGTCCCGGACGGGGCACTTCAATGGCAAGCGCTGCTGCTTGGCTTGGCAATGATGGCCGTGGTACTGCCTATGCGTATCGGCCTCATCACGGTACAGCGGATGGCGCTGCACGGGGACAGCGCCAAAGGAAGTTTTCGGGTCGCCATGGCACTCACGCCAACTTTGGTCTTCACCTTGGTCATTGCGGGCATTTTGCATGAGCGCTACGGCATCAGTGATGTGCTGTTCGGTGGTTTGCTGGTGTACGCCGGCGCCACCACCATTTTGCCGTCGCTGGTGCTGGGCAAAGGTATCGCGCTGGATGTCGACCAATAACCGGGGCGCTCGTCTACGCCAGCTGCCATAAACTCCGGGCTGACAAATTTTTTCACCGCTGCACTGACAAGAATTGGCTAACTATGCGAATTATTATTTTGGGCGCTGGACGGGTGGGTGAAAGCGTGGCAGAAAGCCTGCTGTCTGAGCAAAACGACATCACCGTTATCGACACCGATTCCGAGCGATTGCGCAAGCTCGAAAGTCGGCTTGATTTGCGGGGTGTGGCCGGCAACGGGATAGAGCCCTCGGTGTTGCGACGCGCTGGCGCAGAGGATGCCGACATGCTGATCGCCTGCGCGGCCATCGATGAGACCAACTTGGTTGCCTGCAAGGTGGCCCATGCGGTGTTTCATATCCCGTCAACGATTGCCCGGGTGCGCTCGCCCGATTTTGTCGAGGGTGATGAGTTGTTGGGCAAGAACGGATTTGCTGTCGACCATATTATTTGCCCAGAGGAATCGGTTAGGCGCTATATCCACCAACTCATCGACTACCCGGAGGCGCTGCAGGTGCTGCGGTTTTCCCAAGGTCGGGCGCATCTGATCGCCTGTCGCGCAACGCAGGGCAGCCGCTTGGTCAATCGCACCATCGGCGAGTTTAGCCAACTGTTTCCCGGCGTTCCGATGCGGGTGGTGGCGCTTTACCGCAATGAGGTCGAACTGCCGGTGCAAGCGGATTTGCGGGTGCTGCCGGGCGATGAAGTGTTTGTGCTGGCGGGCAAGGAAAAAATCCGCTCCGTGTTGGGCGCTATTCACAATGTTGACGAACCGGTGCGCCGCGTCATGATCGTCGGCGGTGGCCGGGTCGGGTTGCGCCTGGCGCGCAGTCTGGCCGGCCAGTGCGCTGTCAAGATCATTGAAAACAACCCCAAGCGCTGTGAATACCTCGCCACGCAGTTGCCCAGCGATATGCTGGTGCTCAACGCCGATGCCGCCGACGAAGAAATGCTGCTTGAAGAAAATGTCGGCGACATGGACCTGTTTCTGGCGCTGACCAATGACGATGAAGACAACATCATGGCGGCCATGTTGGCCAAACGACTCGGTGCCAGGCGCGTTTTGGCCTTGATCAACCGCCGCGCTTACGCGGACATGATGGAAGGCAGCACCATTGATATTGCCATCTCACCGGCGCAGGCGGTGCTGGGCGAGTTGCTAGCCCATATGCGGCGCGGGGCGGTGGTTGCAGTGCACAGTCTGCGCCGCGGCGCGGCCGAAGCGCTGGAGGGGATCGCGCGCGGCGATGCCAAAACCTCGCGACTGGTGGGGCGGCGCATCGAGCAGATCAAGCTACCGCAGGGCGCGCGCGTTGGTGCCATCGTGCGCGGTGCCGGCGATAACTGCCAGGTACTGATGCCCCATCGGGACACGGTGATCGAGACCGATGACCACGTCATCGTCTTCATCCCGAACAAGCGCTTGGTGCGCGAAGTCGAGCGCTTGTTTCAGGTTAGCGCCACCTTTCTATGAAGGTCTCTGACCGCTTCAGCACCATGCGCCGGGTGGTGCCGGTATTTGGTGCCATCCTGATGGTTTTTTCACTGACCATACTGGTTCCGCTCACGCTGTCATGGACCCTTTCCGATGGTGCCCAGGGCGCCTTTGGGCCGGTTGTGGTGGCCGCATTTCTGGCTGGCCTGGTGCTGCGCCTGCTGGGCCCCCTGCGCAATCCCTTGCCAGAGTTGCAGGTGCGCGATGGCATGTTGCTGGTGTCCTTGTGCTGGACGCTGTTGCCCCTGGCCGCCAGTGGGCCGCTGCTGCTGTATTTTGCTGACACGCCGACGCCCATGTCGTTTACCGGTGCCTATTTTGAGGCCATGTCCGCGCTAACCACCACCGGGGCCACCGTGCTCAGCGGACTCGATCAATTGCCGGTGTCGATCAACCTGTGGCGCTGCTTTCTGCAATGGCTCGGTGGCATGGGCATTCTGGTGTTGGCGGTGGCTATTTTGCCGATGCTGGGTGTCGGTGGCAGTCAGCTGTTTCGCGCCGAAACCGCCGGGCCGATGAAAGATGCCAAGCTGACACCGCGCATCAAGGAAACTGCCAAGGGCTTGTGGTCGGTCTACTGCGGCATATCACTGCTTTGCGTGCTGGCTTATTGGCTCGGTGGCATGACACCGCTGGATGCCTGGATGCACATGTTCAGCACGCTGAGCTTGGGCGGACTGTCGTCGCATGATGCCAGCTTTGGGTATTTTCATTCGCCCACGCTGGAGTGGATTGCCATCGTTTTTATGTCAGTGGCGAGTGGCAACTTTGCCTTGTATTTTTTGGCTTTTTATCGTCGCTCGGCGAGCCTGGTGCTACACGATGTTGAATGGCGTGGCACCATGTTGCTGATGTTTGGCGGCAGCGCCCTGGTGGCACTTTTGCTCTGGGCCAAGGGGGTCAGCCCGGCTGATCTTGACACCCTGAGAATGGCCCTGTTCAACGTGATCTCGGTGGCATCGACCACCGGCTACTCGACTACCGATTACACCTTGTGGCCGGTGTTTGCGCCGATTTTCATGATCATGCTGTCGGGTATGGCTACCAGTGCCGGCTCAACCGGGGCCGGCATCAAAATGGTGCGCGTGCTGATTCTGGTGAAGCAGGCGCGGCGTGAGTTGGCGCGCATCATCCATCCGCGTGCCGTCAATCCGGTGACGGTCGGTGGCAATGTTGTCTCTAGCAGCACTATTTTTGCCGTGCTGGCTTTCATGCTGGTCTATGGCACTACCGTTTTGGGGCTGACCTTTGTGCTGCTGCTGTCGGATATGGACTTTGACATCGCCATCAGCGCCGTGCTGGCTTGTGTCAACAACATGGGCCCGGGTCTGGGTCCGCTCGGACCGGCAGGCAATTTCTCGGGTCTGAGCACCTTTCAGACCTGGATCATGACGCTCGCCATGCTGCTGGGTCGGCTTGAGATTTTGTCGTTCATTGTGCTGTTCACGCCGGGCTTCTGGCGCAAGTAGCTGGTGCCGTCATTGGGCATGAATTTGCCAGTGCAGCGCCACTGGCATTGGCTTGTTCTCTAGAATCATCGGCCTCAATACCGCCGAAAGTAGCCATGTCTCAGGGAATCATCCGCATTCGCGGCGCGCGCCAGCACAACCTTAAAAACCTGGACTTGGACATTCGCACCGGCGAGCTGACGGTGGTCACCGGTCCGAGCGGCTCGGGCAAGTCCAGTCTGGTGTTTGACACGCTGTTTGCCGAAGGCCAGCGCCGCTATGTGGAAACCTTTAGCGCCTATGCGCGCCAGTTTCTCGACCGCATGGACAAGCCGGCGGTGGATCGGGTGGACGGCGTGCCACCCGCGATCGCCATTGACCAGACCAACCCGGTGCGCTCAAGCCGCAGCACCGTGGGCACCATGACCGAGCTCAATGACCACTTGAAGTTGTTGTTTGCCCGCGCCGGCCAGTTGTTTGACAAGCACACCGCGCAGCCGGTGCGCCACGACACACCCGAGACGATTTATGCCGAGCTGCTGGCCCGCACCCAGGCCAGCAATCCCCGGCTGGCGGTGACTTTTCCGGTGGAGTTGCCGGCCAGTGCCACGCCCGAAGAAATTGAGCAATGGCTGTCCGTCAGTGGCTTTACCAAGGTGCAGGCCGAGCGCGAGGTGGACAAGCGCAAGGTGCTCGACGTGGTGGCCGACCGCTTTCGGCTGGTGGGCACCGAGCGCGCCCGCGTGCTGGAAGCCATTGAGGTGGCGCTCAAGCATGGCAGTGGTCGTCTCAATGTTTATGTATTAAATGAGCCTCTAGCCCCCGTAGAGTATGTGCGGACAGCTATAGATTGTGTAGCGACTGAAGCGACTGAAGCGACTGAGATCTGGCGTTTTTCAATCGGCCTGCACTGCCCCGAGAGCAATGCGCGCTACGCTGACCCGATACCGTCGATGTTTTCGTTCAATTCGGCGGTTGGGGCCTGCGACACCTGCCGGGGGTTTGGCCGCGTCATTGGGGTCGACTATGGCTTGGTGATTCCCAATGACAAGCTGACTTTGCGCGCCGGTGCCATCAAACCGATCCAGACCCCGGCCTGGGTCGAGGCGCAAGACGATTTGATGCGCCATGCCGAAATCCACGGCATTGCGCGCGACACGCCGTGGAACAAGTTGACCCCGGAGCAGCAGCATTGGGTGATTCATGGTGAGGCGGGTTACCGCGATGGCCAGTGGGGCAAGAAGTGGTTTGGCATCAAGCGTTTTTTTGAGTACCTGGAGACCAAGTCCTACAAGATGCACATCCGGGTGCTGCTGTCCAAGTACCGCAGCTACACCGAGTGCCCGGATTGCGGTGGTGCGCGCTTGAAGACGGACAGCTTGTTGTGGCGCGTTGGCACCAAGCACCAAGCCGATGCGGTGCTCGATTCAGCCAAACGCTTCATGCCGCAGGGTGTGACATGGACGCGTGGGCAACTAGAAGCGCTGCCCGGCTTGTGCCTGCACGATCTGATGCTGTTGCCGATTGACAAGCTCAAGCGGTTTTTTGATGCGTTGCAGGAAAAATCGGGGTCAGAGCCCCGGACTTGGGGTTTTGCCAAATCGGTAGAACTGGGTTGGCAAGCTCGCTCGACCGATCCCGAATTGGCATCTGACCCCAATTATTCAGAGGCCGATCAAAAAACTCTCAAGCTGCTGCTCGACGAAATCTGCACCCGGCTGAAATACCTCAGTGATGTCGGCATTGGCTACCTCACGTTAGACCGGCAAAGCCGCACCCTGAGCGGTGGCGAGGTGCAGCGCATCAACCTCACCACGGCCTTGGGCACGTCGCTGGTCAACACGCTGTTTGTGCTCGACGAGCCCAGCATTGGCCTGCACCCGCGCGACATGCACCGCATCATCGTCGCCATGCAGCGCCTGCGCGATGCTGGCAACACGCTGGTGGTGGTCGAGCATGACCCGGCGGTGATGCTGGCGGCTGACCGCATGATCGACATGGGCCCAGGCCCGGGGCAGCAGGGC
Organism: Burkholderiales bacterium; assembly: GCA_038207855.1. GTDB lineage: Bacteria > Pseudomonadota > Gammaproteobacteria > Burkholderiales > Burkholderiaceae_C > Rhodoferax. The sequence goes on from JBBQZI010000014.1 coordinate 23,155, forward strand.
GGGCAGATCGTGTTTGACGGTAGCACGGCTGATTTGCGCAACGCCGACACGCTGACTGGCGCTTATCTGGGCGGCCGCAAGACCGTTGGCATGGGCTTCAAGCGGCTGGTCGCAAGCAACACGCCGCGGCTGATTCTGGAAGGTGCCTGCGCGCACAACCTGAAGAATGTCAGCCTTGAAATCCCCTTGCAGCGGCTGGTTTGCGTGACCGGGGTCAGCGGCTCGGGCAAGTCCACCTTGATGCAAGACACGCTGGCCCCCGCGCTGCTGCGCCACTTTGGCAAAACCACCGATGCCCCGGGCGCTTTTGTGCGGCTGCTGGGTGCTGAGCAGCTCAGCGACGTGGTGTTTGTCGACCAGTCGCCGATTGGTAAAACGGCGCGCTCCAACCCGGCCAGCTACGTCGGCGCCTGGGACGCGATACGCGAGATTTTTGCCAACGCAGCGGCCTCAAGACAGCGCGGCTACACCGCCACCAAATTCAGCTTCAACAATGGCGACGGCCGCTGCCCGACCTGTGGTGGCTCGGGTTTTGAGCATGTCGAAATGCAGTTTTTGAGCGACGTTTACCTGCGCTGCCCGGACTGCGATGGCAAACGCTACCGCCCCGAAATCCTTGAAATCACCATCGAGCGCCCGCTTGCTCAGAAAAAGTCATTGGAACTGTCATTGCCTCATGCGCGGGCATCGTTGGATTCCCGCCTGCCCGCGAATGCGCGCACCGCCAGCGTCGGTGGAGCTGAAATGGGGTCAGATCCCAATTCTGGCTGGTCTGCCCGTGCTGGCCAAAAAAGAAAACCAGATTTGGGCTCTGACCCCATTTCTGCGGGTTCGCAGCGCAACACCCGCCACCTCAACGTCGCCGATGTGCTCGACCTGACCGTCAGCGAAGCCGCTCAGTTGTTCAAAGACGACCGTGACGTGATCCGCGCCCTGCAGCCCATCATGGATGTCGGTCTGGACTACGTCAAGCTCGGTCAACCGGTGCCAACACTCAGCGGTGGTGAAGCCCAGCGGCTGAAGCTGGCTGGTTTCCTGGCTGACGCGGCCAAGAGCAGCAGCGCCAGCCGCCAGGCGATTGCCCGCAAAGGCACGCTCTTCATGTTCGATGAGCCGACCACCGGCCTGCACTTTGACGACATCGCCAAGCTGATGCGCGCACTGCGCAAGCTGCAGGATGCCGGCCACTCGTTGCTGGTGATTGAGCACAACCTGGACGTGATTCGCGCCGCCGATTGGCTGATTGACCTCGGCCCCGAAGGCGGCGAGGCCGGCGGTGAGGTGGTCGCCTACGGCACGCCCGAAGACGTGATGCTGCACGCCAGCTCACACACCGCGCGGGCCTTGCGCGACTACGCCGCCCAAATGGGCGTGGTACATGGCGTGCGCGATTTTGAAAATAATCGGGGTCAAAATAATTGGGGTCAGATAACGATTAATTCACTACAACAAAAGGAGCTTTCCGCGCATATATCTAAAGGGCTAGAGGCCAATAATGTCATACAAATCATCAACGCCCGCGAGCACAACCTCCAATCACTGAGCGTCACTATTCCGCGTGGCAAATTTACCGTGGTCACGGGGGTCAGCGGCTCAGGCAAATCCACTTTGGCGTTTGACATTTTGTTCAACGAAGGCCAGCGACGCTACCTGGAAAGCCTGAACGCCTATGCGCGCTCGATCGTGCAACCGGCCGGCCGCCCGGATGTCGACGCGGTCTACGGCATACCGCCGACGGTGGCGATTGAGCAGCGCCTGAGTCGGGGTGGGCGTAAATCAACCGTGGGCACCACCACCGAGGTGTGGCACTTTTTGCGCCTGCTGTTTGTCAAATTGGGCACCCAGCACTGCATCTATGACGGTGCCGCCGTGGCCCCGCAAAGCTTTGAGAGCATTGCCGCCCAACTGATGAAAAATTTCCGTGGCCAGCACATCGGCCTGCTGAGTCCACTGGTGATGAACCGCAAGGGCGTCTACACCGAGCTGGCCGATTGGGCGCGGCCGCGTGGCTTTACACACCTGCGGGTGGATGGCCAGTTTTTGCCGACCACCAACTTTCCGCGCATTGACCGCTTCAAGGAGCACACCATTGAGCTGCCGGTGTTCAGCCTGGACATCACGCCGGCCAACGAGCCGCTGTTGCGCCGCGCGCTGGCCGATGCGCTGCAGCATGGCAAGGGCGTGCTGCATGTGCTCAGCGATCTGGCGGGCTTGGCGGAGGCGCTGCAGTCGGGTGGCGACACGGCGGGCATTGGCAGGCTCAGCGTGTTTTCCACCCTGCGCGCCTGCCCGGTGTGCGCGACCTCGTATGCCGAACTTGACCCGCGGCTGTTCAGCTACAACAGCAAGCACGGCTGGTGCCCGGACTGCGTTGGCACCGGCGTCAGGCTCACGCGCGAGCAGCGCAAGGTGTTTGACGACTCGGTGCGTGATGACGATACCAAGGGCCGCGAGCAGAGTTTTGTCGAAGCCGATGTGGAAGACCTGGTTGATGCCGTTTGCCCCACTTGCCATGGCACGCGCCTGAACTCAGTCGCCCGCGCCGTGAAGTTCGGTGCTGGAGCAAAAGTGGCGCCGCATTCCAAGTCTGGGCCAAGCGATGCTGCAGCAAAAATGGGGTCGGATCCCAATTCCGGCTGGCTTGCCGGTGCTGGCCAAGAACCGTCCCCGGAATTGGGCTCTGACCCCACTTTTGCGGGGCTCAGCGCGACAGCCGTCTCAATTACCGAGCTGGCGCGCCTGAGCGTGAGCGACATGCGCCAGTGGGTCGAAAGCTTGCAGCAACCGGGCCGCTTGAGCCAGCGCGAAACCGACATCGCCCGCGACCTGATTCCCGAAATCAAAGGCCGGCTGGCGTTTTTGGAGCAAGTCGGCCTGGGCTACCTGACGCTCGACCGGGGCGCGCCCACCTTGAGCGGCGGCGAGGCGCAGCGCATTCGTCTGGCAGCCCAACTCGGCAGCAACCTGCAAGGCGTGTGCTACGTGCTCGACGAGCCGACCATCGGCCTGCACCACCGTGACAACCAGATTTTGCTGGGTGCCTTGCAAACCTTGAGCGACCAGGGCAACACGCTGGTGGTGGTGGAGCATGATGAGAACACCATTCGCGCTGCCGATCACCTGATTGACATTGGCCCGAGTGCCGGCAAACGCGGTGGCCGCTTGGTCGCAGAAGGCTCGGTGGCCGACATTGAGCGGGCCGCCGACTCGCAGACCGGCAAGTACCTGCTGCACGCCATGCACCACCCACTGCAGCCACGCCGTCAGGTTCAAGTTACTTCAGAATTCATAGCTGCTGACACAGTATCAACAAGGGCTGCAGCCTGTTTTGTTGATGAAATGACGGAAAGCATCAATGTGAAGCTGCATCCCGATGCAGCATCAGAATCAGCCCAAACAAGTGCTGCAGTGATTTTGGGGTCGGATCCCAATTCCTCACCCAAATCGACCAAGAAGAACATCAAAGCCAACAAGAAATTGGGCTCTGACCCCAATATCACGGGCCACGAAGTAGCGCCCCCGCAAGCCCAGCAATGGCTCACCGTCACTGGAGCCCACCTGCACAACCTGCAAACCATCACGGCAGCAGTTCCGCTGCAACGCCTGGTCGCCGTTACCGGGGTGTCAGGCTCCGGCAAGTCCACGCTGGCGCGCGATGTGCTGTTGGCCAACGTGCACACCGCCGTGCAAAAACGCAGTACCAAAGCGGGCCGCGATGCGCTGGCGGCTGGCGAGCACATTCAATGGATCGGTTGCCAGCAAGTGACTGGCTATGAGAGCGTTGACCGCGTACTCGAAGTCGATCAAACCCCGATCGGCAAAACGCCGCGTTCGTGCCCGGCTACCTACATCGGCTTTTGGGATGTCATCCGCAAGCTGTTTGCCGACACGCTGGAAGCCAAAGCGCGCGGCTACGGGCCTGCCCGCTTTAGCTTCAACACCGCTGGATCACGAGGCGCCGCCGCAAGCGGTGGCGCGGGCCGTTGCCCCAGTTGTGAAGGCCAGGGCATTCGCACCATCGGCATGAGTT
>JBBQZI010000015.1:0-26879 GCA_038207855.1 Burkholderiales bacterium
GTAGGCGGCCTGTTGCGACTCGACAAACTCGCGCTCAAAAGCGGCAATTTCTTCGGGGTAGTAAAACTCCACCATGTTCAGTGTTTTGTTGGGCCCCATCGGGTGCAGCGTTGACACAGTCAGCACATGCGGGTACCACTCGACCATGATGTGCGGGTAATAGGTGAGCCAGATGGCACCCCGTTCGGGCAACTTGCCGCCTCTGTATGCCAACAAAGCATCATGCCAGCGCTGATACACCGGCGAGCCTGGGCGACCAAAGCCGCTTGAGACCCCGACGGTTTGCACCGAATAGTGGTCGTTGAACTCCCAGCGCAGGTCATCACAGGTGACAAAACTGCCCAGCCCGGGGTGAAACGGCCCGACGTGGTAGTCCTCCAGATAGACCTCGATGAAGGTCTTCCAGTTGTAGTTGCATTCGTGCAACTCCACCTTGTCGCGCACATAGCCTGAAAAATCAAGATCGGCACGGGTGCCCATGCCGGCCAAGTCGGCCGCCACATCGCGCCCGTTGGCCTCAAACAGCAAACCGTTCCAGTTTTGCAGCGGGTAGTTGTTCAAGTTCAGGCAGGGGTCGTGGGCAAAGTGCGGCGCGCCGATCAATGTGCCGGCCGGTTGTGTGCCCGAGGCGCTGTAGGTCCAGCGGTGGATCGGGCAGACGATGTTGCCGCCGGTGGCACTCGCGCCGCCGGTTTGATTGAGCGAGCCGCTCCCTTTGAGGATGATGGCTTGACGGTGTCGGCAGACGTTGGAGACCAGTTCGATGCCATTGGCGGTGTGTACCAGTGCGCGGCCTTCACCTTCTTGCGGCAAAGTCGCATAGTCGCCCACGTTGGGCACACTCAAGGCGTGACCCACGTAGCGTGGTCCCCGCTGGAACAGGGTTTGCAGTTCGCGCTGATGCAGCGCGTCATCGAAATAGCTTGAAACTGGTAGTTGGCCGATGGCCTGCTGCAGTTGAAGACTTAAATCAGACATCGGGTCCTGACCTAAAGACTCCCCACAGGGAGATGCACCCAGGGTGCAATACAAAAGAAACCAGCCGCAGGCTGGCACAAAGAGGTTGCATTGTATCGGCTGACCCGCATGGGCACGGCCCACGCCGGGTATGGCTCACGGCTCAGAGGCAAACTTGAAATCGTTGCGACTATGGGTTTTAACCCGGTACATGGCGCGGTCTGCGTTGGTCATGAGTTGGTCAGCGGTGTTGCCGTCCTGGGGGAACATGCTGATGCCGATGCTGAGTCCAACGGTCAGCTCATGCTGCAGGTAAGGCATGGGCGCTCGCATGCCCTGGCACAGCTTTTGCGCGATCGCCAGCACCTGAGCGCGGTTGGACGGGTTGTCCAACAGCACCACAAACTCGTCACCGCCCATGCGCGCCACGGTGTCCACCTTGCGGGTGTTGGCCAGCAGCCGGGTGGCCACGCCCTGCAGTGCGGCATCGCCTGCATCGTGGCCAAGCTGGTCGTTGATGTCCTTGAATTTGTCGAGGTCAATGAACAAAAGCGCCAGCGTCACGTTGCCGCGTTTGGCCCGCTCAAGCGCCGCGTCCAGCCGCTCCATGAAAAGACGGCGGTTGGGCAGGCCGGTGAGTGCGTCATGGCGTGCCAGGTGTTCCAGTTCCTGGCTGTTGCGTTGCAGTTGACTGATTTGCAGGGTGATCTGGTTCTGCATATCAACAAAGCTGCGCGCCAACTGCCCAAGCTCGTCTTGTCGCTCGACCGGCATGTTACCGATGGTCTGGTTGTTTGAGAATCTCTGCACCGCCGCACTCATGCTGTTGATGGGCCGGGTGATGCGGCGGGCCAGCAGCAGGGCCAGCAAAATACCCAGCAGGCCAAAACCGCCCACAATCGTCAGCACCGTCATGCCCAATCGATCGGCGCGCGCCAATACCTCGCCCAACGGCTGCGCCAAACCAAGAATCAGCACGCTTTCGTCGTTTGGAATCTCCACTCGGCCGCTGATGAAGGCGGCCAAAATGGGGTGATCCGCGTGTTGGGCTTGGCGGGCTTCCAGTGTTATCTCGTTCGATTTGCCCTCGACCAGGCCCCGCGCATCAGGAAACTCGTCTTGCAGCAAAACGCGCTGCCCCCGGTCAAACCCGAAGGTTTGCGATGGGTCCGGGTGGATCAGAAAATCGCCGTCCTTGTTGGCCAGATAAAGCTGAAACCCGGGTGGAAGATCGGATGCCAATGTGGCAAAAGCCGCTTTGAGGTCATAGGCGATCACGATGATGCCCAGCGCTTTGCCCTGTGCATCCATCACGGGCGTGGCCAATTGGGCAGTGGGTTGGTTCAGACCAGCGTGCGCGCCACGCTCATGGTTGATCACAATGCGCGACAGGTAGGTGCTTCCAGCGGGTAGCTTCAGGGTGTCAGAGACGTAGGAAAAGTGGCTTTTCTCTTGTAGGTCGTCGGCTGCAACACGTACCAATTTGTGCTCATCGCGGTCAACCCGCACACGTTCCAGACCGTACTCGCTGGCAGAAATCAGCCGTATTTGGAAGTAGCCGGGTTGGGCATCCATCAACAGTGAAAACAGGGTGGCCAATTGGTCCATTTGAGCTGGCGTTGCCTGTTGTAGCACGGCCAGGCTGGCCGGGTGCCGGGCCAGCAGTTGCAAGTCACGTGAGGTTTCCTGACGCAAGTTGGTAATGCGACGGGAGATCAGGTTGGCAGAGGCCTGCAACTCGTTTTTGGCTGATTGCGTCAATAAATCATGGCTGGTGCGGTAGGCATACAGGCCGGTCAAGCCGGCGATTACGCTGCAGCACAGGGCCAGCACCCAACTCAGACGCGCTGCAATGCCAAACTTCATGGTGCCAGCACCCGACTGGCGCGGTCACCAGAATAAATACGCTCCCAGAGTTGGTTGCGGTGCCCGGCGCTTTCAACGGGTTCCAGCCAGATCACCCGGTCCTCTGGCTGAGCATAAGGAGATGTTGAGGTGGTGTTGGACAGCCCCTGGCGTTCCAGCAGGGCCGATCCTGGCGCGGGTTCGAGCAAGTAGTTGATCCAGTCCTGGGCCAACTTCACATTTTTGGCGTTGCGCGTGATGGCCCAGCAGTCAAGCCAGGCCAGCGCGCCTTCTTTGGGGATGGCATAGCCTACGTCAACGCCAGCGGCCCTGAGCAGTTTGACCTGTTGTGATCCATAGTTGGCCAGCATCAGTGCGGCATGGTTGCGCTGGAACAGGGCTACTGATTCATCAGGCTGGGTGTAAAACCCCAGCGCATTGCGTCGCAGGGCAATGAGTCGATCCACCGCCGCCGGCCATTGCTGGTCTGCCAGTTTGAACGGGTTGGTGTTGCCTAAAGCTTGGGCCGCCAGGGAAAAGCTGTGTACGCTGCCGTTGTAGAGCAGCACTTTGCCGCGCCAGCGCGGGTCCCACAGCGCGTTGATGGATTGCGGCGGGGTCTGCAGCTGCTGGCGGTCATAGATCAGGCCCATTTCAGCGTAGGTGTAGGGCACGGCAAACACCAAGCCCTGGTGCACCAGTCCGGCAATGTTGGCGACATCACGAAAGCGCGGCAATTGCTGCGCCGTGTTGGTGAGGGCGGCCATGTTGATGGGCGCCACCAGGTCACTGGCAATGTAGCGCTGCAACTCTGCGGTATTGACGGCAAACACGTCAAAGTCCTGCGCGCTATTTTGGTTGACGCGCTGCCAGAGTGCATCATCCGAGTCGATGAAAGTCACTGCTACCTTGGCGCCGGTGCGCTGCTCAAATACGCGCACCAGATCCGCATCGGCGTAGCCTGGCCAGGCCAATACGCGCAGCACGCGATCTGCCTCGGCTGCCAGGGCTGAGGGAGAAATCCCGGCCCAAAGCAAAAAAATAATCAAGTACAGCAGGCGCCGTACTTGGTTGATGAAAATCATGTTTTTCTCGGTGTTCGTGAAATGGAATACATGATAAACGAAGCAATTTTTTTGAATCCCAAGAAGGAAGTCATGGGTATCAGCGGCACGGCCTAAAATCATTCGTTTTGCACCCCGGGAGTATTGCGTTCTATGGCTACAGCCTCCAAACATGGGCCAGCGGCACCTGCCAGCTATGAGGCCGCCTTGCAAGAGCTTGAGCAATTGGTGGCTCGACTGGAATCTGGCGACCTGCCGCTGGAACAACTGCTGACCCAATACCAGCGCGGTGCCGAGCTACTCAAGTTCTGTCGCGACCGCCTGGAAGCGGTTGAAGGTCAAGTCAAGGTGCTGGATCAAGGTGCGCTCAAATCATGGACCCCCGAGTAACTATGCCGGTTTCGTTTGATCTGAATGGCTGGATGAGTCGCCAACTGGTTTCGGTAGAGCAAGCGCTGGACCGCTGGGTCAGCGTGGACGCATCCGCCGATCTGGACCACCACGCGCCCGCCGAGTTGATGGCCGCCATGCGCTATGCCGTGCTTGATGGCGGCAAACGGCTGCGACCGCTGTTGGTGCTGGCAACCCAGGAGGCCGTGCGCTCAGGGCTGGGTTCAACGGCCCAGGATGGCGCGCTTGAAGCAGCGGCACTGCGCGCAGCTTGCGCCGTTGAGCTGATTCACGCTTATTCGCTGGTGCACGACGACATGCCCTGCATGGACAACGACGTGTTGCGCCGTGGCAAACCCACCGTGCATGTGAAGTTTGGCCATGCCAGTGCATTGCTGGCGGGCGATGCCTTGCAAGCGCTGGCGTTTGAGCTGCTCACCCCCAATTCGGACGCAGTGCCGGTGCAGCAGCAGGCGCGCTTGTGCCGACTGTTGTCGCGTGCGGCAGGCTGTGCCGGCATGGCTGGTGGGCAGGCGATCGACCTGGCCAGTGTCGGCTTGACGCTCACCGAGGCGCAGTTGCGTGAAATGCACCGCCTGAAAACCGGGGCGCTGTTGCAAGCCAGTGTCATGATGGGCGCGGCGTGTGGTCAGACCACGCCGCTGGCCCTGGCGGCTTTGCAAGACTACGGTGCCGCCGTTGGCTTGGCATTCCAGGTGGTCGATGATATTTTGGATGTCACCGCCGATTCGGCCACCCTGGGCAAGACCGCCGGCAAAGACGCGGACAATGACAAACCCACCTATGTGTCTTTGATGGGGCTTGACCGCGCCGGCGCTTACGCCCAGGAGTTGCTGGCCCAGGCACTTGCCGCGTTGGCATGCAGTGGCCTGCCTGACACGCGTGCTTTACAGGCGCTGGCCGTGATGGTGGTGCAGCGTGCGCACTGACGCACTTTTGAAATATTTGGTTAAAAATGCCTGTAGCCCTTATGTAATAAGCGCAAGCAGCTATTAAAAGTAGAGCATATGTTGATGAATACCCCGTACCCGTTGCTGCAAAGTGTCCATGAGCCAGCGGATTTGCGACGCTTGCCGCGCAACCAGCTCGAAGCACTGTCGACCGAATTGCGGGCGTATTTGCTCGATAGCGTGGCCAAAACCGGTGGCCACCTCAGCTCCAATCTGGGCACGGTGGAACTGACGGTGGCACTGCACTATGTGTTCAACACCCCGCATGACCGGGTGGTGTGGGATGTGGGTCACCAAACCTATCCGCACAAAATCCTCACCGGTCGGCGTGACCGCATGCCCAGCTTGCGCCAGTTGGGTGGTTTGAGCGGTTTTCCGCAGCGCGCCGAGAGCGAATTTGATGCCTTTGGCACGGCGCATTCCAGCACCTCGATTTCTGCCGCGCTTGGCATGGCGCAAGCCAGCCGCATCAAGGGCGAAGAGCGCCACGCCATTGCTGTGATTGGCGATGGCGCCATGACTGCTGGCATGGCTTTTGAGGCCATGAACAACGCCGGTGTGTCCGATTGCAGTCTGTTGGTGATCTTGAACGACAACGACATGTCGATCAGTCCGCCGGTGGGCGCGCTGAACCGCTATTTGGCCAAGTTGCTCAGCGGCCAGTTTTACACCGCCGCCAAGAGCGCCGGCAAGTCGGTACTCAAGGGTGCGCCACCCCTGTTTGAACTCGCCAAGCGCTTTGAAGAATCGGCCAAAGGCATTGTCAAACCGGTCACGCTGTTTGAAAAATTGGGCTTCAATTACATCGGCCCAATTGATGGCCATGACGTGAATACGCTGGTCAGTGTGCTGGAGAATATCAAGCACCTCAAAGGCCCGCAGTTCTTGCATGTGGTGACCAAAAAAGGTCAGGGCTACAAGCTTGCCGAGGCAGACCCGGTCACTTACCACGGCCCGGGTAAATTTGACCCGGCGGTCGGCATCGTGGCCCCGGCGACACCGCCCCGGCTCACTTTTACCCATGTATTTGGCCAGTGGCTGTGTGATGTGGCGGCGGTTGACAAGCGACTGGTTGGCATCACGCCCGCCATGCGTGAGGGCTCGGGCATGGTTGAATTCGAGGCGCGCTTCCCGGAACGTTTCTTTGATGTGGGCATTGCCGAGCAACACGCCGTGACCTTTGCTGCTGGTCTGGCCTGTGAAGGTTTGAAGCCGGTGGTGGCGATTTATTCGACCTTTTTGCAGCGCGCCTACGACCAGTTGATTCACGACGTGGCGATTCAAAACCTGCCAGTGGTGTTTGCACTGGATCGTGCCGGATTGGTCGGTGCCGATGGCGCGACCCATGCCGGCGCGTATGACATCCCTTTCCTGCGCTGCATTCCCAATATCAGCGTGGCCTGCCCGGCCGACGAAAACGAATGCCACCAATTGCTCAGTACCGCGTATGCGCAAGACACGCCGGTGGCGGTGCGCTACCCGCGTGGTGCCGGGGCTGGCGTGGCGGTGCAGCCCGGCTTGAAGGCGCTGCCTTTTGGCAAGGGTGAAGTGCGTCGCCAAGGTCAACGGATTGCGATTCTGGCCTTTGGCACCTTGCTGTACCCGGCCTTGGTGGTGGCTGAAAAGCTCAATGTCACGGTGGTCAACATGCGCTGGGCTAAACCGCTGGATGTTGAACTGCTGCTGCGCGTTGCGGCCGAGCATGAAGCGCTGGTAACGCTCGAAGAAGGCGCTGTCATGGGTGGTGCCGGTAGCGCCGTGCTGGAAGCCTTGAGCGCTGCTGGCCTGGCCAAACCGGTGTTGCAGCTGGGTCTGCGCGATGAGTTCATCGAACATGGCGACCCCGTCAAACTGCTGGCGCTGCAAGGGCTGGACGCGCCAGGCATCGAAGCCGCCATCAGGCAGCGTTTTGCGGCGCTCTTATTGAATCATTTAAACTGACTTTTTAACCCTAGGAGTTCATCATCATGGATCGTCGTCTCATCATCAAGCACGCGGGTTTGGCTGGCGTTTTGGCTGCGGGCGTTGCCCCGGCTGTTCACGCGCAGACCGCTGTTCGCTGGCGGCTCGCATCGAGTTTTCCCAAGTCGCTTGACACAATTTTTGGCAGTGCCGAGGTGTTTGCAAAAACCATCAAGGCGCTGTCCGGCGGCAAGTTTGAAGTGTCGCTGCACGCTGCTGGCGAATTGATGCCGGCTTTTGGTGTGGTCGATGCCATTCAGAACAACACCGTCGAGATGGCGCAAACGGCGCCTTACTACTTCACCGGCAAGAATCCAATTTTCGCCTTTGGTTGTGCGGTGCCGTTTGGTCTGACCGCGCGTCAGATGGATGCCTGGATGGAGCACGGTAATGGTCGCAAACTGATGGATGCGTTCTATGCCGACTACAACATCAAGAGCCGCAGTTCTGGCAATACCGGTACGCAAATGGGCGGTTGGTATCGCAAGGAAATCAACACGGTGGCCGACTTGAAGGGTCTCAAGATGCGCATGGGCGGCGGGCTTTTTGGCGAGGCCATGCAAAAACTCGGTGTTGTGCCCCAGAACATGCCTGCTGGTGATGTGTACCAGGCGCTGGAAAAAGGCACGTTGGATGCCACCGAGTTTGTCGGCCCCTACGACGATGAAAAGTTGGGCTTCAATAAAGTAGCCCCGTTTTATTACTACCCTGGCTGGTGGGAAGGCGGTGCCGAGCTTGAGTTCTTCATCAACACCAAGGCTTACGCCGCGTTGTCGCCGGAATTTCAGGCCATGGTGGATGCCGCAACGCAGGTTGCGGCCCATGACATGACCGCCAAGTACGATGCCTTTAACCCGATCGCCCTGAAAAAGCTGGTGGGTGCCAAGACCCAGCTCAAGGCGTTTTCCAAGGAGATCATGGATGCTGGGTTCAAGTCCTCCATGGAGGTCTTTGCCGAGCACGAAGCCAAGTCACCCGAATTCAAGAAAATTCACCAGGACATGCGTGCCTTCCAGCGTGACCAACTGTTATGGGCGCGCTATTCAGAACTCCGCTTTGATAACTATATGACCTCTGTCAAGCTGTGAAGTAATTTGTGATTGGCGCATGGGTGGGCGTGTTTTGTCGGTGAGTTGAAATATTTTCACGCAGTCTGTGCACCCTGTTCATGGCATCTCGATAGGCCTGCTTTTGCAGGCCTTTTTTTGCAATGTTGACCAGTCTGTCAAGGGATAACCCGTGGCATCGCGCGGGCTTGAATTTATAGAATAGTCGTTGACTCTTATCAGTCATCGCTGCACGTATTGGCGCAGCGAGTTGGATTGCCTATAACTTCAGGAGTAAATCGATGGATCGTCGTTCCGTTATTAAAAACGCTGGTATCGCCGGCGTATTGGCTGCAGGAGCTGCGCCCGCCGTTCATGCGCAAGGCGCAAATGTTCGCTGGAGGCTAGCCTCCAGTTTCCCCAAGTCGCTTGACACCATTTGGGGTGCTGCTGACGACATTGCAAAAATGGTCGGCGAGATGAGTGGCGGCAAGTTCGTTATTTCCACCCACGCCGGTGGTGAGCTGATGCCCGCGCTGGGCATCGTTGACGGTGTGCAGAATGGTACGGTGGAGTGCGGCCATACAGCGCCTTACTACTACTTTGGCAAGGATGAGACCTTTGGCCTGGGTTGCGCGGTTCCATTTAGCCTGAACAGCCGCCAGATGACCGCCTGGATGTACGAAGGCAATGGTGGCAAGCTGATGCGCGAGTTCTACAAGGGATACAACATCATCAACTTCCCGGCTGGTAACACGGGTGCCCAGATGGGTGGCTGGTACCGCAAGGAAATCAAGAGCGTTGCTGACATCAAGGGGCTGAAATTCCGCGTCGGTGGTTTTGCCGGCAAGGTCATCACCCGCATGGGTGGCGTGCCAACCAGCATCCCCGGCGGCGAAATTTACCAAGCACTTGAAAAAGGCACCATTGATGCCGCCGAGTGGGTGGGTCCATACGATGACCAGAAGCTGGGCTTCAACAAGGTCGCGCCTTTCTACTACTACCCAGGCTGGTGGGAGGGTGGCCCAGAGTTGGATCTGTTCGTCAATGACAAGGCCTATGCTGCCTTGTCTGCTGAAAACAAGGCGATCCTGGAGGCGGCTTGCGCCTACGCACACGTCAACATGCAGGCCAAGTACGATGCCAGAAATCCTGCAGCGCTCAAGCAGTTGGTGGGTGCAGGCACCAAGGTGCTGCCATTCCCAACCGATGTGATGGACCTGGCCTTCAAGGAGTCGATGGCGCTTTATCAGGAATTGCGCGCATCCAATCCGAAGTGGAAAAAGGTCTATGACGACATGGCTGCTTTCCGCCGCGATCAGAACCTGTGGTTCCGCTTCACCGAAGCCCGTTTCGACAACTTCATGCAAGCGCAGAAGTTGTAAACCGATTTAACTCGGTTGCTCAAATTAGGCCCTGCTTTGCAGGGCTTTTTTTTATCTGCTGATTGCGGGCAAAAAAAAGCCCCGGCGCATGTCCGGGGCTTGGTTCGTCAAGTGATGACCGAATGCTATTTCTTCTTCATGGCATCCAGCATGGCTTTCATCGGATCATCGTCGGCTTGATTGGCCCCCGTGCTCGGGGCAGCTTCGGGTTGCGCCGCAAAATCTGCTTCCATCTGCCGTGTGACCGCCTTCATGTCAATCTTGACCGCTTTATCCAGCCCACCCGAGACAATTTGTGGGAAGAAAATAATCATGCAGACCATGAAGATCTGGATGATCACAAACGGTACCGCACCCCAATAAATCTGCATGGTCGTTACCGGCTGAATGAGCTTTTTCGTCAGCTTGTCGGTATAAGCCCGTGAGGGTGCCACGCTACGCAAGAAGAACAACGCAAAGCCAAACGGCGGGTGCATGAATGAGGTTTGCATGTTCACGCCCAGCAGCACACCAAACCAGATCAGGTCGACCCCCAGCTTGTCGGCCACTGGTGCTAGCAAGGGCACAACGATGAAGGCGAGCTCAAAGAAGTCCAGAAAGAACGCCAGGAAGAAGATCAGCGCATTGACCACCAACAAGAAGCCGGTTTGCCCCCCCGGCACCGAGGTCAACAGATGCTCAACCCACTTGGAGCCATCCACACCCTGAAACACCAGGCTGAAGACGGTGGAGCCCATCAGGATGAACAGCACAAAGCTGGATAGTTTTGCAGTTGAGGTCAATGCTTGCTTGAGCAGCGTCCAGGTCAAACGTTTGCGCGCCAGCGCCATGATGAAGGCACCCATGGCACCCATCGCACCGCCTTCAGTGGGGGTTGCAACACCCAGAAAAATCGTGCCCAACACCAGAAAGATCAACAGCAGGGGAGGAATCAGCACGAACGTGACCCGCTCCGCCATACGCGACAGCATTTTCAGATGCAGGAGTCGGTTGAGCGTCGAAATAATCAGGGCCATAAAGACCCCCATGCACAGCGAGACGACGATGGTTTCATCGAGGGCAACGGTTGCCACCGTCTCACCAGTGACCCAACTGACGACCTGTGCGTAGTGGCGGGCAAAGAAGATAGCCGATGAGGTAACCACGATGGTCAGCACAGACAGCGAGCGCAGGCCGCTGGTGCCATCGTCTTCACGGATGGTGCGCGCCTCAATCGGCAAAGCCGGAACCCAGTTGGGGCGAACAATCGTGATCACAACCACGTAGAGAAGGTAGAGGCCACACAAGGCAAAACCTGGGATGAAAGCACCCTTGTACATTTCGCCTACGCTACGGCCCAACTGGTCAGCCAGGATGATCAGCACCAGCGATGGTGGAATGATCTGCGCCAAAGTGCCTGAGGCCACGATCACACCAGAGGCGATGCGGCGGTCATAGCCATAACGCAGCATGATGGGCAATGAGATCAAGCCCATGGAGATGACCGAGGCCGCGACCACGCCGGTGGTCGCTGCCAGCAAGGTGCCGACAAAGATCACAGCAAAGGCCAAGCCGCCGCGCAGCGTGCCAAACAACTGACCAATGGTGTCAAGCAAGTCCTCGGCCATGCCGCTTCGCTCAAGAATCAGGCCCATCAGCGTGAAGAAGGGCACCGCCAGCAGGGTTTCGTTTTGCATGATGCCGAAGATGCGCAGCGGCAAGGCTTGCAGCAAAGCTTCGGGCAACAGGCCAAGCTCGATACCTAAAAAGCCGAAAAACAGGCCACAGGCGCCCAGGCTGAATGCCACCGGAAAGCCGATCAGCAGAAACATGATCAGCCCGCCGAACATCACGGGGGCCATATTGTTGGTTAGAAATTCCATCAGGTTCTCCGGGGTCAGGCCGCGTTGCTTTGGCCGGCTTTTTCTTCAGCCAATTTTTGAATGGCATCAGCCAGCTCTTGCTCGGCCGTTTTCGTGGCATTTGCCTCGGTCGGGTCGGCAATCAACCCCATCAGGAAAGCGATGCGCTTGATCAGTTCGGATACGCCTTGCAAAAACAACAGCGAAAACCCCAAAGGCATCATTAGGTAGACCGGCCAGCGGATCAAGCCCCCGGCGTTGGACGACACCTCGCCTGAGGCATAACCGCGCAAAAAGAAAGGCACGCTAAACCACACCACGGCACCTGCAAAAGGCAGCAGAAAACAGATGAAGCCAAACACATCAATCCAGGTCTGGGTGCGCTTGGACCAGTGGCTGTAAACCACGTCAATCTTGACGTGTTCGCCATTGAGCAGTGTGAATGCCGCCATCAACAGGAAGGTGGCAGCAAAAAGATACCACTGCGCCTCAAGGTACGCATTTGAGCCCAAATTGAAGGCCTTGCGAACGATGGCGTTGCCGGCGCTGATCATGGCCGACGCAAGGATCAGCCAGATCACATATTTGCCGATGAAACGGCTAAGTCCGTCAATGGCATTCGAGAGTTTGAGAAGTGCGTTCATGGTGTCTCCATTGTTTTGGAATGTTGCAAGGACAAGGCCGGGGGTGGGGCGCGAGCTTGCATTTTGTCGGGCTTGAGTTTAGCGTGGACAAATGTTGTTTGATGTTGAAAAAACTCAGGAAGCGAGTGAAAAAAAATGGCGAACATTTGGCGCAATGCGAGGGCAAACCCGAATGTCCAAGCCCACCGGATTGTGAATGCCTATTTTGCTTTTTGCAGCGCAAAGTCCCACCACGGCAGAACCCGACGCATCGATAGCACCTGGCCGCTTTGCACCGGTACATAACCGGCAATGGCGGCCACGCTGGCCTGCCATTGGGGTGTTTGCAGCAGGTGCAGCAGGCTTTGAATGCCGGGTTGATCCAGCGCAGATTTCAGGCACACCAGGTGGTAGCGCTCATCCATTAACGGCACAAAGTCCAGCCCGGCCTGTTGGGCGGCTGCAGCAATGCCGAGCCCGGCATCGCAATGGCCGGACGCCACCGCCTGCGCCACGGCGGCATGCGAGGGTTCTGCGTGTTCGTAGCCGGTGATGTCGGTGCCGCGCAGCCCCGCTTGGTCCAACAGTTCGTCAAGCACCACGCGGGTTCCTGAACCTAAGGAGCGGTTGGCGAAGTGGGCATGGCGCGTGGCAACATCGTTCAGGGATTGCAGGGCCAGCGGGTTGCCCTTGGCCACCAGCAGTCCTTGCGTGCGCTGGGCAAACCCGATGATTTTGTGCTGACCGGGTTGCAGCAGCGGCTTGTAGGTGCGCTCGGTGCGGGTTTTGCGGCCGGTGCCCAGCAGCGTGTGAAAACCCGCCATGACGCAGCGCCCCTCGTTCAAGGCCCGAATCGCATCGACGCTGCCGGTAAAGCGCACATCCAGGTGCAGGCGGTTGGTATCGTGCAGCGCATCGGTGTGCGCCGCGTTGCCGCGCAAGGCGTGTTCGCGCAGCTTTGAGATCGCCTCGTCATGGCTGGCGTAAAGTGTGAGGACATGCACGCTGTTGTCAAAGGCCAGTGCAAAGCTGCGCTCGAGCTCGGTTCGCAGGGCTTCAATTTGCGGTGCCAGGCGGGCTTGCGCCTGGCGTTCGGCCCACATCAGCTTGGAGGCAAACTCGGTCAATCGGGCCGATTGGCCTTTTTCCCATACCAGCAACTCGTTGCCGAGCTCGTTTTCCCAGCGCTTGAGCTCGCCCCAGACGTGGCGGTAGCTCAAATTGAGGGCGCGCGCGCCGCCCGAGATGGAGCCGTGCTGGCTGACCGCTTGCAGTAAATCAATCAAGGGGTTGCGCACTTGCGCTGGGCTGCTGTCGCGCGACAGCGTGTAGTGGAGTTGGAGCCTATGCACGGTGATTCATATGGTCAGGGAATGGAGCAATGGCTACGATAACCGAATCATGTCCTCTTTTTCTGACAGCCTGGCCACGGCGCTGCAACTCATCATTACGCTGGATTCCAGCCTGCTGGCCATCGTCGGGCGTTCGTTGTCGGTGAGTGCCACTGCTTGCGTACTGGCCTGCGGCGTCGGGTTGGTGTTGGGTGCCTGGTTGGGCGTGGCCCGATTTGCCGGACGCGCGGCCGTGCTGACCGTGCTCAACACCTTGCTGGCGGTACCGTCGGTGGTGGTCGGTTTGGTGATCTATTTGCTGTTGTCACACAGCGGACCGTTGGGCTTTCTGGGGTGGCTGTTCAGCGTCAAGGCGATGGTGCTGGCGCAAGCGGTGCTGGTGCTGCCCGTGGTGACTGCGTTGACACGGCAATCGGTGGAAGATGCGCAAAGCCTGCACGGCGAGCAACTGCAATCGCTCGGTGCCGGCAGCCTCATGCGCAGCCTGTTGCTGGCCTGGGACGAGCGCTACGCCTTGCTGACGGTGGTGATTGCCTCGTTTGGTCGGGCCGTCTCCGAGGTCGGCGCGGTGATGATTGTGGGGGGCAATATCGACGGCTTTACGCGGGTCATGACCACTGCCATTGCGCTGGAAACCAGCAAGGGCGATTTGCCGCTGGCGCTCGGGCTTGGCATCATTTTGTTCAGTGTGGTGCTGCTGCTCAATGTGCTGATTGCGCTGGTACGGCGCTGGCGCGAGCGGCTCGATTCGGGTGGTGGGCGGCCTACCGAGCCGGCCCGCATGGCGGTCATGCCGACGGCGGCGCAAAGCCTGATGGCTGCAAGGCAGTCCGAATCATGAAACCGGTTTTTCACTTGCAGGATGCCGGTGTGGCGTTTGGCCGCACGGCTAACCCGGTGCAGGCGCTCGATCAGGTGAGCCTGAAGATAGCGCAGGGTGAGCGGGTGGCGTTGGTGGGGTCGAATGGCTGTGGCAAAAGCACGCTGCTGCGTTTGTTGCACGGTTTGATTCCCGCTACTTCAGGCACGCTGCAGGTGGCCCCCGGCTTGCGCCAGGCCATGTTGTTTCAGCGGCCTTACCTGATGCGCTTCTCGGTGCAAGCCAATATCGCCCTGGGACTGTGGCTGCGCGGCACACCGTGGGGCGAGGCCCGGGTGCTGGCCTTGAGCGCGCTGGCGCGCGTGGGTCTGGCCGATCTGGCGGGGCGCAACGCCTGCGCCTTGTCCGGCGGTCAGCAGCAGCGCGTGGCGATGGCGCGCGCCTGGGCCCTGTCGCCGCAGGTGCTGCTGCTGGATGAACCCACCGCCAGCCTGGATCCGCATGCCAAGCGTGATGTCGAATGGTTGATGGAAGAGTTTGCCGCGCAAGGTTCGGCCATGACGCTGATTTTTTCCAGCCACAACCTCGGCCAGGTCAAGCGCCTGGCCAGCCGGGTGATTTATCTGGAACATGGCCGCGTGCTGGCTGATTTGCCCGTGGATGATTTTTTTGGCGGCACCCTGCTGCAAACCGATTACCCCCAAGCGCATTTTTTTGTTAAAGGAGAAACCTTATGAAACCGATCCATATATTTAAACAATTTCGGCATCCAGCCCTTACGCAGTATGCGCAAGTAGCTATTATTTCAATAGCGACAATGGGGGTCACCTTGAGTGCCTCGGCGCAGTCGATTGTGGTGGCTTCGACCACCTCGACCGAGCAGTCCGGGCTGTTTTCCTACCTGTTGCCCGAGTTCAAAAAAGCCAGCGGCATTGAGGTGAAAGTGGTCGCACTGGGCACCGGTCAAGCCATTGACATGGGCCGCCGAGGCGATGCCGATGTGCTGTTTGTGCATGACAAAGTGGCTGAAGAAAAAGTGGTGGCCGAGGGCTTTGCCGTCAAGCGTTTTGAAGTCATGTACAACGACTTTGTGCTGATTGGTTCTAAAGCCGACCCGCTCAAGCTCAAGGGTAATGACATTGTCGAAGCCTTCAAAAAGCTCGCTGCCGCCAACGGCGATTTCATCAGCCGGGGCGACAAAAGCGGCACCAACGCGGCTGAGTTGCGTTTCTGGAAGATGGCCGACTTGACGGACAAAATGGGCAGCGGCTACAAGTCGTGCGGCTGCGGCATGGGGCCGGCACTGAACATGGCATCGAGCACCGGAGCCTATGTGCTGGCCGATCGCGGCACTTGGCTCAATTTCAAAAACCGCGGTGATCTGACCGTGCTGGTGGAAGGCGACAACCGCCTGTTCAACCAATACGGCGTGATGCTGGTCAACCCGGCCAAGCACCCGCATGTGAAAGCGGCAGATGGCCAGAAGTTTGTCGACTGGGTCACCAGCAGCGCCGGGCAAAACGTGATTGCCAGCTACAAAATTGGCGGCGAGCAGCTGTTTTTTCCGAATGCGGCCAAGTGAGTCGATAGCAATCGTGGCGGTGGTGCCAGCACATCAAGCGCGCTTGTCGGGAATGTGCAGCGCGAGCGTGCTCTGCGCTGTGCGCCGCATTTCTCCTTCGCTGGTTTCGCGGTAACAATGCCATGATGAAAAATCTTCAAACTATTGCACTGTCCATGCTCGACCTGGTTGCCGTTCGCGAGGGTGGCACGGTGGCCCAGGCGCTGGCGATTGCCCTGCGCACGGCACAGCACGCTGAGTCGCTCGGATTCAAACGTTACTGGCTGGCCGAGCACCACAACATGCAAGGTATCGCCAGTTCTGCCACGGCGGTGCTGGTGGGCTACATTGCCGGGGGAACCGCTTCGATTCGGGTGGGCTCGGGTGGTGTCATGCTGCCCAACCACGCGCCGCTGGTGGTTGCGGAGGCATTCGGCACACTCGCCGAGCTTTACCCTGATCGCATTGATCTGGGCCTGGGGCGCGCGCCCGGTACCGATGCCTTGACCATGCGCGCGCTGCGGCGCGATCGGGTCGAGACGGAGCAGGACTTTCCACGTGATGTGGCCGAGTTGCAGCGCCTGCTGGGCCCGGTGCAGCCGGGTCAAAAATTGATTGCCAACCCAGGTGCTGGTACCCATGTGCCGATTTGGTTGCTGGGGTCAAGTTTGTTTTCTGCGCAGTTGGCCGCCGAACGTGGGCTGCCCTATGCTTTTGCCTCCCACTTTGCACCGCGTCACCTGCTCGATGCGATTGGGCTCTACCGACATCTATTTCGCCCATCGGCTTCGCTGGCCAAGCCCTATGTGGTGGTGGGCGTTCCACTGATCGCCGCGCCAACTGATGAGGAAGCCGAGTACCTGGCCAGCAGTACCTACCAGCGGGTGTTGGGCATCTTGCAGGGTGAGCGGCAACTTTTGCAGCCACCGACCGCAGATTTCATCGCCAGCCTGCACCCTCAGGAGCGCGCGGCGATTGGCGACTTTCTGGGCGCTGCCGTGATCGGCGGACCAGACGCCGTGCGCCGGGGGCTCGCCAGTTTGGCCGAAGTCACGCAGGCCGATGAATTCATGCTGGTCAGCGATGTGTTTGACCCAGCCTTGCGACTGCGATCGATGGACATTGCTGCCCAGGCCTGCCAAGCTTAGGATGTGATCGAGTGGTTGGTTGACCACACCAAAGCCGATGCATTTTTGATCAAATAGGCCTGTAGCCCTTATGCAGAAAGCGCGAGCAGCTATGAATACCATATCAAAAAAAGGCTGAGATCAAATGGCCGGTTGGCCGCACCACAGACGTGACGGCTTTGGGGTCAGATCACGATTTTGGCTGTCAGCGCCGGTGCTTGCCAGCGGACCAGCCCAAAACTCGTGCTCTGACCCCAATGCATCAAAGACTTTGCCAGTCTTAGTCCCTTTGAATTCAGGGAGAAAAGGGACCCGGCTCGAACGACCTTCTCGTCGCATTGGGGTCAGAGCACGAGTTTTGGGGGCGGCTGTTGGCAAGCTCACCCGCCAGTAGCCAAAATCGTGATCTGACCCCAAAGCCGATGCTGCGCAAGCCTGCCAAGCTTAGGATGTGATCGAGTGGTCGATTGACCACACCAAAGCCGATGCATTTTTGGTAAAATAGTCCTGTAGCCCTTACGCAGAAAGCGCGAGCAGCTATGAATACCATATCAAAAAAAGCTGAGATCGAATGACCGGTTGGCCGCACTACAGACGTAACGGCTTTGGGGTCAGATCACGATTTTGGCTGTCAGCGCCGGTGCTTGCCAGCGGACCAGCCCAAAACTCGTGTTCTGACCCCAATGCAGAGTTGATGCGGAGAAATCGGGTCAGGCTCGAAATACCGTCATTCCCGCCTTCGCGGGAATGACGTGCATACGGAGTTCACGTTAAAAGCGCGTGAAGTTGGGCCTGAATCGCTGCCAGCAGTGACGCATTGCGCAGCAGCACATACAGTGCCGTGCCACTCAGAATGCTCAGCAGCGCCTGTTTGCGCCACCATTGCAAGGCAACGGTTAGCGCGACCGCCGCAATTTCAGTCCACGGCCCGGACGGGTTTTGCTGGGCACTGCCAGCCATGGTGTGCAACAGCAGCAGGGTCATCACGGCGAGCGGCAAAAAGCGGCCCAAAAGCATCACCTTGTCATGCTTTTGCAGCCAGCGCGCCGCCAGAAACGGCAGCGCGCGCAAGCCAAAGGTGACCGCCGCCATGGCGCCAATCACGCCCAATGCGTAAGTGCTGTTGATCATGGTGATGCTGGTGCCGGTTTGGGTTGCGCCCAGAAGGCACCGACCAGTACCGACAAAGCAATCGCCAGCACCAGCGCATGCTGCGGTGCTGTGGCCATTGCAATGCCGTAACTCGCCAGCGCCACCCACAGCGGCGCGGCGGAATGGGCGGCGCGCCATTGCTCGACGGCCAGCACGGCAAACAGTGCCGCCAGCGCAAAGTCCAGTCCGACCAGCGTGATCTGCGCCTGCGCACCAATGACGGCCCCCAACAGTGAGCCCAGCACCCACCAGCCCTGGTTGAGCAGTGCCACCGTGACCATCTGGCGTGTGGTGGTGCCGGCGGGCAGGGTGGTCAGTACCGAATAGGTTTCGTCGGTCAGTGCAAAAACCAGATACCAGCGTGCCAACGCCTGTGTGGGCAGCTTTTGCAGCAGCGACAAACCATAAAACACATGGCGTAGATTGACGATAAACGTGGCCGCCGCAATGGCTGCCAGCGGCAGGCCAGCGGCCAGCATGGGCACCATCATGAACTGGGCTGCCCCGGCAAATACCAGTACGCTGGCCGCTACCGCGACCCACCAGGCCGCACCCGCCTGCACTGCCAAAAAGCCATAGACCATGCCCAAGGGCACATAACCCATGGCCACCGGAATGCTCAGGGCCAGCACTGAAATCGGGGGCGTGCTTGCGGTGTTCAAGCGGGCATGCCTAGCGTCACCCGGTTGCGTCCGGCCTCTTTGGCCTGGTACATGGCGGTGTCGGCCAGCTTCAGGATGCTGGCCTGATCGCTGGCGTCCGGGCCAAACACCGCCACGCCAACGCTGGCCGTGCACTGGTGCGTCACTATTTCGCTGCCTGTACCCGGCTGATGGGTCTGCAACAAATAAGTCTCGGCCAGACTCAAACGGATTTTTTCGGCAACCACCTGGGCCTGTGCTATCGAGGCGGCTTGATCCGTGCTCAGTTCACTCAGCAACACCACAAACTCATCGCCGCCGATGCGCGCCACAGTGTCGATTTCGCGCACATGGGCTTTCAGCCGTTGTGCCACTTCGATCAGCAGCAGGTCGCCCAGGGCGTGACCGTGGCTGTCGTTGAGTGGTTTGAAGTTGTCCAGATCAAGGAAAAGGACCGCACCAAAATGCCGGTTGCGCTTGTTGTTTAGAAGCGTTTGGTTGAGCCGGTCCGCCAGCATGCGCCGGTTAGGCAGGTTGGTGAGGGTGTCAAAGTAGGCCAGTAGGCGAATCTGCTCTTCGGCCTGTTTGCGTTCGGTGATGTCTTGCAGTGAGCCCACCAAATGGGTGACGGTTTTGTCGGGCCCCCAAACAGCTTGCCCACGCGCCAAGCCAATGCGTCGGGTGCCGTCCTTGCAAACGGTGCACAGCTCCAGTTCGTAGGGCGTGCCATCGCGCATCGCGGCCGTCACGGCCGCGCTGAGGCGTTGAAAGTCAGCCGGTTCAAACAGGTCACGTTGATTGGCAAACGCCGGCGCTGCGCTGGCCGGGTCGAGCTGAAAAATGCGAAACAACTCATCCGACCAGGTCACTGTGTCGCCCGTCACCTGCCACTCCCAGCTGCCGATATGGGCAATGGCTTCGGTGCGCGTCAGCATGGTTTGGCTGCGCAGCAGGGCTTGCCTTTGGCGTGTCGACTCGGCAAGCAGTGTGTTGAAAGCCACAAACAGCTGGCCGATCTCACCTGGTGCATGGGCTGGCAAGGGGGGTAGTGACGGATCATCGTAGTGGCGTTGCGAGACCGCGGCGATGGCATCGAACACCGGTGCCAGTTGCTTGTGCAGACCGCGCCAAGTCAGCCCCCCGGCCAGCAGGGTCAATACGATTGCGGCCCACAGCATGCGCTGGCGCATGGCGTGAATAGGCGCAAAGGCCTCATCGGTTGGCAACATCACGGCAACGATCCAGTGGCTCATCGGCATACGCTTTGCGCAGGCCAACAGCTGCTCGCCAAACGGATTGATCATGCAGGCCGAGCCCTCCAAGCCATCGATGAAGCGGTCCAGCGCCGGGTTCACGCCCTTCTCGGGCAACTTTTCCATGATGTGGCGCGGGTCACTGGCGGTGATCACCAGGCGCTGGGTCGGGTCTATCAGCAGGTAGCCACCCGACTTGCCGTAATGGCTGTTGGTGACAACGCTTAAAAAACTGGATTCGCTGAGTCCTTGCAGCCCGGTCATGCCCGTCACCACGCCAACCACCTGACCGCTGGCGTTGCGCACCGGCGCAGACATGTCCAGCGTGGGAGTTTTGGAGAGTGCGCTGGCGAATGGCTGCCCCACCGACGCGCGGTTTTCCTGCAGTGCCACGGTCACCGAGTGCAAATCCAACTGGGAGCGGCCAACGCGCCCGATGCCGCGGGGCAGTTCGGCGATGCCAAGCCCCTGGTCATTGAGCGCCACCACGCCGCCATCGAACCGGTCGCGCAGGATCAGGCGGGCGGCAAGGTACGCGTGCAGTGCGGGCGCATCGGCCAGCAAATCCGGTGAAATGTTGGCGGCCACCAATTCAAGCCGCCTCAGGTGATCGGCCAGCGTCTGATCGACCCGATCGGCCAGCAGGGAAGCGACCGAATACTGTTGGGGGGCCAAGGCCTCTTGCATGTCGTGCTCAAGCTCGCGACTGGCAAACAGCGACAAGCTCCACAGGCTGACCAAAAAAATGGTCATGGTGGAGAGGGTGACGCGGGTTCTGAGTGAGTGCCGCGCGAAAAAATTGAGTCGCATAAGTCAATGTTACCGCTTGTCTGTGCGGCTGCGCAGACTCCAAAAATGCCCGTATTCACCCTTGCTGGGCATTCAGCAGGGATAACACTTAGCGCTGCAAAAAATAAGCATGATTTATGCCTCTAGCCCTTTTGCAAATTGCGCAAGAAGCTATTTTTTACATAGCGTTTATCTGGTCTGACTCAGTCCATCAAAGCCACTGATTTGATCAGTGCAAAGCCGCTGCTGCCGACCTGCAGTGCCAGCCGCTCACAGGAATAGCGGGTGATTTCGGCCAGCAAGTTGTCTCCGTTGCGCAAGCGGCAGGTGACGGTGACGCGGCCTTGTTGGTCGGGGTGCAGGGCGGCGATGGTCATGGGCAACTGGTTCAGGATGCTCAAACCCTGCGGCTCTAGCAGCGCCAGGCTGACATCGCGGGCCAGGACGCGCAAGCGTGTGGCGCGGAGCGTGCCCTGTGAAGAATCACCCAAACCAGGTGTCAGCCGCAACTGCACTGGCCCGCTGGTAAAGCGCATCAGCCCATCGGCATCAGGCGCGCTCAACTCTCCGTGCAGCACGGTCACCGGGCCTTCTTGCGCAAACAGCGGGGAATCCGGCCGCGACAGCGCCTCGTGCAGCGTCTCGATGCGCTCAATGCGGCCGCTGGCCATGAACAGCACGCGGGAAGCCAGTCGCTCAACCTCGATCGGCGCGTGGGTGATGTAAATAATGGGCACACCGGCCTCAAGTGCCAAGGCGTCGATCAGCGTCAACAACTCGGCCTTGGCGCGCCAATCCAGTGCGGCCAGCGGCTCGTCCATGCACAGCAGGCGGGGCTTGCACAGCAGTGCCCGGGCGATTGCCACGCGCTGGCGCTCGCCACCCGACAGCGTGGTCACCGATTGGTCCAGCAGGTGTTCAATGCCGACACGCTGCGCCATGTTCACCAAGGCATCAGCCGCCTGCACCGGCGCACGTTGCAGCGCGTAGTGCAGATTGCCGCGCACATTCAAATGGGGAAAAAGCGCCGCATCCTGAAACACAAAACCGATGTTGCGCTGCGGGGGCGGCAGGCTCCAGCGGTCATCTTGCCAGCGCTCGTCCTTGAAGCGCAGCGTGCCACGGGTGCGCGCATCGAGCCCGGTGATGGCCCGCAGCAGCGTGCTTTTGCCCGAGCCGGAGCGGCCAAATAAAACCGTGATGCCTTGCGTGGCAAACGAAAAAGGGCCGCTGTCGAGGGCAAAGTTGCCGAGTTTGAGTTGGAGTTGTCCTTCAATCATGGCCCGCTCGCTTCGGTTTGAGCGGGCTCATGATGCGCTGGTTGATGGCGTAGAAGCTTGCCAGCGTCAGGAACGAGAAGCCCAGCAAAATCGCCGACAGCCGGTGCGCCGCGCCATATTCCAGCGCCTGGGTATAGTCATAAATGGCAATCGATACCACCCGGGTTTCACCGGCAATGTTGCCGCCCAGCATGGCGACCACGCCAAATTCGCCTACCGTGTGGGCAAAGGTGAGCACCACGGCGGTCAGAATGCCGCTGCGTGAGAGCGGCAGCACGACGCTGAAAAAACGGTCGATCGGGCTGGCGCGCAGGGTGGCGGCGGCATCTAGCAGGCGCTGGTCAATGCCGGCAAAGGCTTCACGCAGCGGCTGCACGGCAAACGGCAGCGAGTAAATCACCGAGCCCACCAAAATACCCCAAAAACTGAAGGCCAGGTGGTGCAGCCCGATGCGCTCCAGCGTGCCGCCCACCACACCTTGCGGGCCGAGCGAGATCAGCAAATAAAAGCCAATCACCGTCGGCGGCAGCACCAGCGGCAGCGACACCAGTGCGGACACCAGGGTGCTGGCGTGACTGGCAGTGCGGCTGAGCCACCAGGCCAGCGGAGCCGAGAGCAGCAGCAAAATCAGCGTGGTCAACCCGGCCAATTTGGCCGTCAGCCAGATCGCCTGCCATTCGCCCGGAGTCAGTCCAGCCATGGCTTACTGGGCGGGTTCGCCCGGCAGCAAAAAGCCGTAGCGGCGCATCACCACGCGGGCCGGCGCGGAGCGCATGAATCCGGCAAACGCCTGGGCGGCGGTGTTGTGGGCACCGTGTTGGGTGATGGCATAGGCTTGCTCCAGCGGTTGATGAAAGTCGGCGGGAATCAAATAGTAGCCGCCCTTGGACTTGAGCTTGTCGTTGACTGCCAGGGAGAGCGCCACGATGCCTATTTCTGCGGCCTGGGTGTCGATCAACTGCGCGGTGTGGGCGATGTTTTCGCCGAACACCAGCCGGGCCTCAATCTTGCTCCAGACACCGGCGTGCTGCAGTGCTTCTTTGGCGCGCGCACCGTAGGGGGCGTGCTCGGGTGCGGCAATGGCGATCTTGCGAAACTGCGGCTCCGTCAGGTTTTGCAGCGTGAGTTTGCTCGCGTCGACTTTGGCGCTCCACAGCACCACGCGACCAAAGGCGTAGGTGGTAACCGGTGCGATGGCCTTGCCACTTTGAACCAACGCCTTGGGCAGGCTGACATCGGCTGAGAAAAACAGGTCAAACGGCGCACCGTTGTCGATCTGTTGATGAAACTTGCCCGATGAGCCCATGATCAGCTCCAGCGTGTGCTGCGGGTTGGCTTGCTCGAACAGCGGTTTGAGCTCGTCAAAGGCATATTTGAGGTCAGCGGCAGCGGCAACCCGGGCGGTCTCGGCCTGCGCGCCGATGGCTAAAGCGCTCAACAGCAGCGCTGTCGTGCGCAAAAAAGAGGTGATTTTGAACATGTGATACCCGCGTAGTTTCGCTATTCTAAAAAAGAATAGCGAGAAGTATAGTCATATCCGTGCCTGGCAATGCGCGGCTTTGCCGTGCTGTGGTGTTCGCCGCCAAGCCGATACGAGCGTATGGGCGCGGGCGCTTTGCCTCGTGGACAATCGCTTTCACAACCCACTGCCCACCATGACTGAACCCCAACCACTTCAACCCGACACCTTTGCCGCCAACTGGTCGCAGGCGCTCGATAACCCTGCGGCCGACAAGCGGCTGGATGTGCTGCGCCGGGTGGCGCTGGGTGACTCGATCTCGCAAGCCGCGCGTGAGGTCGGCATCAGCTACAAGGCTGCCTGGCAAGCCATCGACACGCTGACCAATCTGAGTGGTGTGGCGCTGGTCGAGCGCACCGTGGGTGGCTCGGGTGGTGGCGGCGCACGCATCACGCCACAGGGCGTGCAACTGCTGAGCCTGGCGGATGCGCTGGCGCTGGCGCGCGCGCAGGTGATGACGGCTTTTGGCGCTGGTGCGGTGCGCCTGGGTGGCTTGGGTATGCGTACCAGCATGCGCAACCAGTTGCCGTGCCGGGTGCTGCGCTGCGACCTGGCAACGCCTGCCGACCCGATGGTGCAGGTGTTGCTACAAACGCCGGGCGGTGCCCAATTGGTGTCGAGCGTGACCGCTGAGAGTGCCGATTTGCTGGCGTTGGTGCCTGGTCTGGCGGTCTTGGTGATGTGCAAGGCGACCGCCGTGTCGGTGGTTTTTGGGTCGCCCGAAGAATGGGAGCCAGCACCCAGCGGTGAGGCCAACTGTGTTTTGACCGGGGTCGTGCAGCGGCTGGCAAGCGGTATTGCGCGTGACGAGGTGGTGCTGGCGCTGGCCGGCGGCGGTAGCTGGGTTGGCTTTGCCGCCCACCCGTTTGCCGGGCAAATTGGCTCAACAGCATGCGCCCGCATGGCGGCTTCGGCGCTGGTGATTGGTTTGGCTGGGTAAACTGGTTGCTACATTTTATATAGCTGTCTGCGCACGTTGTATAAGGGCTAGAGGCCTAAAAAGTACTTAAACTCAAGAACCAAGAGCTGTGTTTTCAAGCGCTTGAGTCGGGCTTTCGGCGGCTGAATGCACCTGGGCGAAAGTCAGGATGATCTCGCGGATCAGCTTGCGTTGCGGGGCCGGGAGTTGCAGGAAAGCATCGAAGGTTTCGCGTTCCAGGTAGCCAATGCCTTCGTCCCAGCGCTGGCGGTGTTGTTGAACCGACTTTCTGACGGCCTCACCAAAGCGCAGCACTTCAGGTTCAATCTTGAGGATGCCTGCCAGCACCAGCAGCTTGTCCTGTTCTGGAATTGCTTCGCCACGCAGCCAGCGCGAAACCGCCTGAAAACTCACGGATCGGCCCCAGTAGTTGGCGTTGAACTGGTTCAGCAAGACACCGGGGCGGGCTTCCAGACCAGCGGCCACCATGGCATCACGCAGCCGTTGAGCGAATTCGAGTTTGTTATTCATGCCCCGGAAATTAAATTTCGGTGGCGAAACAGTTAAACCTCTTGTTGTACTATCAGTTCAATACTTTGTTTAACTGTCTGTTGAATTGCGTGCTGCATCCATTTGGGCGTTGTCGCGCCGCGCACAGCACTGCCCATGCCCAAATCCTTGCTCGAACAACTCCCCGACATCGTCGCTACCGGGCGCAAAACCGCTGAACGCATATTGGAGAGCATCGAAAGCCGCCAGCGCGTCACCTTGCAAACCCGTGAAGTGGTGCTCCCCGCCAAAGACAGCGCGATGCAGGACTGGGTGACATCACAGACCCGTGTGGCACAGCGTGAGGTGTTCGCACCCGGTCAGACCAGCCTGCTGGATAACCCGCAGCCCATGCTGGGCGCGGCCTCTGCCGAAAGTCAGTCTTGGACCAACCGCCTGATTTACGGCGACAACCTGCTGGCCATGGCCGCGCTCTTGGCAGGTGACGAGAACACGCCCAGCCTGCGCGGCAAGGTCGATCTGATCTACATCGACCCGCCGTTTGACAGCAAGGCTGACTACCGCACCAAGGTCACGCTGCCCGGCATCGGAGGTGGCTCCGGTGCCCTGGAACTGGAGCAAAAGCCCACGGTGATCGAGCAGTTTGCCTACTCCGACACCTGGTCAGACGGCACCGCCTCGTACCTGGCGATGATCACGCCGCGCCTGATCCTGATGCGCGAGCTGCTGGCGGATACCGGTTCGATTTATGTGCATCTGGATTGGCATGTGGGGCATTACGTGAAGCTGGTGTTGGATGAAGTGTTTGGGAAAAACAATTTCCGCAATGAACTTGTCTGGAGTTATTTTGGGTTCAAGCGCTCAACTGCCAAAAAATTTCCCCAGAAACATGACACGCTTTTTCTCTACTCAAAAGGTGCGGAGTACAGCTGGAAGACACAGTATCGGCCTCACAACTCAGAATATTTGAAACGGTTTAAGCCAGATGAAAGTGGCCGACTGTGCCGCTCTGATGTGAATCCGACAGGTGGAGGAAGTCGAAAAATCTACCTAGATCAAGTCGAGGGAGACATCATCGATTCGGTATGGGATGACATTCCACCCGTGAACCCAGTTGCGAAGGAGCGCACTGACTACACAACGCAAAAGCCAGAAAAACTGCTCGACCGCATCATCCGTGCATCCTGTCCGGAGGGCGGGCTCGTAGCGGATTTCAACGGTGGTTCTGGAACAACAGCGGCAGCAGCCGAAAAACTCGGTCGCCGCTGGATCACCACTGACCTCGGTAAACCCGCCTGCATGATCATGCGCAAACGTCTGATCGATTTGGAGGCCAAGCCATTCCTCTATCAGGCCATCGGCGATTACCAGGTGGAGGCAGCCAAGGCCACGCTGGGGCGGGACTTCCGCATTGGCGATCTGTCGCAAATCGTGCTCTCGCTCTACGGCGCGCTGCCGTTGCCGCCAGACGTGAACCCGCAGCGCAACCTGGGGCAGATTGCCGGTATCGACTTCGGTGGCAACGGACGTGGCGGGAGGAGCAGCAAAACCCTGGTGCTGGCCGACTCGCCCAACAAGCTCACCGGCACGGCGACGCTGAAAAAAGCCATCGCCCAGCGCGACAACCTGCTGGGCGGCTGGGACCGCGTGGTGGTGCTGGGCTGGAACTTTGAGCCCTCCATCGGCGAAACCATCACCGCGCTGAACGACAGCCGTTTGGAGGTGTTGGTGATTCCGCCCGACCTGATGGACCGGCTCAAGAAAAAAGGCGGGCTGGACAAACTGCGCGGTCAGGTGCGCTTCTCTTCTCTGCAGTATTTGACGATTCACCCGGTGCAGCGTGTCGCGCACAACGACACCGAAACCCTGACC
>JBBQZI010000016.1:0-24140 GCA_038207855.1 Burkholderiales bacterium
CACCCGGACCTTGAGCAACCAAGTTGACCTGGAGGCCGC
Organism: Burkholderiales bacterium; assembly: GCA_038207855.1. Classification (GTDB taxonomy): domain Bacteria; phylum Pseudomonadota; class Gammaproteobacteria; order Burkholderiales; family Burkholderiaceae_C; genus Rhodoferax. The sequence goes on from JBBQZI010000016.1 coordinate 40, forward strand.
GCGAGCCGAATACGGCTTGACGGTGCTGGCCTCGGCCGGTTCGGCTGCGCCTTACGTGGGCTTGTTTGGCACGGTTTGGGGTATTTACCATGCGTTGGTGCACATCGGCATGAGCGGGCAGGGGACCTTGGACAAAGTGGCCGGCCCGGTGGGCGAGGCGCTCATCATGACCGCGCTGGGCCTGGCGGTGGCGATACCGGCGGTGCTGGCTTACAACGCCTTCAACCGACGCAACCGCATGTGGCTCGCGAAGCTGGAGTCGTTTTCGCATGACCTGTATGTGCTGCTGACGGTGAAAACCGGCAGCGCCGGTGCACAAGCGGCCTTGACACAGGAGTAGCCCATGGCTGGCAATAGTTTCAAACGCTACCGCAGCAAGCCGCCGATGGCCGACATGAACATCGTGCCGCTGGTCGATGTGATGCTGGTGCTGCTGGTGATTTTCATCGTGACAGCCCCGCTGCTGACGCATGCCGTGAAGGTGGATTTGCCCAAGGCATCCAGCAGCATCAACATCACCAAACCCGAGCACATTGAGTTTGGCATTCGCGAAAACGGCGACCTGTTCTACAACGGTGAGCCTATTGCGATGGCAGCGCTGGCAGCGCGCTTTGCGGCTGAGGCCGCTAAACAGCCACAGCCCGAAGTCCACATTCGCGCCGACCGCCATGTCTACTACGAAACGGTGGCGCAGGTGATGTCGCAAGCGGCCAAGGCCGGGCTGGTGCGCATCGGCTTTGTGTCGGAACCGACCGGCGAAAACCGCGTCAACCCTTAACTTGCGCTGTAACTCTCGGCGTAACTCAGCACAGGGCGGCACTTTTGCGCATCGCATTGGGGTAAGCTGTCACCCGCAGCGCTTTTAATAACCCTAACGGAGAATTTCATGAGTGATTCAGACAACACCGGTTTTGCCAAATTTGTTCCGGGCTTTGATTTTTTACAAAACCTGACCAAGGGCGCCTCCCAAGCGGTGCCGCAAATTCCCAATATGTCCAGTTGGGTGGCACCGACGCTCAATGTCGAAGAGCTTGACAAGCGCATTCAGGAACTCAAAGCGGTGCATTTCTGGCTCGATCAAAATTCCAAGGCACTTGGCGCCACCGTGCAGGCACTTGAAGTGCAAAAAATGACACTCGCCACCTTGAAGGGCATGAACTTCAACATGGCTGACATCGCCAATGCGTTCACGCTCAAACCGACCGACACGACGGCATCGGGCGTACAAAAAGTCAGTGAACGGGCGGAACAAGCCGAGGAAGTGGCCCACAAGGCGGGTGCTGCCGACAAGACTGCCGCCACCGCTGCAGCCGGCCTGGTTGACCCGATGCAGTTGTGGACGGCGCTGACAGATCAGTTTCAGCACATTGCTGCGGGTGCCATGAAAGAAGTCGGCAAGGCCGCTGCTATGGGTGCTGCCGATCAGGCGCAAGCAGCCACCAAGAAGGCCGATGCCAAAAAAGCTGCCGAGAAATCTGCCGCCAAAGCGCCAGCAAAAGCAGCGGCAAAAAGCACTCCAGCAACTGCCAGCAAAAGCACTGCGCGCCGGCGCTAAAACCACTTTGCTTGCGTTGCCTTCGCTCACATGAAGCTGTTTCCCTACGCGCACGCTACCCACCCGCAGTGGGGCATGGCCGCCAACTTGGCGCTGGCCCAGTTGCGCGCCCAGATCACGCTGCATGGCTATGCCAGCAACCCGACGCTGGCGCTGCTCTACATCACTGACCACTACGCGAATGATGCGCAAGACATTCTGGCGCACCTGAGCGCCGAGCTGCCCGAGATCACCGACTGGGCCGGCACCGTGGGCGTGGGCATTGCCTCCAATAACGTCGAGTACTTTGACGAGCCCGCGCTGGCCGTGATGCTGTGCGAGTTACCCACCGATCAGTACCGTGTGTTCAGTGGCGTGGCCCCATTGGGCATGGCGTTTGAGGCCCACACTGCGTTGGTGCACGCTGACGGACAGACAGCAGAATTGGGCGATCTGATTGAAGAAATGGCCGCGCGCACCGACTCGGGCTACCTGTTTGGCGGTCTGTCGTCAAGCCGGGGCAAATCAGTGCAATTTGCTGTGGCGGGTGATGGCAACGTCAAAGGCCAGGGGGCGGCCAGTGGTGTTTTCAGTGGTGGTTTGAGCGGCGTCGCGTTTGGCCCCGGTGTGCACCTGATTTCGCGGGTGACGCAGGGTTGCCTGCCAGTCGCCAAAGCGCACCAGATCACGGCGATCGATAAAAATGTGGTGCTGGCGCTGGACCAGCAGCCCGCGCTGGCGGTGCTACTGCGTGAGCTGGGTGTGTCACTGGAGCAGCCACGCGAAGCTTTGCAAGCCGTGCGTGCCACGCTGGCCGGATTAACCGACCCGCAGGGGCTGGGTGGCGCGTCATCAGATTCCCCCACCATCACCCGCACCGGCAATTTTGGCAACGATGTGCTGGTGCGCCACATCATTGGGCTTGACACGGTCAACGCTGGCGTGGCGCTGGCGGCACCGGTGGCGGTCGGCATGGAGCTGGCGTTTTGCCAACGCAACGTGCAAGCCGCCCGCGCTGACCTGATGCGCGTGTGCGCTGAAATCCGCGAAGAGCTGGAGCCGCAAGAGTTGGCACTGGAATCGGCCAATGCGCTGGCGGCATCTGAAAACGATGCCGCGCCACACCCGGCACGCGGCATTGCCGGAGCTATTTACGTGAGCTGCGCCGGGCGCGGAGGCGCGCACTTTGGCGGGCCTAGCGCCGAGTTGCAAATCATCCGCCGGGCGTTGGGCGACGTGCCGCTGGTGGGTTTTTTTGCTGGCGGCGAAATCGCCCGTAACCACCTGTATGGCTACACCGGCGTGCTGACAGTTTTTACATAAAATAGGGTGCTAGCCCTTACATAATAAGCGTTAGTAGCTATTAATATAATAGCAATTTTGGTGCATGCTGTTGGCTGTTATCTTTACAGTCCAATAAAATCAAGCGGGTCGAATTCGTCGTGGCGCAGTTCATGTTGCTCGCGCAGCCAGTGCTTGAAATAGCGGTCGTCTGGCACCTTTGCCAGGTCGTTCTTCATGGCTTCAATATCGCCTTCGAGTTGTTGTTGCTGGCTCGCCAGTTGCCGCTTGAGGCTGGCCGCGCTGAATGGGGCATACATCGGCAGGTCAAACTCGGCGATGGCTTGGTGCTCAATCCGGTACAACTCGTGGGTCAGCACCACGACCCGCTCTTTCAGCAGGTTGGTCAAAGCGGCTAGTTTTTCCTTCGCCAAGTTGCTGATTTTGTGGTTGTCCACCAGTTCTGCTTTCAATTGCAGTTGCAGCAGTGCCAGCAGGTCGCGCCGCTCATAGGCGGCATTAGCATCTTTCATCAGTGCGGTCTTGCGGATGTGTTCGTCAGGGTCTGTTTCACGGTCGGGATGCAAGGCGCTGGCAAGTTGGCGATAAATGGTGCGCAGCGCACCGTCTGCGTCAAGCGTTTGTTGCTCAGCCCTAGTCTGCGCAGCGGTTTTTTTGCGCTTGGAGGCGCTTTTGCTGGCTTTGGCCTCCTGGGCCGCGTCGTTTTGTGCCTGCATTTTTGCCGCGCTGGCGCGCATCAGGTCGTGCAGGTTATCGAAATCGCTGCCATCGTCACCCATTTTTTCACCCAACATGCCTTCCATGAAAGATTGCAACTCAGCGGTTGCGGCCCGGTTTTGGTCTTCAAGCGAATGGTCGCTGTGGGCATCGTGCAGCACTTGCATGGCTTCGTCACCGTCGATCGCCAAGCTACCGGCCATGCTGCAGATGAGCTCTTTGGCCGCGCCCTTGAGTTTGGCGCTCAGGCCCTTTTGCTTGAGCCGTTCATCCAGCCAGCAGGCCATTTTGCGCAGCAGATCGTCGTACTCTTTTTGCAGCGGTGGCAGCGTGTGGCAAAACACCACACGGTGGCGGTCAGTCAGCGCCTGTGTGGCGGCAATTTTGTCCGCCAGTTTCTCGGTCTGGCCAAGCAACAGGTTGAAGCGCTTTTGTGCGGGCGACAGTTGCGTGGCATCAAACTTGAGGGCGGTCAGCGCCTGCCCGGAGGCTGCGCCTTCGGGCGTGGAAGAGGGGGCTTGCGTGAACAGGTCGTTTTGTCGAGTCATGGCGTTCGGATCAATGCGTGAAAGGTTGTCGGTTTGCAGTCGACCGGGTTGGTTGAATGTCAAGCTAGTTTTGTGCCCATCGGGCGCGGATGCGTTGCAAGACACGGCGCACGCGTGCCTTCATGAGTCGTCCAAACCGCCATGGCCAGGAGGCGCGCACCTGGCTTAGCAGGGCATCTTTCCAGGTGATCCATCGTCCATGCCAGTGGGCAAACCAGGCGAGCTGCATCAGTGCCGGGCGCGTTAGTGTAAACAAGCGCGCCACAACGGCGGTGCCCACCAGCTTGGCGGCCAGGATGACCAGCGTGCCGGCCAGCACTTTGCCTTGCCCGATGAGCCACAACGCCAGCAGTTTCACTGGCAAGAGCAGCAAGGTTGGCAACAGGAAAAATGCCAGTGCGCCGTAGGGTGGCAGCATCTGGATGCGCCGCTCCAGCCAGCGCAGGCCCGGCAGCCGGCCAACCCAGGCCAAACCGCGTTGCAACGGCCCCCAACCCCATTCCTCAAACAAAATCACCAGGGCCAGGGCCCACCCGAACAGCCCTTTGAGCAGGCGCAATGGCAGGCGCACAAGCGATTGCCAAAAGTCTTCAGGAGGGCGTGGTGTGGGGGGCATAGGGTGCTTGGTTGCGCGAAGTGACTGATGGTAAAACACAAACATCGGGCCCTAGAATCGGCCAGCACGGCAATCTTTAATCAGAGGAATTTTTACCATGAACACGCCCGCCCCCTTGCTTCAAGTAGCCCGCAGCGATCAACAAGTTGTCACCCTGACGCTGAATCGCCCCGATGCGTTCAACGCGCTGTCAGAGGGCATGATGCAGGCGTTGCAAGCCGAGCTTGATGTGTTGCAGCAGGATGCACAGGTGCGCGCCGTGGTGATCGCCGCCAGTGGGCGAGCCTTTTGCGCCGGACATGATTTGCGCGAGATGCGTGCCCAGCCCTCCACGGCGTATTACGAGGCGCTGTTTGCCCAGTGCAGCCGCGTGATGCTATCTATTCAAGAGCTGCCCGTGCCGGTCATTGCTGCGGTGCAGGGCGTTGCGACTGCAGCCGGTTGCCAGTTGGTGGCGATGTGTGACCTGGCGGTGGCGAGTAACAATGCACGCTTTGCCGTCAGCGGCATCAATCTGGGGCTGTTTTGCTCGACCCCGAGCGTCGCCTTGAGTCGCAATGTCGGGCGCAAAACCGCATTTGAGATGTTGGTGACCGGTAACTTTTTGAGTGCCGCAGAGGCACAGCAACGTGGTCTGATCAACCGCGTGGTTGCGCCCGAAGCGCTGGCCGCCGAGGTGCTCCGCCTGACCGACTCGATCGTCGCCAAACCGCGCATGGCGCTGGCTTTGGGCAAGCGGCTGTTTTACCGGCAACTTGAAACCGGCATAGCGGCGGCCTACGATGATGCGGCGCAAACCATGGCTTGCAACATGATGGATGTCGATGCGCTTGAGGGTGTGCAGGCTTTTCTGGACAAACGCCCCGCCAAATATGCCTGAATGTCTGGGCTGCGCCAAAGTTTGCGCGAGCTGCTGCTGCTGCTGCGGCTGTTGAGTTCGTCCGCTAGTGCTGTCATGCTGATTCCTGGGTAGGGCTGCTAGAGCTGCGTCTGTGTCACCGATTTGCGGAAACGCAACAGCGCGACATTGAAGAAAACCGCGCCGACAGCCGTCATGGCAAGCAGGTCTGACCAGATCATCGCGAAACCGGCACCGCGATAGAGAATGCCTTGGGCCAAACGAACAAAATAGGTGGTCGGTGCTGCCAGCATGATGTTTTGCACGATGCCTGGCATGCTCTCGCGCGGCGTGATACCGCCGGACAGCATCAGCAGAGGAATGATGCACAGGATGATCAGCAAACCGAGTTGGGGCATGGAACGCGCCACGGTGCCGAGAAAGATGCCGATTGAGGCTGCGGCAAACAGGTAGCAAGCGGCAGCCGCCAGAAACAAGGGCACGGAACCATTGATTGGCACTTGCAGCACTTGCTGCACCATCACAGTCAGTGCGAAGCTCACGCCAATCAGCACCGCTAACCCGTTGGCCCAGACTTTGGCCAGCATGATCTCAAGCGGTGTCAGTGGCATCACCAGCAGGTGTTCGATGGTGCCGTGTTCGCGTTCGCGGATGAAAGCGGCACCGACCAGAATAATGGTCAGCAAAGTGACGTTGTTGATGACCTCCATGACACCGCCAAACCATACCCCGGTCAGGTTGGGGTTGAAACGCACCCGGGTGGTCAGCTGAATCGGCATGGTGGCGGCATCGCGCCGGCCCGTCAGGTATTCGTTCACCTCGCCCAACGCGATGCTCTTGATGTAAGTGGCCCCGATGAAGGCCTGACTCATGATGGTGGCATCGATATTGAGCTGGATGTCGGGTACCCGGCCGGTCTGTACGTCGTGCTGAAAGCGTGGCGGAATGATCAGGGTGAAGTTGTAGCGCCCGGAATCCATGCCTTGCTCCAGGTCGGCCAGCGTGGTTTGCTGCAGTGGGCGGAAATATGGCGGGTAGAAAGCACCCACAATGCGTCGCGACAGGGGCGACTGGTCCTCGTCGACCACCGCCATTGGCGCGTTGCGCAATTCCTGCGAAGCGCCGGTCGCCGCCGTGTAGATGGCACCGGAAAAAGCCCAGCAGATCAGCAGCAAAAGCACCTTGTCAGCGGCCAGGCTTTTCAGTTCTTTGAGGCCGAGGCGGTAGATGTTGGAGAGGTTCATGCTATTTCTCCTGCTTTCGGAGCAAGGCCAGCGACAGCAGCGTCAGCACTGGTATGAAGGCGGCCAGTGCGATGAATTGTGGAATCAGGTCGGCGAAGCCAAGGGCCTTGGTGAACGTGCCGCGACTGATGGTCAGGAAATAGCTGGCCGGGAAGAATTGGCCGATCCAGTAACTCGCCCCGGACAGCGCCGCTATTGGCGTGGTTAGCCCTGAAAAACTCACCGTCGGCAGGATCGTCAGGATGGCGGTGCCGAACAGGGCGGCAATCTGCGTGCTGGTGAAGGTCGAGATCAGCAGGCCGAAACCGGTGGTCACGATGACGTAGAGGAAGGCCCCGAGACAAAGCGCCGCCAGACTACCCTTGATCGGCACCTGGAAAACCAGCTGCGACTGAATCAGCAGCAGCACGAAGCTGATCAGCGCCACGGCGATATAGGGCAACTGCTTGCCGAGCAGGAACTCCAGTCGGCTTACCGGTGTCACGTACAGGTTGGTGATCGAGCCGAGTTCTTTCTCGCGGACGACACCGAGCGCCATCAAAATAGCCGGAATGAAGATCAGCAAGATGGGGATGACCGCTGGCACCATGGCGTAGATGCTTTTGAAATCCTGGTTGTAGCGGTAGCGCGAGACGATATTGACCGGGTAACTGGTGGTCACCCCGGTGTTCTCCCGAATCAGTTGTTGCACATATTCAAGGTGCAGCCCCTGGACGTAGCCGCGAACCGTCTCGCCGCGATAAGGCATGGCACCGTCGACCCAGACACCGATTTCTGGCCAGTGGCCGCGTCGCAGGTCGCGCCCGAAATTGGCCGGAATATCGATGGCCAGCGACAGTTCGCCGGTTTGCATGCGCTGGTCAAGCGCGGCATCGTCGAGGATGGGCGGCTGCTCGATGAAGTAGCGTGAACCGGCGATGTTCTGGATATAGGCTCGGCTCTCTGGCGATTGGTCCCGGTCAAGCACGCCAAAGCGCAGCCCCTCGACATCCAGCGAAATGCCGTAGCCGAGGACGAACATCAGCAGCACCGAACCCAGCAATGCAAAGGTCAGGCGGATGGGGTCGCGGCGCAGTTCCAGCGCCTCGCGATGGGCGTAGCCGAGCAGGCGGCGCAGGCTGAAAGCGGCGGTCCCGCCAGCGCGGCGCGACCCAACGCTTATTACCGCTTGTGTCGCGGTTTGTGGCCCGCCCGCCGGGACCCTGGTCACCCCGGTTGCTTCTTCCAGGTAGCTGATGAAGGTCGCCTCCAGTGTCGCTTCGCCCCGCTTCGCGCACAAACCCGTTGGCGTGTCGCTGGCCAGCACCTTGCCAGCATGCATCAGCGATATGCGGTCGCAGCGCTCGGCCTCGTTCATGAAGTGCGTGGAAATGAAGATGGTCACGCCTTGCTGGCGCGACAGCTCTACCAGCAAGCCCCAGAATTCGTCGCGAGCAATCGGGTCAACGCCTGAAGTCGGCTCGTCGAGGATCAGCAGTTTGGGCGCATGGACCACGGCGACGGCCAGCGACAGGCGCTGGCGGATGCCGAGCGGTAGATCGGCGGCGGCTTGGTTCGCATAGGGTTCCAGGCCGAAACGCTGCATCAGCTCGGCAATGCGCGGGGCGCGCCGGTCGTCGGGCAAATGGAACAGCCGGGCGTGCAGGTCGAGATTGGCGCGCACCGTCAGTTCGCCATACAACGAAAACGACTGCGACATGTAGCCGACTTGTTTGCGGATGTCCAGGTCACGGGCATCGATCAGCTTGCCAAACAGTTTGGCCTCGCCTTCGCTGGGCGGGAGCAAGCCGGTCAGCATCTTCATGGTGGTGGTCTTGCCGCAGCCGTTGGAGCCAAGAAAGCCGAAAATCTCACCGGGTTCGATCTTGAAGTTGACGTGATCGACGGCGGTGAAATCGCCGAAGCGCTGAACCAATCCGGTGGCCTCGATGGCAAACGTGTCACCCTGCCTAACCCGGGGCGCAATCGTGAATTCGCGGTGCGCCTGGCGACGTTCCTGGGGCAGCATCTGGATGAAGGCCGCATCGAGCGTTGTCTGGTGGGTCTGCTCGCGCAGTTGGTTCGGGGTGCCGGAGCCAATGACCTTGCCACCATCCATGGCGACCAGCCAGTCGAAACGCTCGGCTTCTTCCATGTAAGCGGTCGCCACCAGCACGCTCATGCCTGGCCGACGCGCGCGAATGCTGTCGATCAGCTCCCAGAACTGGCGCCGCGACAAGGGGTCGACACCGGTCGTTGGTTCATCGAGGATGAGCAGGTCGGGGTCGTGTACCAGCGCGCAGCAGAGGCCGAGTTTCTGTTTCATGCCACCCGACAGCTTGGCGGCTGGACGATCACGAAATTCAGTCAGACCCGTGCTGGCCAGTAGTTCGGCAATGCGCTGTTGACGTTCGCTTTTGTCCTGGCCGAACAGCCGACCGAAGAAATCGATGTTCTCGAAAACCGACAATGTTGCATACAGGTTTTTGCCCAGGCCTTGCGGCATGTAGGCAATGCGTGGCTGCACCGAAGCGCGGAAATGCCGCTCGCCAATATCGCCGCCCAAGACCTCGACCTTGCCCGACTGGATCTGCCGCGCGCCAGATACCAGCGCCAGCAGCGATGACTTGCCGACACCGTCTGGCCCGATCAGGCCGACCATGCAAGCACCCGGCAAGTCCAGCGTGACATTTTCCAGCGCGATGGCCGCCCCGTAGCGCTGGCTGACCCCACTGAGGTGGACTACCGGCGGCCGGTCTGCAGGGCCGGACGAAGTGGTCGTTTCCGGGCCGTTCATGGCCAGTTACTTTCCGTTGATCTGCAGGTTGGTCGGCCAGCCCATGTTGGCATCGAAGCGCACGTAGGCGACACCGGGCATGCCTGCCTTGGCGAGGTCGCGCTGGGTGTTAAGCCAGGCTGGATCAGGCTTGACCTTGATACGGAACATCAGCTTCTCGCGCTCACTGCGGGTTTCGACCTCGCGCGGCGTGAACTGGGCCTTGTCTGCCACGAAAGTGACCGTTGCCGGAATCGGCTGGCCGGGCAAGGCATCGAGCAGGATGCGCGCCGCGCTGCCAAGCACCAGTTGGCCGGCCTTCTCGGTCGGCAGGTAGATGGTCATGTACATCTGGGACAAATCAAGCAGGGTCAGCGCCTTGCCGCCAGCGGCCAGCACTTCACCGGGCTCTGCCAAACGGTAGAGGACGCGGCCGCTGATCGGTGCCTTGAGTGCCATGTCATCAACATTGACCTGCACGCTTTGCGCTTTGGCAGCGGCGGCGGCGGCGGCCGCATCAGCTTCGGCTACCCGGCTTTGCGCCTGTGCCAAGGCGGCCCGAGCACCCTGGACACCGCTCACGTCCTTGTCCAGCGTGGCACTAGAGACAAAGCCTCGTGCCACCAGGTCCCGGGAGCGCTGCAGGGTTTTGTCGGCCAGCACGGTGTCGCTTTCTGATTTGCGCACTGCGGCCCGGCCTTCATTTACAGCATGCTGTGCCTGCTTTACCTGCGCCTCAGCAACGCGGAGTTGGGCACTGAGATCGGCTGCATCGATGCGGCCGACGATGGTGCCGATCTCAACGAAATCGCCTTCGCGCGGCATCAGTACGGCAAGACGACCGGCCATTTTGGTGGCGACATCAACTTCGGTGGCTTCCAGACGGCCATTGCCGGAGGCCAGTCCGACGGGTAGCTCGGCTGGCCGTTGCTGATAGATCAGGTAGCCGATGCCTGCCAACACCAACATCACCAAGCCGGAAATCGAGAATCGAAGCAAACGGGAACGGTTCATACTCACCTTCTTCTTTTGATACTGACCAATTGGTCAGTATCTGGGTGAATTATAAATCCGCGCACTGCCGCTGGCAATGCGAATTCGGTGGGAACGACCGATCTGCCCGCATTCACGCAAGCGCCCAGTTTTTGATTCAGGGCACGCGACAGAGAAGTTTTGCTCCTATCGACGCTGAGGTGGGGCCGCTCAGTCCGCTAAGTGTTGACGGCCCATCAGCCGGTCTGGCGGAGTTGGATGTGGGCGTTGATGTTTCGCCAGTTGTTTCTAACTTTTGGCATCAAATTGGGTCAAAGCCCACGTGGAATAAGCGCAGCCAGCTATAACTTTTATAGTAAAAAAGCTACACCCCGCGCGCCCGGTCAGTCTTGAATTGCACCCGGAATTCGGCAAACCTACCCGCGTCCAGCGCCGCGCGCACCTCGCTCATCAGGTTCAGGTAATAGTGCAAGTTATGGATGCTCGACAGCATCGGGCTGAGCATCTCGGCGCAGCGGTCCAGGTGGTGCAGGTAGGCGCGGCTGAAACCGCCCGAGGTACTGCCGTCTGGCCGGGTCGTGCCTTTACAGGCGTAGCAAGTGCAGCTGGCATCAAGCGGGCCATGGTCGGTTTTGTGGCGGGCGTTGCGAATTTTCAGGTCACCAAAGCGGGTAAACAGCGTGCCGTTGCGGGCGTTGCGGGTCGGCATGACGCAGTCAAACATGTCGACACCTTGGGCCACGCCTTCAATCAAATCCTCGGGCGTGCCGACACCCATCAGGTAGCGCGGTTTATTAGCCGGCAGGCGGTGCGGCGAGTGCGCCATGATGCGCAGCATCTCGTCTTTGGGCTCGCCTACGCTGACACCCCCCACGGCATAGCCGGGGAAGTTCATCTCAACCAGCGCATCCAGCGACTCCTGGCGCAGGTGCTCAAACATGCCGCCTTGCACAATGCCAAACAGCGCGTTGGGGTTCTCCAGGCGGGCGAACTCGTGCTGGCTGCGTTTGGCCCAGCGCAGGCTCATTTCCATGGATATCCGGGCTTCGCGCTCGGTGGTGATCTGGCCCTTTGTTTTGGGTTCGACCGACAAATACGGCGTGCATTCGTCCAGCTGCATGGCGATGTCGGAGTTGAGTGTGGTCTGGATTTGCATGCTCACCTCGGGCGACATGAACAGTTTGTCGCCATTGACCGGACTGGAGAAATGCACACCTTGCTCGGTGATTTTGCGCATGGCCCCCAGGCTCCAGACCTGAAAGCCACCCGAATCGGTCAGGATCGGTTTGTTCCAGCGCTCAAAGCCGTGCAAGCCACCAAAACTTGTCATCACCTCCTCCCCGGGTCGCATCCACAGGTGAAAGGTGTTGCCCAGAATGATTTGCGCGCCCATGTCTTCCAGGCTGGCAGGTGTGACCCCTTTGACGGTGCCGTAGGTGCCCACCGGCATGAAGATCGGGGTTTGCACCACGCCGTGGTTCAGTGTGAGCTGACCGCGGCGGGCGTGTGAGCCTGCGTAAGTGCCTTGGGCAGGGTCAGTGGCGAGCAGGTCAAATTTCAGCATGGACATTTTTTTAAAAAAGAGCGTGTTGGGGTGTGTGAAAAGCCGAAATCTGCAGTGGCGTTGGGAAACGTGAACCGGGCGCTAGAGTTCAAAGTGGCGGCGCACCCGCTCTTCCAGCAGGGTGCGGGCATCTTGTTCATCGATATTGGCGAGTCGGTCAAAAAATTCCCGCGACATGGGTTTGAAGATGGCCATTACGCCGGGGTCAAAGTGGCTGCCCGTGTCTTTGTCAAGAATCGCCATGGCGGCCTCATAGCTCATCGGTTCTTTGTAAGGCCGTTTGGAGCACAGCGCGTCAAACACGTCAGCAACCGCAAAAATGCGTGCAGCCAGCGGAATGGCTTCGCCTTTGGTTTGCTGTGGGTAGCCGCTGCCATTCCACTTTTCGTGGTGACTCGCCACTACGTCGTGGGCCCCGCTGAGCCAACCCGCGCCCATGACGATCTCGCGCCCCTGATTGACATGGGTGCGCATGACAGCCATTTCAGCATCGTCAAGCTTGCCAGGTTTGAGCAAAATGGCATCGGGAATGCCGATTTTGCCGACATCATGCAAAAAACTCCCTGCGATCAGCGCTTGCATGGCACCGCCTGAAACACCCATTTTTTCGGCCACACTGGCGGCGATCCAAGCGACGCGGTAGTTGTGCGCGCCGGTATCAGAGTCTCGCTTGGCGATGGCACGGCCGAGCGACTCCATCATGGCAATGTGCGAGTCCAGTACCTCTCGGGCTTTGCGCTCGTTGTCGGCCGACAAATGAACCACCACCGGGTACAGCACTGCGCCGCACAGCAAGGCGGCCAGTCCGATCATCAAGGCGGCTGTCAACGCGCTGTGAATAACCTGGTCTTTTTGCCAGTCAGGCATGACCCGCACACCCTCAAAATACCCGGTGATCGGCAGACTCATGTCAGTGGCTGAATCGCGCAGCGGCACAAACACCCGCATCACCCAAACGCCTTTGTCCAACTGCATGCTTTGGTAAATCCCTTCGGGGTAATTGGGCACGCCATGGTGCGGCAGTTGCGATTCGATGGCCATGCCCTGCGGTGTATTGGCCTCGGCCAATTTGCTGCCCTGCGCATCGTAAATTTCAACCAGGTCAAACATGCCGCCAGAGATCATGTTTGCCGCCTCGGTGGCGTGCGCGATGGCGTCTGGGCCGGTCAAGTTGTGGGCATCGTAGCGGTGCAGCAGGCGGCCCGCTTCTTCGTTGGCCAGCGCAACAATGGCTTCTTCGGAGCTTTCGCGCTGCACAAACCAGGCAATTGGGCTAGCGATACAAGCCAAAAGAATGCTCACCAGGGCGATGCGGGCCGCTGTGCGCTTTTGAAAGTTGTTCATGAGACAGTACTTGTTTGAGGCCGGGGCCAATTGTGGCGCTATCGCCTTATTCTGCTCTTAAGCCTTGCGCTCCAGCAGCATGGCATCGCCATAGCTGAAAAAACGGTAGCGTTGGTTGATGGCATGTTGGTACAGCGACTTGATGTGGTCAAACCCAGCAAAGGCGCTTACCAGCATCATCAAACTTGACTTGGGCAGGTGAAAGTTGGTGATCAGCGCATCGACCAGCTTGAATTCAAATCCGGGCGTGATGAAGATGCGGGTGTCGCCCGTGCTTAAGTTGCTACTGGCCCAACTCTCCAGCGTGCGCACGGTGGTAGTGCCTACCGCTACCACCCGCCCGCCGCGGGTGCGGCAAGCTGCTATGGCCTGCTGGGTGGCCACCGGCACTTCATACCACTCGCTATGCATCTGGTGGTCGGCCAGATTCTCGGTTTTGACCGGCTGAAAAGTGCCTGCGCCCACATGCAGCGTCACCTGCGCGCGCTGAACGCCCATGGCATCAATGGCGGCCAGCAGGGTTTCATCAAAATGCAGTGCGGCGGTTGGTGCGGCAACAGCGCCCAGGTTTTTTGCAAATACCGTTTGGTAGCGCTGCGCATCTTCAGCCGAGTCGGTGTGGGTGATGTAGGGCGGCAGTGGCACATGGCCGTGGCGCGCCATGAGCGTGTACGGGTCGTCGCCTGCATCGTTGCTCAGCACAAAGCGAAACAGCGCGCCGTGCTCGTCTGGCCAGCGCCCCAACAATGTCGCGCTCAGGTGTTCGGCCGTTCCGGGTGCGCCAGTCAGCGCCACCGTGGTGCCGACTTCGGGTTTTTTGCTCACGCGCATGTGCGCTGCCACCTGGTTGCCGCCAAGCACCCGTTCAATCAGCAATTCGACCTTGCCGCCGGTCGGCTTTTCGCCGTACAGCCGCGCGTTCATGACCTTGGTGTCGTTGAATACCAGCAAGTCACCCGGCTGCAGCAGCGCGGGCAAGTCCCTGAAGATGCGGTCCATCGGTGTTTGCGAACTGCCGTCAAGCAGACGCGAGCTGCTGCGTTCTGGCGCGGGATGCTGGGCGATTAACTCCGGGGGCAATTCAAAATCAAAGTCGCTCAGGGTGAACGTGCGCGCAGTGCCGGGTGTCATTTGGGTCATGGTGCTTGAGGGGCGGACCGGCCCCGTGCCAAGTGGATAAGGCAGGCATTGTCGCAGGGCGCGGGTGTTGTGGCAGCGCGCGCCAAGTGCCAGTAGACGGGCTGTCCAGCAGGTAAACTCGGCGCCAAATAATGTTTCCCAGCTACACGGGCCATGCCCATTTTTTTGGAGTATTTCAGTGCAACTTGTCTGTCTGGACCTTGAAGGTGTTCTCGTCCCCGAAATCTGGATCGAGTTTTCAAAACGTACCGGCATCCCCGAGCTGTCACGCACCACGCGCGACGAGCCGGACTACGACAAGCTGATGAAGTTCCGGCTGGATCTGCTCAAGCAGCACCAACTCGGGCTGCCCGACATCCAGAAAGTGATCTCCGAGATGGGCCCGATGCCAGGCGCGAAGGATTTTCTGGACGCGCTGCGGCGTGACTACCAGGTGATCATTCTGTCAGACACTTTTTATGAGTTTGCCATGCCGCTGATGGCGCAGCTGGGCATGCCAGCGCTGTTTTGCCACAAGCTCGAAGCCGATGCGGCCGGGATTTTGGTGAACTACCACCTGCGCATGCCGAATCAAAAGAAAGAAGCGGTGCAGCGTTTTCGTGAACTGCAATTCAAGGTGATTGCCGCGGGCGACTCGTACAACGACACGGCCATGCTGGGCGAAGCCCACGCCGGTATCTTGTTTCATCCGCCGCAAAACGTGATTGACGAGTTTCCGCAGTTTCCGGTGACGCTGAATTACACCGAACTGCGCCGCGAAATTGACAAGGCTTCAATCCGCATCTGACGGACTTGGCGCATGACTACTGCGCCAGTCAAGCCGCTCAGCGGCCCGCAAAAAGCCCTGCAAAAACTCGGCTTAACCCGTGCTATTGACTTGGCGCTGCACCTGCCGCTGCGTTACGAGGACGAAACCCGACTGGTCAAGCTGCGCGATGTGCGTGAGGGTGATGTGGCGCAGGTCGAAGGCACGGTGACGCACAGCGAGGTCAAGCTCAGTGGCCATCGGCAGTTGCTGGTGACCTTGGACGACGGCACCGGTACCTGTCTGCTGCGCTTTTTTACTTTTTATCCGTCGCAGCAAAAGGCGCTGGAAGTCGGCAACCGGATTCGCGCACGCGGCGAAATCCGCGGTGGCTTCATGGGGTTGACGATGATGCACCCGGCCTTCAAAGCCGCTGGTGGTGAACTGGCGCAGGCGCTGACACCGGTCTACCCCACGGTGGCGGGTTTGCCGCAAACCTATCTGCGCCGGGCCGTGGAGGGCGGCTTGGCCCGGGCTGAATTAAGCGACACCATACCGCTTCATTATTTACAAGAAATAGGCCTGCAGCCTAGGTGGAATATGCGTGAGGCACTATTATTTTTGCACCACCCTAGGCCCGACGTGACACTGGCTGCACTGGAGGATCACAGCCACCCGGCCTGGCAGCGCCTGAAGGCCGAAGAGTTGCTGGCGCAGCAGCTCTCGCAATTGCAGGCGAAGCGCGAGCGGGCCTTGCTGCGGGCACCGGCGTTGCTGGCGATCAGCGATTCAGAGTTGAGGTTGCATGAGCGTTTGCTGGCCGTATTGCCGTTTCAATTAACGGCCGCACAACGCCGTGTCTGTGAAGAAATCATCCGTGACTTGCAGCAACCCGTGCCCATGCACCGGCTGCTGCAAGGTGACGTGGGCTCGGGTAAAACCGTGGTGGCGGCGCTGGCGGCGGCGGTGTGCATGGATGCAGGCTGGCAATGTGCGCTGATGGCACCGACCGAAATTCTGGCGACCCAGCACTTTGCCAAACTGGTGAGTTGGCTGCAACCGCTGGGTATCACGGTGGCCTGGCTCACCGGCAGCCAGAAAACCAAAGAGCGGCGCGACATGCTGGCGCTGATCGCCAGCGGCGAGGCCAAACTGGTGGTGGGCACGCATGCCATCATCCAAGCCAAAGTGCAGTTCAAGAATCTGGCGCTGGCCATCATCGATGAGCAACACCGCTTTGGCGTGGCGCAGCGGCTGGCATTGCGCAGCAAGCTGGTGGCGCCAATTGACGATCCCGAGCCACCAGCAGACCATTATTGCGAGAAGCGAAGCGACGCGGCAAGCCAGCCTCTGCCATCACAAGCGCTGGAGCCCCACTTGCTGATGATGACGGCCACCCCGATTCCGCGCACGCTGGCGATGAGCTATTACGCCGACCTGGATGTGTCCACCATCGACGAGCTGCCGCCGGGGCGCACGCCCATCATCACCAAGGTGGTCAATAGCGCGCGCCGGGACGAGGTGGTCGAGCGCATTCGTTCGCAAATTACCGAGGGGCGGCAGATTTACTGGGTCTGCCCGCTGATCGAAGAAAGTGAAGCGCTTGACCTGAGCAACGCCACCGAAACCCATGCGCAGCTCAGTGCCGCCTTGCCCGGTGTGACGGTTGGTCTGCTGCACTCGCGCATGCCGGTAGCTGAGAAAAAGGCCGTGATGAGCCTGTTCACCAGTGGCCAGATGGGCGTGCTGGTCAGCACCACGGTGATTGAGGTCGGCGTGGACGTGCCCAATGCATCCCTGATGGTGATCGAACACGCCGAGCGCTTTGGCCTCTCGCAGTTGCACCAGCTGCGCGGACGAGTCGGGCGCGGCGCGGCGGCATCGGCCTGCGTGCTGCTGTATTCCACCGGCGACGCGCCACGCTTGGGCGAAACGGCTCGCGCCCGCCTGAAGGCCATGAGCGAAAGCAACGATGGCTTTGAGATTGCCCGGCGCGACCTGGAGATTCGCGGGCCCGGTGAGTTCATGGGTTCGCGTCAGTCGGGCGCGGCGCTGCTGCGTTTTGCCGATGTGCTGGAAGATGCCGCGCTGTTGGCCTGGGCGCGCAAGCTGGCCCCCATCATGCTGGATCAACATGCCGAGCTGGCACAGCAGCATGTGCAGCGCTGGCTGGGCGCGCGATCCGATTATTTGAAGGCGTGAGTTGGGATTACGCAAGTGCGCCGCGCCAAAAGCCGCGTATGCTAGAACCCACCATGCAGCGTCTTACCCAAGCCCCCAATCTGGCGATTGCCACTTTGTGGGTGGATGCGCTCAAGGTGGAAGGCATTGCCGCCAGCGTGCAACGTCAATATCTGGGCAGCGTGGCGGGTGGAATGCCACCCGATCAGTGTTTGCCGGAGGTGTGGGTGCATGAAGCGGTGCAGCAGGAGCGGGCGCAACAACTGCTGTTTGACATTGCACACACGCCCCAGCGCCGCTGGCAATGCACTTGTGGCGAGTTGGTCGAAGGCGGCTTTGAGCAATGCTGGAGCTGTGGCGCGTGGATGCCGCGATGAGTCGCTATTGTTCTGGATTCGATGAAGTTGGTAGGAGAATTGCACCATGACTCTGACTGAACTCAAATACATCGTGGCGGTGGCACGCGAGCGGCATTTTGGCAAGGCGGCGGAAGCCTGCTATGTGTCGCAGCCCACGCTGTCTGTTGCCATCAAGAAGCTCGAAGAAGAGTTGGACGTGAAACTGTTTGAGCGCAGTGCCAATGAGGTGACGGTGACGCATCTGGGCGAAGCCATCGTGCGCCAGGCGCAAAGCGTGTTGGAGCAGGCCGCGGCCATCAAAGAAATTGCCAAGCGCGGCAAAGACCCGCTGGCCGGGCCGCTCACCTTGGGCATCATCTACACCATCGGGCCGTATCTATTGCCCGATCTGGTTCACCAGATGATCGCCAAAATACCGCAAATGCCCTTGATGTTGCAGGAAAACTTCACCGTCAAGCTGCTTGAGATGTTGCGCACGGGTGAGATTGATTGCGCCATTCTGGCCGAGCCGTTTCCTGATGCGGGCTTGGCGATTGCGCCCTTGTATGACGAGCCGTTTCTGGCTGCCGTGCCAATCAATCACCCGTTAGCCAGTCAAAGCAGCGTGACGAGCGAACAGCTCAAGGCTGAAACCATGCTGCTGCTTGGTAGCGGGCACTGCTTTCGGGATCATGTGCTCGAAGTTTGTCCGGAGTTTGCGCGTTTTTCGGCCAATGCCGAGGGCATTCGCAAGAGCTTTGAAGGCTCTTCGCTCGAAACCATCAAGCACATGGTGGCTGCCGGCATGGGGGTTACGCTGGTGCCGCGTCTGAGCGTGCCGAAAGAGGCGCTGGCTGCCAAACCCCGGCGCAAACGTGACGAAGACCCGTATGTGAAATACCTGCCATTTGCTGGCGACCCGCCGATGCGCCGCGTGGTACTGGCCTGGCGGCGCAGTTTCACGCGCTATGAGGCGATTGCCGCGTTGCGCAATGCGATTTACGCCTGCGAACTGCCGGGTGTGCAGCGCCTGTCTTGAATGATGAATGGGGTTGGATGTGAGACGCTGGCGTAAAAAACTCAAGGTCTATCTGGAGCTGATTCGCTGGAGTCGTCCGGCTGGCTGGCTGCTGTTGCTGTGGCCAACCTTGGGGGCGCTGTGGGTTGCCTCAGGTGGCTTTCCGGGCTGGCATTTGCTGGGCGTATTTGTTATGGGCACCATTTTGATGCGTAGCGCGGGCTGCTGTGTCAATGATGTGGCTGACCGTGAATTTGACCGCCACGTCAAGCGCACCGCACAGCGACCGGTTACTACTGGGCTGGTGTCGGTGACGGAGGCGCTGGCTGTCGGCGCGGTGTTGGCCTTGCTGGCGTTTGCGCTGGTCTTGACCACCAATCCCATCACGATTGGCATCTCGTGTGCCGCCCTGG
The DNA here is from genome assembly GCA_038207855.1 of Burkholderiales bacterium. Lineage (GTDB taxonomy): Bacteria > Pseudomonadota > Gammaproteobacteria > Burkholderiales > Burkholderiaceae_C > Rhodoferax. The sequence goes on from JBBQZI010000016.1 coordinate 19,351, forward strand.
CCGTCACGCTGGCCTATCCCTATGCCAAGCGCTTTGTGTCGATGCCGCAAGCGGTACTGGGCGTGGCCTTTAGTCTGGGGATTCCGATGGCGTTTGCGGCCGTGCTGGGTGATGTGCCGCCACTGGCGTGGTGGCTGATGTTGGGCAACCTGGCGTGGGTGCTGGCTTATGACACCGAGTACGCCATGGTTGATCGTGATGACGATCTGAAAATTGGCATCAAAACCTCGGCCATCACCTTGGGGCTATGGGATATATGGGTGGTCACGCTGTGCTACCTGGTATTTATAGGTATTTGGGCTCTAGCCCTTATGCGATATGTGCATACAGCTATATTTATAGTAGCAATACTGCTCGCTGTCGGGCAAGTGTTGTGGCATTTCACCTTGATCCGCTGGCGCACCCGCGAGGGCTGTTTCAAGGCATTCAGATTAAATCACTGGCTGGGCTTCACCCTGTTTTTCGGTATCGCAGCCAGCTATTGGGTCCAATAAAAAAAGCCGCCAGTCGCTGAGCTTGGGCGTCCGTCAGCTACGCGCTCTTGGCTTAAGCGATGCCAAATTCTTCACCAAGTTCGCGGGCACGCTCACGGGCAGCGTACATGGCATCAATGAACAGGGCGCGCACATCGCCTTCTTCCATGGCGGAAATGGCTGCGTAAGTGGTGCCGCCTTTGGATGTCACGCGCTGGCGCAACACCTGAGGCGATTCATTCGACGCGCGGGCGAGTTCACTTGCACCCGCAAAAGTCGCCACGGCGAGTTGATGTGCCTGTTCTCGGCTGAGGCCCATTTCAGTACCTGCAGTGGTCATGGCTTCCATGAAATAGAACACATAGGCTGGCCCAGATCCCGACAAGGCCGTGATCGCGTCCAGCTTTTCTTCTGAATCAAGCCAGATGGCTTCACCCGTTGTGGCGATGATCTGGTCTATCCGGGACTGATCGGCGGTTGAGACCCCTGGGCGCGCAAATAAACCGGTGATGCCCTTGCCGATCAAAGCGGGGGTGTTGGGCATGGCGCGCACCACGCGCTCGGTCCCAAGCCATTGGGCCATGCTGTCGCTTCGAATGCCAGCCGCCACGCTCAGGTGTAACGCGCCCGAAGCGTGTGGGGCTGCGGATAGCGCAGCCTCTTTGAAAGCTTGCGGCTTGACCGCCCAGACAACCATGGCGGCGCCGCCTAAAAAAGAACCGGCCTGCGCGTGCGTACGCACGCCAAAGCCGCTTTCGAGTCGCGCGCGCGCCTCATCAGATGGATCCAGTACATCGATCTGTCCAGCGAGTGTGCCTTGCTTGATGAGTCCGCCAATGATGGCGCTGGCCATATTGCCCCCGCCAATGAATGCTATTTGCTCGCTCATATAAGTGGTGCAGTGATCAGACTGCTTTGCGTGATTGAAGTCGCAGAGTTTAATCAATCGCCATGCATGGCCTGGAGCCGTCCTGCTGGATAGATATTGGCAGGTGCCGGCGAGCTTCTACGATGGCCCTTTGCGCCTTAGATCAGAATAAATGTAAAAAACTAAAGAAAAGATTGAGCGAGCTTTGATTTCCGTGCATAATACAGGGCTTCGCTTGAAAAAGTATGAAGTGTCTGCCCAAAGCTAACAACGTGAGTGGTTCATGTTGGGTGTAACGGGCCCAAGACTGATTGAAATGAATGCTTGCATTGTGTGAGCGGCCATTTTGGTGCAAGTTGGGAAATAAACAAATGATCCAAACCGAATCTCGACTAGAAGTTGCCGACAACACTGGCGCAAAGTCCGTTCTGTGCATTAAGGTGCTAGGCGGATCCAAGCGTCGCTACGCCAGTGTGGGCGACATTATCAAGGTCAGCATTAAAGAAGCTGCACCACGTGGCCGCGTTAAAAAAGGTGATGTTTACAGTGCGGTAGTTGTCCGTACTGCTAAAGGCATTCGCCGTAGCGATGGCTCGCTGGTAAAGTTTGATGGCAATGCTGCTGTATTGCTTAACGCCAAGTTGGAGCCAATTGGCACCCGCATCTTTGGACCAGTCACGCGTGAATTGCGCACTGAAAAGTTCATGAAGATTGTGTCTTTGGCACCTGAAGTTTTGTAAGGACATTTCATGAAGAAGATTCGCAAAGGCGACGATGTGATCGTGCTTACCGGGCGCGACAAAGGCAAGCGCGGCAAAGTATCGCTGCGCAAAGATGATTCACACGTGATTGTTGATGGTATCAATATCGTCAAGAAGCACGCCAAGCCAAACCCAATGAAGGGTGAGGCTGGTGGTATCGTTGAAAAGACCATGCCTATTCACCAATCCAATGTCGCTATTTTTAATGCGGCAACTGGCAAGGCTGATCGTGTGGGCATCAAATTGCTGGCTGATGGCAAGCGCGTTCGCGTTTACAAGTCAAGCGGCGAAGAAATCAAGGTGGCATAAACATGGCTCGTTTGCAACAACTCTTTCGTGAAAAGCTGGCGCCTGAGCTGATGGCCAAATTTGGCTACAAGTCCGCCATGCAAGTCCCGCGTCTGACTAAGATCACACTCAACATGGGTGTCAGTGAAGCAGTGGCTGATAAAAAAGTCATGGATCACGCGGTTAGTGATATGTCCAAAATTGCAGGTCAAAAACCGGTTGTGACGATGTCAAAGAAGGCGATTGCCGGCTTCAAGATTCGTGAAAACCAGGCGATTGGCTGCATGGTGACTTTGCGCGGTGCGCAAATGTACGAATTTCTGGATCGTTTTGTGACTGTGGCGCTGCCACGAGTTCGCGACTTCCGTGGTATTTCCGGGCGCGCATTTGATGGCCGTGGAAACTACAACATCGGTGTCAAAGAGCAAATCATTTTCCCTGAAATTGAATACGACAAGGTCGATGCCTTGCGCGGTCTCAATATCAGCATCACGACAACGGCCAAAACCGATGACGAGTGCAAGGCACTCCTCGCAGGGTTCCGTTTCCCCTTCAAGAACTGAGGTGATCTGTGGCTAAGATGGCTTTAATCCAACGCGAGCTCAAAAGAGACAAACTCGTGGCGAAGTACGCAAAAAAACATGCGGAATTCAAGGCGATTTCAACTGATGCAAAGCGCACAGACGAAGAGCGCGCTGCTGCGCGACTTGGTTTGCAAATGCTGCCTCGCAATGCAAATCCAACGCGTCAGCGTAACCGCTGTGCAATCACAGGTCGTCCTCGGGGCACCTTTGCGCACTTTGGTTTGGCGCGGGCAAAAATTCGTGAAATGGCTTTTGCTGGTGAAATCCCCGGCATTGTCAAGGCTAGCTGGTAATCGGCAGGAGACATAGATATGAGCATGAGTGATCCGATCGCCGACCTGTTGACACGCATTCGCAATGCGCAAATGGTTGCCAAAACAACCGTTCGCGTGCCATCTTCCAAAGTGAAGGTGGCGATTGCGCAAGTGTTAAAAGATGAAGGCTATATTGATGATTTCAAAGTCAATGCAGCTGATGGCAAGCCTGAGCTTGAAATAGCACTTAAATACTACGCCGGTCGCCCGGTGATTGAGCGCATTGAGCGCGTCAGTCGCCCTGGTTTGCGGGTCTACCGTGGCAGCGATGCCATCCCCCAGGTTCAAAATGGTCTTGGCGTGGCAATTGTCACAACTCCCAAGGGTGTGATGACCGACCGCAAGGCGCGCGCTACCGGTGTCGGTGGTGAAGTTCTTTGTTACGTCGCTTAACGCGTGACATTCAGGAGAAACATAAGATGTCCCGTATTGCAAAAATGCCCGTGGCCATTCCGGCTGGCGTGGATGTGACTATTGGTGAGCAAGCTGTTAGCGTCAAAGGTGCTGGTGGTTCGTTGACTATGGCTCGAAATAGTTTGGTCAAGTTGGTGAATGATGCTGGCGTGCTGACTTTTTTGGCTGCCAATGATTCCCGCGAAGCCGATGCCATGGCTGGCACGATGCGCCAGTTGGTAAACAACATGGTGCTTGGTGTGACCAAGGGCTTTGAGAAGAAGCTGACATTGATTGGCGTGGGTTACAAGGCGCAAGCCCAGGGTAGCAAGCTGAACCTAACCGTTGGATACTCTCACCCGGTCAACAAAGACATGCCCGAGGGTATTACTGTTGCAACACCAACACCCACTGAAATCGTGATCAAGGGTGCTGACCGCCAACGCGTTGGCCAGGTTGCTGCCGAGATTCGTGCGATTCGACCACCTGAGCCTTACAAGGGCAAAGGCATTCGTTATTCAGACGAAAAAGTCGCTATCAAAGAAACCAAGAAGAAATAAGGAGCTGCACTATGTTGACCAAAAAAGAACAGCGTCTTCGCAGAGCGCGTCAGACGCGTATCCGTATCGCCCTTCAAGGTGTCGCGCGCTTGACCGTCAATCGCACCAACTTGCATATCTACGCCAGTGTTATTTCCGGCGATGGTGGCAAAGTGCTCGCAACAGCGTCTACTGCAGAAGCAGAAGTGCGGCAGGCGCTGGGCGGTTCCGGCAAAGGTGGTAATGTGGCTGCGGCCCAAGTTATCGGCAAGCGTTTGGCTGAAAAGGCAAAGGCTGTCGGTGTCGAAAAAGTAGCGTTTGATCGCGCAGGTTTTGCGTACCATGGCCGCGTTAAAGCGCTGGCCGATGCGGCACGTGAAGCCGGCTTGCAGTTTTAAGCAGATCGGAATACACAATGGCTAAAGTTCAAGCAAAAATGCAAGGTAAGGCTGAAGGGCCTGAGGATGGTCTGCGCGAGAAAATGATCGCGATCAACCGGGTCACCAAAGTGGTGAAGGGTGGTCGTATCCTTGGCTTTGCAGCACTGACTGTGGTTGGTGACGGTGACGG
>JBBQZI010000017.1:0-23491 GCA_038207855.1 Burkholderiales bacterium
GATGTCGGCATCGGGCATCACTACCGCGTGGTTTTTGGCGCCACCGAGTGCCTGCACGCGCTTGCCGTGGGCGCAGCCGGTGGCGTAGATGTACTCGGCAATCGGTGTCGAGCCGACAAAGCTGATGGCTTTGACGCGCGGATCAGTCAGCAGCGTGTCGACGGCTTCTTTGTCGCCCTGCACCACGTTGAGCACGCCCGGTGGCAAACCGGCTTGCAGCGCCAGTTCAGCGATCAGCAGGGCACTGCTTGGGTCGCGCTCGGATGGCTTCAAAATGAAGCAGTTGCCACAAGCCACGGCCATCGGCCACATCCACAGTGGCACCATGACAGGAAAGTTGAACGGGGTGATGCCGGCGGTGACACCGAGCGGCTGGAATTCACTCCACGAATCCATCGCCGGGCCGACGTTTTTGCTGTGCTCGCCTTTCAGCAGCTCGGGCGCGTAACTGGCGTATTCAACGTTTTCAATGCCGCGCTGCAGTTCGCCCATCGAGTCACTCAGCACCTTGCCATGTTCGGCGGTGACCAGCGCGCAGATGCGCTCGGCGTTGGCTTCCAACAGGTTTTTGAGCGTGCTCATGACGCGAGCGCGCTTGAGTGGCGGCGTGGCGCGCCAGGCCGGGTAGGCGGCTTGGGCGCTGGCGATAGCGGCTTCAACGGTAAGCTTGTCAGCCAGCAGCACGCGCTTTTCAGCCTGGCCGGTGGCCGGGTTGAAAACCTCGGCACTGCGGCTGCCGCCGGTAACAATTTGTCCGTCAATCAGGTGGCCAATGGTCGCAAGTGTGGTCATGAATCTTTCTCCAAATTTAATAATAAAAAACGGCTCTAGCCCTTATATGATATGCGCAACTAGCTATTAAAAAAATAGCAAATTGCAGCATCATCAACCCCAGGAACGCGTCAGTAACTCGTCCAGCGCATCGGCAATGGCCGGACCCTGATCGGTCAGTGATCCGGCATAGTCACCCAACTGGCTCAGGTCTACCGACACCATGTCGAGTGGGTGCAGAACCAGCGTTTCGCCCGCTACCTGCAACATCGGGTTCATGCGGGAGCCGACGCTGGGGGCGGTGCCGGGCAGCGCATTGCGGCGCACCAACGGCACCACCACGCGCCGCTTGTAACGGTCAAACAACGCAGACTGCACCACCACGACAAACGGAATGGCTTCCCGCCGCGGGCCCTTGTTGCGGTAGACATCAAACTGCGCCATGTCAGAGGGTGCTGTGCTCGTCGGCAAACGAGCCGATTTGCGCGTGCAGTGCGTTCCAGTCGGCAACGCAGGCATCAGCCAGTTGTTGACGCGTGCGTTGGGTCTGCTGTTGGCGTGCCACAAACTCGGTCAGCAGCAATTCGGTGGTGGCTGACAGATTGCTGGTGTAGACCTTGGCCTGGGCCACCAGGCTTTCGCTCACGGTCAGGTTAACCGGGCGTTTGCGGGTTGGGGTTGGGGTTGGGGTGACAAGGGTTGACATGCTGAAAACTCATTGGTTAGTCGGAATGCGCATATTATGCGCATTCAGGTCCTGTTGCGCATTGCACGCGCCACCTTCGAGGTGTGAACTTCGGCAATGGCTTGAGAAAGCACAGGGTCAGGCGGTTTGGTTGATCGACTCACCCAGTGCGTTGACCAGGCTGTCGATCTGTTCGGGTGTGCTGATGAACGGTGGTGCCAGTTGAATGGTGTCGCCGCCGTAGCGCACATAAAAGCCTTTTTTCAGCATCGCCATGGCAATCTCGTAAGGCCGTTTGGCCGGCTCGCCCGGTAGCGCGTCGATGGTCAAACCAGCGGCCAGGCCGTAGTTGCGAATGTCGGCGATGTGCTTGGCACCTTTGAGCGAATGCACGGCATCCTCAAACTTGGGCGATAGCGCGTTGACGCGATCGACCATGTTTTCGCGCACCAGAATGTCCAGCGTAGCCAAGCCCACAGCACACGGCACCGGGTGCGCCGAGTAGGTGTAGCCGTGGGCAAATTCGACCAGGTACTCCGGGCCACCGGCGGCCATGAAGGTGTCGTAGATTTCCTTGCTGGCAATCACCGCGCCCAACGGCTGCGCACCGTTGGTGATCTGCTTGGCGCAATTCATGATGTCGGGTGTCACGCCAAACGCCTCAGCCCCGGTGTAGGCCCCCATGCGGCCAAAGCCGGTGATGACTTCATCAAAAATCAGCAAAATGTTGTTGGCCGTGCAAATCTCGCGCAGGCGCTGCAAATAGCCTTTGGGCGGGATGATGACGCCGGCTGAGCCCGCCATCGGCTCGACGATGACGGCGGCGATGTTGCTGGCATCGTGCAGCGCAATCAGTTTGAGCAATTCGTCGGCCAGTTCAGCGCCGGTGTCAGGCATGCCACGCACAAATGAACCCATCGGCGGTTGCGTGTGCGGCAGGTGGTCAGCCGGGATACCCTGGCCAAAAGTCTTGCGGTTGCCGCCAATGCCACCGACCGAGATGCCGCCAAAGTTGACCCCGTGGTAGCCCTTCTCACGGCCAATCAACAGGCTTTTGCTGCCCTGACCCTTGGCTCGCCAGTAAGCCCGCGCCATCTTCAAGGAGGTATCAGCCGACTCTGACCCGGAGCCGGTGAAAAACACGTAATCCAGGCCCTCGGGGGTGAGTTCTTTGAGTTTATTGGCCAGCGCAAACGACAGCGGGTGACCAAACTGGAAGGCCGGTGAGTAGTCCAGCGTGGCCAACTGCTTGTAAGCCGCTTCGGCAATCTCGGCGCGGCCGTGGCCCAGGCCGCAGGTCCACAAGCCTGACAGGCCGTCAAAAATCTTGCGGCCATCCATGTCGGTGTAGTAGCAACCGGCAGCCGAGGCCATCATGCGCGGGGCCGCCTTGAAGTTGCGGTTGGCGGTAAACGGCATCCAGTGGGCTTCAAGCCAAGCGGCATCCAGGCGGGGATTCGTCAGGTTTTTGGCATCGGTCAGGTTCATGGGAGAAGTCCTTCTGTATCAAGTAGCGTGGTCAGGCGGCGATTGTGGGATGCTCTGTTACTCTTATAAATGTTTAACTATCACTACTTGGTTGCTAATCCATGCAAGTAAATGCCCCTGTCAAAACCCGCGCCGCGTTGGGTCAGCTCAGCGACATGGACATCCGCTTGCTGCGCGTGTTCAAAAGCGTGGTCGACTGCGGCGGCATGGCGGCCGCCGAGCTGGAGCTCAACATTGGCACCTCCACCATCAGCCGCCACATCAAAGACCTGGAAACCCGCTTGGGCCTGAGCTTGTGCCGCCGCGGCCGCGCTGGCTTTGCCCTGACCCCCGAAGGCGAGCAGATTTATGCCGAAACCCTGTTGTTGCTGGCGGGCGTGGACGCGTTTCGCAGCCGGGTCGACGAGATTCATCAGCGTATGGGCGGCGAGCTGCACATTGCGGTGTTTGACAAAACTGCCAGCAATCCGCAAGCGCACATTGGCGAGGCGATTGCCCGCTTTGCCGAACTGGCCCCGGAGGTTCGCTTGCACCTGCATGTGGCCCCGCTCAACGCCATTGAGCGCGGCGTGCTAGACGGCCAGTTTCAGATTGGCATCATTCCCGGCCACCGCAGTTCCGACACGCTGGCCTACGACGCGCTGTTTGACGAGGCCATGTTTTTGTATTGCGGCGCGGCGCATCCCTTGTTCAAGGCGCAGAGGGCGCAGGAGCCGGCGGATTGGGATGCTGTGCGCAGTTACCGCTTTGCCGGGCTCGGCTATCACTCACCCAACATGGAGATGGCCCAGCAAGTGCAGTTGGCGCGCCAAGCCACCGGCTATGACCAGGAGTCGATCGCTACGCTGATTCTGTCGGGCCGGTTTTTGGGGTTTTTGCCTGATCACTACGCTGCAGAGTTCGTGCACCAGGGCCGCATGCGTGCCTTGCAGCCGCAACTGTTTGGCTACCGCTGCGGCTTTTTTGGCATCGTGCGGGCGTCCCCGCAAAGCGCGCGGGTCACGCGTGCCTTTCAGGCCTGTTTGCGCGACGCGCATTTAAAGCCGGCTTGATTTTTTCCAGCTCACCCAGCAAGTGCCGCACAGCCAGCTGACGCGGCGTATTTGACAGCCACCCTCAGGTGGTTTGGGCTTGTTGCATTTGTCGCAAATCCGATACTGATGCATCCATGTCCTTCAGGTAAAAAGCGCTTGTCTTGATCCGGGTTTGGTCCGGTGCCACGCCGCTATTCTGACGTTCAATGGTGACAAAGCCATGACGTTGATTCAAGTAGACTCGGCACCATGCCCCGTTGGAAACCTGGGCAATAAATCTATTTAAAGCAGGAGAGCCATCTTGCGATTTGCGGCGAACGAGCGGTCTCTCACGAGGCGGCATCTGTTAGGTACTCTGGGCATCGTTCTGGTGCTGACGTTGGCCTTGGGCGGTTTTTTTTCGTGGCGCAGCGCGCAAGACTACCAAGCCTCGATTGCGCGCGTGGCACAAGCCGTCACCGCAAATCAACAAACGCTGCTACAGGCCGAGCTGGATTCGGCCGTCAGTTTTATTGAATTCACCCAAACCCGCACGGAAGACGCGTTGCGCAAAAGTTTGCGTGAGCGAGTTGACACCGCCATGCAGGTGGCGCGCGCCATCTACCAGCGTGAGTCGCCAAAGCACAGCGCCACCGAGGTCAAAAACCTGATCATTGAGGCGCTACGCCCGGTGCGTTTTTTTGATGGCCGCGGCTACTATTTCATTGACGACATGCGAGGCCAGTTTATTTTGCTGCCAACCGCGCCACAGCTTGAAGGCAACATCTTGCTGGATAACCGTGATGACAAAGGCCACTACATCATGCGCGGCTTGATTGAGGCCGCCCGGCTGCCCGATGGGCAAGGTTATTCGCACTACCGCTGGTATGCGCCGGATAACCCCAAGTTGATGGCGGATAAGCTGGCCTATGTCCGTCACTTCGCCCCTTATGACTGGCTGATTGGCACCGGTGACTACACCCAGCCATGGGAAAACCTGGAAAAAAAAGAGGTGCTGGAGCGGCTGCGCGCAGTACGCTTTGGACAAAGCGGTGCCATCACGGTGGTTGATCGCGCTGGAAAGTTGTTGTTGTCACGCGCCAGGCCCGCACTGGAGGGCAAACAGTTCAAAGATATCCCCGAGCTTGAATCAGCGGCGTTTGAGCAGCTGCTTGCCAAAGCCCGCAGCGGCGGCGGTTTTGTGCAATACCAGCGCACCGATGGCACTGGTGCACCGGTCGCCAGAGTGGCGCAGGTGCGCCTGGTTGAGCCCTGGGGCTGGACCGTCATGGCAACTGCCGATCAGGGTGAGTTGCAGGCCACCTTGCAGCGCGAATTGGCCCAGCACGGCATGGATCGCCAGTCCCGCTGGCTATCGGTATTGGTCCCGCTGTTGCTGGCGCTCGGTTTGGGCGTGTTGGCATCCTTGACTTATGCCCGTTGGTCTCGCAAGTTGTTTGCCATTTACCACGAAGACATCCGGGCAAAGAACCAACTCATTGCCGACAACGCAACGCTGTTTCAGGCGGTCTTTGACAACGCAGCGCTGGGCATTGCCCAAGTGTCACCCGAGGGCCGGTTTCTGCAGATCAATCAGAGTTTTTGTGACCTGCTGGGTTACAGCCACGATGAAATTTTGCAGCAGGGCTTCACCTTTCAACAAGTCTCATTGCCCGAAGACCTGGGCGCTGACCTGGTACAGGTCAGACGGCTGCTGGCGGGCGAGGCAGACCGCTATACCCTCGAAAAGCGCTACATCCGCAAGGACGGGGCCATCGTCTGGGTTAGCTTGGCGGCTCACCTGGTGCGCAGCGAGGCCGGCGTGCCGCTGTATTTCATTTCGGCGGTGCAGGACATCACCGAGCGCAAGCGCAGTGAAGAAAACCTGATGCTGGCTGCCAGTGTGTTTTCCCATGCCCGTGAGGGCATCATGATTACCGCGCCCAACGGTGTCATTGTTGATGTCAACGACGCATTCACCCGCATCACCGGCTACAGCCGTGACGAGGCCGTTGGGCACAATCCGCACTTACTCAGTTCGGGTCGCCAAACCCCCGAGTACTACGCGGCCATGTGGCGCAGCATCCTCGAAGACGGCTACTGGTACGGCGAAATCTGGAACCGACGCAAAAACGGCGAGGTCTATGCCGAGATGCAAAGCATCAGCGTGGTACGAAATTCACAAGGTGGCGTGGCGCACTTCGTCTCGCTGTTTTCTGACATCACCCCGATCAAGCAGCACGAGCAGCAGCTGGAGCGCATTGCGCACTTTGATGCCCTGACCGGCTTGCCCAACCGGGTGCTGCTGGCCGACCGCTTGCAGCAGGCCATGCTGCAGGCGCATCGACACGGCCATTTGGTGGCCGTGGTGTACCTCGATCTGGATGGCTTCAAGGCCACCAATGACCGCTATGGCCATGATGTCGGCGACCGGGTACTGGTGGGCGTGGCCAACCGCATGAAGGATGCGCTGCGCGAGGGTGACACGCTGGCGCGCATCGGCGGCGATGAGTTCGTTGCCGTGCTGGTTGATCTCAACGATGCCAACGCCTGTTTGCACTTGCTGAACCGCTTGCTGGCCGCCGCCGCCGAGCCCCTGCTGGTGGCCGGTAACAGCTTGCAGGTGTCGGCCAGTCTGGGGGTGACATTCTTTCCGCAAGCCGATGACATTGATGCCGATCAGTTGCAGCGCCAGGCCGATCAGGCCATGTACCAAGCCAAGCTGCTGGGTAAAAACCGCTACCACCTGTTTGACGCTGTGCGTGACCGCAGCCTGCGCGATCACCATGAGAGTCTGGAGCACATTCGCTGCGCGTTGCTGGAAGCTGAGCTGGTGTTGTACTACCAGCCGAAGGTGAATATGCGCAGTGGCAAGGTGATTGGGGCCGAGGCCCTGATCCGCTGGCAGCATCCGACCCGTGGCCTGTTACCCCCGGCCGAATTTTTGCCGGTGATTGAAAACCATGCGCTGGCGGTCGAAGTGGGTGAATGGGTGATCGCGCAAGCGCTGCGCCAGATGGAAGCCTGGCACGCGCAAGGTCTGGATTTGCCGGTGAGCGTCAACGTCGGTGCGCGCCAGCTGCAGCAACACGACTTTGTTCCAAGGCTGCAGCGCATGTTGGCCGAGCATCCGGACATTCGACCGGGCTGCCTGGAGCTTGAAGTGCTGGAAACCAGCGCGCTAGAGGACATCACGGGGGTGTCGCAGGTGATGGAGGCCTGCCGCGCCATGGGCGTGACCTTTGCGCTGGATGACTTTGGCACCGGTTATTCGTCGCTAACCTACCTGAAACGCCTGCCCGTGACCCTGCTCAAAATTGACCAGAGCTTTGTGCGCAACATGCAGGATGATCCGGATGACCTGGCCATTTTGAAAGGCGTCATTGGGCTGGCGCAAGCCTTCCACCGAGGCGTCATTGCCGAAGGGGTTGAAACCATCGGGCATGGCACGGCACTGTTGGCACTGGGCTGCGAATTGGCGCAAGGTTACGGCATTGCCCGACCCATGCCCGCAGCCGATTTTGCCGCCTGGGTGGCCAAGTGGCAGCCTGATGCGGTGTGGCGATAATAGTAGTGTTTTATGCCTCTAGCCCTTATTAATAATGCGCAAGTGGCTATATTAAAGATAGCATAAAAAGCTTTATCTTGCTGCCAAATATGAACGATCAAATCGTACAAATGATGAGTCTGAACACCATTGATGCGCTGGTATCTGAAGCGGAAATTTTTCCGTGGAGCGACAACTTTGCCACCGGCATTGCCGTGATTGACGAACAGCACCACAAGCTGGTCGATTTGCTCAACCAATTGGCCATCAATATGGCATCCCGATGCGATACGCTCACATTGTTGGTGGTTTTTGATCAGTTGGCAGACTACGCCGTCTACCATTTCCAGACCGAAGAGGCGGTATGGAAAAAATACTTGGGCGACGATGCCTTGGTGCTGACGCATGTGGCTACGCACCAGAGTTTTATCGAGGAGGTGTTGAAGGTGCGGGATCAGGCGACGGCCTTGAGCAGTGACGAGACAGTGGAAAAAGTCATTTCATTCCTGGTGCACTGGCTGGCCTTTCATATTCTTGAAGATGACACCCAAATGGCGCGTGTGGTGCACGCCGTGCAAGCCGGTCAAAGCTTGGCCGCGGCCAAGGAGGGTGCCAGCCAGCACATGAAGGGTGCGGCCCATGTGCTGATTGTTGCGGTGCTGCAGATGTATGACAGCTTGTCCACCCGCACCTTGTCGTTGCTGCGCGAGATTGGCCAACGCCGTCGTGCCGAAGAAAAGCTGCGCCTGTCGAGCAACATCATTGAAAGCTCATTTGAAGCCATTTTCATCACCGACCCGCAAGGCATTATTAGCGATGTGAACCCGGCGTTTTGCCACGAGGTCCAGTTGGAAAAATCCGAGTTGTTGGGCCAATCCATCCGCAACGTCAAGCCGGCGCTGTTTGCCCAGGACAACCCGCTGGATGTCTGGGCGGTCGCCGCTGAGCAGGGTCACTGGGCCGGCCAGGTATCGGCGCGCAAGCCCAGCGGTGCAGTGGAAGTCGAATGGCTGACGCTGTCGACCGTGAAAGACGAGCTGCGCCAGACCGTTCATTTTGTCGGCATGTTGTCATCGGTGTCGCAATTGGTGCAGCGTCATCAGGTCATGGAGCTGGCTGCCAACCACGACAGCCTGACGGGCCTGCCCAACCGGCGGCTACTCACTGACCGGCTGGCGCAGGCGGTCGAGCGCAGCAAGCGCGACAACACCTTGCTGGCATTGTGTTTTCTGGATCTGGACAATTTCAAGCCGATCAACGACAACTTTGGCCATGACGCTGGCGATGGCGTGCTGCGTGTGGTGGCCGAGCGACTGATCCGCCTGCTGCGCGGTACTGACACGGTGGCACGCATCGGTGGTGATGAATTCGTCGTGTTGCTGGGCGGCCTGGTCCATGCCGATGAAGCGGCCGCGCTACTGACGCGCCTGATGCACGATGTGCACCAGCCAATTCAAGTCGGTGACGAAACGGTGCAAGTTGGGGTTAGCGTTGGCTACACGCTGTACCCGGTGGATGATGACACGCCGGAACAATTGCTCAAGCATGCCGATCTGGCGTTGTACCAAGCCAAGGCCAAAGGCAAAGACTGTTGCGTGTTTTTTGTTGCCCCTTAGCGGCTTTGAAAGGCAGTCAGTGGGTGCCGGATTTCGGTTTGTAGGGGGTATGCCCCATCAGCTTGCCGTGCGGCAAGCTGGCCAGCCGGGTGAACATGTCGCGGCAGTAGCCGTCAATGCGCAGGCAGTTGTTGATTTCATCGACTGGCAGTGGGCCCGATACCACCACAATGTCGTTGGCGCAGTCGAGCTGGCCGCTGGCGCGCAGGCGCCTGCGCGTGTTGTTAGCCCAAGAGTGAATGCGCACCGGACTGCCGTGCTCCCGCAGTGCTCCGGTACTGGCTTCAAAGGCAATCGCCACGGTGTCGGTTTTCAGGCGCAGCCGATGCTCTCCGGTCACCTTGCTAGGCGGGGTGCTCAGGTCATAAAGATGGTAGTTGCCTTCTTTGAGCTGGTATTGCAGTGTCATGAAATCTCCTTGCGAGTGGCAATTTTGCCTGCCACATGGGCTCACTAAAGCCCAATAAGCTAGGGCAAATGCGCTTTTCCGTCAAATTCGCGGGAAAACCCCTATCCAGTTGGTCGGCGGCAGCCATTGTGTCGCCTGTTTGGTCCCAAAGCAGCACGTTAAACTGAATCAAAATTTACTGGCTATTTTGTATGCTTAATGTGACATGAGTACCTTTGATCCTGACGCGTTGGAATGCCTGGCGGCGATTGTCGAAGAGGGCGGCTTCGAGCGGGCTGCCGTGCGATTGTCCATCACCCAGTCGGCAGTGTCGCAGCGCTTGCGTTCGCTGGAGGTGCAGGTCGGCACCGTGCTGATCGTGCGCAGTCGCCCGCTCAAGGCAACTACGGCCGGTCGACTGCTGCTCAAGCACGCCTTGCAGATGCGCTTGCTGCGGGCTGATCTTGAGCGCGACCTGAAAGACCTGGCTCCGGGCGTAGCCGGTGCAACGGGTGAAGACGAGCGCATCTCGATTGCAGTTAACGCCGACAGCATTGCCACTTGGGCACTGCCTGCGTTAAGTCCGCTGGCGCATCAGGGTCTGGGGCTGGAGATCATTACCGATGATCAGGACTTTACTTTTGAGTGGTTGCGCGAAGGCCGGGTGCTGGGTTGTGTGACGACGTTGCGCTCGGCGCTGCGCAGCTGCAAGGTCATACCGCTGGGCGTGATGCGCTATGTGGCGGTGGCGGAGCCCGGCTTTGCCGCAGCGCGCTGCCCGGAGGGTTTGAATCCGCACAATTTCAATGCCTTGCCGTTCATTGCCTTTAACCGCAAGGATGACTTGCAGGGTGAGTTCGTTGCGCTTGCCTGTGGTCTTAAGCATGTGTCGCTCAGACAGGTGTATGTGCCCAGCAGTGAGGGTCAGGTGCGGGCGGTGCAGGCCGGTTGGGGTCTCAGCGTGCTGCCCGAACTTCAGGTGCGCGAGCATTTGCTCTCGGGTGCGCTGGTGGATGTGATGCCCGGGCACATGTTGCCAGTGGCGTTGTACTGGCATTGCTGGAACCTGGACTCCGTGGTGCTGGATGCCCTCACCGCTGCGCTCAAGTCGGCCGCCGCGGTGGTATTGTCACCGGCCCTTGAGGCCTGAGCTTGGTTTAGCGAACGATCAGCACGGGCACCTTGCAGGCTGCCAGCACTTGGGTGGCAACCGATCCAACCACCAGGTTCATCAGCGCGCCATGCCCGTGCGAGCCCATCACAACCAGGTCAAATTTGCCGTCGTCGGCCAGTTTGGCAATCAATTCGCCGGGCTTGCCAATTTTCCAGGTGCAGGTAGCGGTTATCCCGTGGCGCTCCAGAAATTTGGTGACGGGTGCCATCACGCGCAGGCCTTCATCTGCATAGTATTTTTGAACCAGTTCCTTGCCTAGCGCGGTCCGCGCCTGGGTTGGCAGCGTCAGTTGCGCCGTAAAGGCACTGTACTGGTTCTTGGGAGAAAACAACTCATGGGCCGCCAGGTAAGCCAGCATTTTTTTGGTGTAGGGGCTGCCGTCAACGGCCAGAAGAATTTTCATGATGGTACTTTCTAAATGGTTGAGGACAGAGCTGGTTCACTTCGTCTAACTGCGGTCTTTCCCACAAGGTTTCAAGAAGTCGGGGACAGTCCCAAAAAATTGGAGAAATGAACCGCTAGTTTACCAAGTGTCGCTATGACGTGGGGTCAGATAGCGATGCATAGTGTGGGGTTGAAGTGTGCTTGTTCGTGTTTGCGGGCGTAACCCATCGGGTTGGCAACCACGCGGCAACCCTGATGGGTGTACTGACTGGGCGCGTGCAAATGGCCGTGCAACCAGAGTTGCGCTTGGGGTAGTAGGTGGTCCAGCGCGTTGCAAAAACCGGCTGTGCCCGGTGTGCGGCCGTAGCGCGGGTCAGCGCTGTGCAGGCTTGGGGCAAAGTGGGTGATGACCACCGTACGGCCGTCAAATGGTTGCGCCAGCGCATCGGCCAGCCAGGTTTGGCAAACCAGCGCTTGTTCGCGAACGGCATCGGCCAGCATCAACGTGCCATGCCGCGTGGTGCCGGTTTTTTTCAGGTAGTAGTCGGCTGCGCGACTGGCTTTGCTGCGTGCCTTGAGCTGTTGGGCCAGCAGGTTGGCAGGGGGATTGTGGGTGTGCTTGGCTGCCTCGGCGAGGGTGATATCAGGGCCAAAGGCATCGAAGTCGGTCCACAGCGTGGTGCCAATAAAACGAATGGCCGGATCGGCTGTATTGGTGCCCGTGCCCGGCCAGATCAGCACCTCGCGCTCCAGCCAGATGATGCCCAGACGTTCGCAGGTGTCACGCAGGCGGCTGTGCGCCAAGTCGAAATCAAAAGTGTCGTATTCGTGGTTGCCTGGAATAAAGATCACCGGCGTTGGCCAGCCGTGGCGCGGTGAAAACCGGCCCAGGCCAAAGTCTGCATCGGTGAGTTGAGAGTTGGCCTGGTAGGAGCCGATGTCGCCGGCCAGCACCAGCACATCGGCACCCGCCGCAGGCATGGGTTGCCAATGGTCCTGCACTTCAAGGTGCAGGTCGGAGAGCAGTTGGATCTTCAAGGCATCCAAGCGTTGCCAGGCGCTATTTCAGGCCGCCAGGCGTTGCTTCAGACTGGCCATGGTGGTGACCAGCTCTTTGGGCAGGTGATGGGCCAACTGCGCAAAATGGACCTCGTGCAATTTGAGTTCTTCTTCCCAGGCTGCTTTGTCAATGCTGGTGACGGTCTTGAATTGCTCCGCAGTGAACGGCAGGCCGGTCCAGGTCAGTTCATCATAGGTGGGTGCGACACCAAACATGGTGTCAACGCCGCTAGCCTGACCTTCGAGGCGGTCAATCATCCATTTGAGGACGCGCATGTTGTCGCCGTAACCGGGCCAGACAAATTTGCCGTCGTCACCCTTGCGGAACCAGTTGACGCAGAAAATCTTCGGCAGCGTGTGGCCCATGTCCTCCAATTTGTGCTCCATGTCGAGCCAATGCTGGAAGTAGTCGCTCATGTTGTAGCCACAGAATGGCAGCATGGCAAACGGGTCACGGCGCACCACGCCCATTTGGCCGACGGCTGCAGCAGTGGTCTCGGAGCCCATGGTGGCCGCCATGTAAACCCCTTCCATCCAGTTGCGGGCTTCGGTTACCAGCGGCACCGTGGTGGAGCGGCGACCGCCAAACATGAAGGCATCGATGGCAACGCCAGCCGGGTTGTCCCATTGCGGGTCAAGCGCCGGATTGTTGCCGGCTGCCACGGTAAAGCGGGAGTTCGGGTGGGCTGCCTTGGCGCCGGTTTGCTTGGCGATTTCGGGGGTCCAGTCGCGTCCTTGCCAGTCGATCAAGTGTGCTGGCACGCCGGCACCGTCTTTTTCCATGCCTTCCCACCAGACATCGCCGTCATCGGTCAGTGCCACGTTGGTGAAGATCACGTTCTTGTCCAGACTGGCCATGCAATTGGGATTGGTGTGGTAGTTGGTGCCAGGGGCCACGCCGAAATAGCCTGCCTCGGGGTTGATGGCGTACATCTTGCCGTCTGCATGGGGCTTGATCCAGGCGATGTCGTCACCAATGGTGGTGACTTTCCAGCCTTCAAACCCGGCCGGAGGCACCAGCATCGAGAAGTTGGTTTTGCCGCAAGCGCTGGGGAATGCCGCCGCCACGTGGTATTTTTTGCCAGCAGGCGATGTCACTCCGAGCACCAGCATGTGTTCGGCCAGCCAGCCCTGGTCACGTCCCATGTTGGACGCAATACGCAAGGCAAAGCATTTTTTGCCCAGCAGCGCGTTGCCGCCGTAACCTGAGCCATAAGACCAGATTTCGCGGGTTTCGGGGTAATGAACAATGTATTTGGTGGTGTTGCAAGGCCATTTGACATCCGCCTGCCCCGCCTCAAGCGGAGCGCCAACGGTGTGCATGCACGGCACAAATGCGCCATCGGTGCCGAGCACGTCATACACGGCTCGGCCCATGCGGGTCATGATTTTCTGATTGACGGCGACGTAGGCGCTGTCGGTCAACTCAATGCCGATATGGGCGATGTGGGAGCCCAGAGGACCCATGGAGAACGGCACCACATACATCGTGCGCCCCTTCATGCAGCCGTCAAACAAGGCCTTCTCGCCGTCTTTGCCGGTTTCCAGCAGCAAGCGCATATCGGCCGGGGCCATCCAGTTGTTGGTGGGGCCGGCGTTTTCCTTTTTTTCGCTGCAAATGTAGGTGCGGTCTTCGACGCGAGCCACGTCGCTGGGGGAGGAGCAGGCCAGAAAGCTATTGGGGCGTTTGGCCGGGTTGAGCTTTTTGAAGGTGCCGACATCGACCAGTTGTTGGCACAAGCGCGCATATTCTTCATCCGAGCCATCGCACCAATAGATGTTGGTTGGCTTGGTGAGTGCGGCCATGTCGGCGACCCAGGCAATCAGTTTTGCGTTGGTGACATAGCTTGGGGGCGTGATGTTGATGTCTTGTGTCATGGTTGTCTCGCTGGAAGTTCAAAAATACAATTCTATAAATATGTCCATCGAGTTACCTGACAGTTACATCAAAAAGTCTTCAGATTTTTAATGAATAATTTGCGCCATCAATCCGGCGTTCTGCAGCGCTGCCAACACATCGTTGATGTGCTGTGGCCCGCGGGTCTGAATGACGAGCTCAATCTCGACGTTTTGTGCGGCCAGCGTCGTGAAGGCGCGCTGGTGATGCACCTCATTGATGTTGGCACCGGCTTTGGCCACGGTGGAGGTGATCGTGGCCAGTGAACCGGGGATGTCGCGGGCGCTCACGCGCAGGCGTGCCAAGCGGCCGGCGCGAACCATGCCGCGCTCAATGATGGCGGCCAGCAGAAGCGGGTCGATGTTGCCGCCGCACAGAACCAGCCCGACTTTTTTGCCTTTGAAGCGTTCGGGGTACTTTAACAAGGCGGCCAAACCAGCCGCACCGGCACCTTCAACCAGGGTTTTCTCCACCTCTAGCAGCATCACGATGGCTTGTTCAATGTCGCCCTCGTCAACCAGCAGCAGGTCGTCGACCAGCCGTTTGATGATCGATTGGGGCAATTGGCCCGGCGTACCCACGGCAATGCCCTCGGCGATGCTGGTGGTGCCCAACGGGTAGTTGGTGCCTTTGATGGCGTTGAACATGGCCGGGAAACGGGTGGTTTGAACGCCGATGAGCTCAATATCAGGTTTTATCGCCTTGGCCGCTGTGGCCATACCGGCGATCAGGCCGCCGCCGCCGA
The DNA here is from genome assembly GCA_038207855.1 of Burkholderiales bacterium. GTDB lineage: Bacteria > Pseudomonadota > Gammaproteobacteria > Burkholderiales > Burkholderiaceae_C > Rhodoferax. Next base: position 14,768 of record JBBQZI010000017.1, read on the forward strand.
TGGCCACCACCAGCGTGTCAAGCGTCGGCACCTCGGACAGCATTTCGAGCGCCACCGTGCCTTGGCCCGCCACAATGTCAGGGTCGTCATAGGGGTGTACGAACACCAAGGCTTTTTGCTCGGCCAGCATCAGTGCGTGGGTGCGGGCTTCATCCAGCGTGTTGCCGTGCAACACAATTTCGGCACCAAAACCGCGTGTGCGCTCAATCTTGACACCCGGTGTGAAGAGCGGCATGACGATGACAGCGTGCAGCCCCAGTCGCTGGGCGTGGTAGGCCACCCCTTGCGCGTGATTGCCTGCGCTCATGGCAATCACGCCGCGTGCGCGCTCCTCAGGGGAGAGTTGTGCCAGTTTGTTGCAGGCACCGCGTTCCTTGAAAGAGGCGGTGAACTGCAGGTTTTCGAATTTGAGGAACACCTGCGCCCCGGTGATGTCGGACAAGGTGCGCGAAGCAACACACGGCGTGCGCAGCAAATGGCCTTCGATGCGCGCCGCAGCGCGCTCAATGTCAGTGATTTCAAGCATGCTGGGGCTCCAGATCGGCCCGCACCCCCGTTTGGGGGATGGACAGGCCGTCATCAAACAGTAAATAATGGCGGATGGTTGCTAATTATCTATTTAAGTACGCGCATGCCTGATCAGAAGCTGACCCTGCGGGATGCCAATCATCTGCTGCAGACTTTTGCGCTGCGCGGCACAAACCAGCGACTCCAGACCCTGTTGATGGATTTGCCGCAACTGGTGTGGCTTAAAGATGCCAACGGTGTCTATCTGGCCTGCAATCCACGATTTGAAGAATTTTTTGGCCGGCCTGAATCCGACGTGCTTGGTAAAACCGACTACGACTTTTTCGATTTTGACAGTGCCTACAGCTACCGGGAGGAAGACCAGCGTTGCATGCAAGCCAACAAGGCGCTAGTCTATGAGCAATGGGTTAGCTCCCCTGCTGGCGACCGGCGTTGCTTGCTGGAAATCACCAAAATTGCCATGCGTGATGCACAGGGCAAGGTGACCGGGGTGCTGGGCGTTGGTCATGACATCACGGTGCATCAGCAGGCAACCCGGTTTGAGCAGTTCCGCAGTCGCGTACTGGAACAGCTGGCCCATGGCGATGAACTGGCAGATGTGCTTAATGTCCTGGCGCTGGGTGTTCAGGCCTTGCTGCCGGGTATTCGTTGCACCATCTTGCTGAAGGCACCTGACATCCATCGCCTGCGTGTTGCGGCGGCGCCCGGATCGCCAGACTTTTTTGTTGCGGCCTTGGCCGAGCTAAGCCCTGATGCGTTTTGCGATGCAGAGGCTGTAGCGGCCAATGTGGTTGAGCGCGTCGACGTGGTTGACGTGACAAGCCACCCCCGTTGGATGAAGTGCCGTGCACAGGCGGCGCAGGCTGGTATCAGGGCCTGCTGGTCGCAGCCGGTACGCGCGGCTGACGGGCGGATTCTCGGGCTGTTTTCGCTCTTCCACCGTCAGGCAGTGACTCCCACCGAGATCGATGCGACGCAGATCACGCAGTCGGCCCGGCTGGTCGCGTTGGTGCTGCAGCGACATCAGGCCAGTAAGCAATTGCATGCCAGTGAAGCGCGTTTTCGCGCGCTGGCTGAGTACTCACCCGATGCGATTTTGGTGCATCGGGCCACCCGTATTCTTTATGTCAATCCCGCAGCAGTGCGTTTGTTTGGTGCCCGTGGGCCCGAACAGTTGCTGGGCACGTCAACCACGGCGCGCATTCACCCGGACTATGTGCAACAGCAGATGACACGGCTGGATGCACTTGTTGAGCAGCAGCCGATTGAGCCCATGACCGAATCGCGTTTTTTGCGCATGGATGGCAGCGCTTTTGATGTTGAGGTGCAAGGCACACCGATTGAGTTTGCTGGACAGGATGCCATTCACGTGTCGTTACGTGACATCACCCACCGCAAGCAGACCGAGCAACAGCTGCTGTTGGCCGCCAGCGTCTTCAGCCACGCGCGTGAAGGTATCGTGATTACCGATGCAGATGCCACCATCATTGATGTGAACGATGCATTCACCCACATCACGGGGTATGAGCGCTCTGATGCGCTGGGCTTGAATCCGCGTTTTCTGCGTTCGGGCAGGCACAACCGGGCTTTTTTTGATGAATTGTGGAAAGACCTGATCGAACAGGGCGCTTGGTCCGGCGAAGTGTGGAACCGTCGCAAGTCTGGCCAGGTGTATGTGCAGATGCAACATATCAGCGCGGTGCGCGATGCGCAGGGCAAAGTGGTGCAATTCGTTGCCTTCTTCTCTGACATCACGGCCAAAAAGGAACACGAAGCCAAGCTTGAGAAACTGGCGCACTTTGATTCCATGACCGGCTTGCCTAATCGGGTGCTCAAGGACGATCGGCTGCAGCAAGCCATGGCGCAGGCGCAGCGGCGCGGTCATCGACTGGCGCTGGCGTATGTCGACCTCGATGGTTTCAAGGCCATCAACGACACCTATGGCCATGATGCGGGCGACCATTTGCTGATTACCTTGGCGCGGCGCATGCGCTTGGCGCTACGCGAGGTCGACACCCTGGCCCGCATTGGTGGCGATGAGTTTGCTGCCGTCATTGTTGATCTGGAAAACGACATCGACTGCGAGCCCCTGTTGCAGCGCCTGTTGGATGCTGCGCGCCAGCCGGTGCCATTCGGCAATACGGTGCTGCAGGTGTCTGCCAGCATGGGCGTGACGTTTTACCCACAGGTCAAGGCGATGGCTGCCGATCAGTTGTTGCATCAGGCGGACGCCGCCATGTACCAAGCCAAAAAGTCCGGTAAGGACCAATTTCAGATTTCGCGTTACGGCGAATTGGGCAATTGACCTGAGCTGCATCAACGCAGCCGGTGAACGTATCAGGCCGGTTGATACGCGCGTCTGCTGGGGTGCCGTTCAGGTACTTGTCGGTCAGCAGGCCAGGTCAAAGTGGGTGATCCCTAAGTCAAAGGCGGTGCGCAGCATATCGCGTTGCGTGGCCAGCGGTGTGGCATCGCCAACGTTGTGCCACAGCGGCGGTAGGACATGCTGCCATCGTCGCGTTCGGGTTTTGCTTGGTAGTGCATGGTCAGGCTCTTTATCTATTAAAAACAGCCTGTAGCCCTTATAAATAGTGCGTAACACACTATTATTTAAATAGCAAATGACGCATCAGGTTCCCAGCGGTTTGAGCAATTCGGCCAGATCGCCTTCGGAAAACAGCGGCTGCTTGCGCCCGACCGAGCCGCTGTACATGCTCTCGGCCAACGCCGCCTTGCGTTCTTGCAGCGCCAGAATGCGCTCTTCAATCGTGCCTTGCGCCACCAGTTTGACAACCCACACGCTCTGCGTCTGGCCGATGCGGTGGGCGCGGTCGGTGGCCTGGTTTTCGACCGCCGGATTCCACCAGGGGTCATAGTGGATCACGGTGTCGGCCTGCGGCAGGTTCAGACCAACGCCGCCAGCTTTCAGGCTGATCAAAAACAAGGGCACGGTGCCGCTGGTGAACTGCTCGATCAGCGCGTCGCGCTTCTGGCTCTGGCCGGTGAGCTTGACCCACTTGATGTCGCGCTTGAGCAACTCGGCCTCGATCAGCGTCAGCATGCTGGTGAACTGCGAAAACAGCAAAATGCGCCGTCCTTCACTGAGCATTTCAGGAATCATCTCCATCAGTTGCTCCAGCTTGGCCGAGCTTTTGACCTTTTTGGCGGCATCAAGCTTGAGTAAATGCGGGTCGCAACAGACTTGGCGTAGCTTCAGCAACGCGTCCAGAATGGTGATTTGCGATTTCGCCAAACCTTTGGTGTTCAAGGCTTCGCGCACGGTTTTTTCCATGCCGAGCCGGATGGTTTCGTACAGATCAGCCTGCTTGCCGGATAGCTCGACGCGCATCACGGTCTCAACCTTGGGCGGCAGCTCATCGGCCACCACGGCTTTGGTGCGGCGCAGCATGAATGGGGTGATGCGCGCGCGCAATTGGCGCAGTGCTTCCGGGTCGCCACGCTTTTCGATCGGGATGCGAAACAGTTCGGTAAAGCGTTTCTGACTGCCCAAAAAGCCCGGCATCAAGAAGTGAAACAGGCTCCAGATTTCGCCCAGGTGGTTTTCCATGGGCGTGCCCGACAGGCACAGGCGGTGCTGGGTTTGCAGCTCAGTCACCACTTGTGCGGCGTTGGTATTGGCATTTTTGATGTTTTGTGCTTCGTCCAGCACCACCAAATGCCATTTGGCTTGCAGCCAGCGCTCGCGGTCGCGGTGCAACAGCGAATACGGGGCAATCACAATGTCGTGCTCGCCCATACTGTCGGCCACTTCATGGCGACCTTGGCCGTGCAGCACCAGACTGCGCAAGTCGGGGCAAAAGCGGGCCGCCTCGCGCTGCCAGTTGCCCATCAGGCTGACCGGCGCGATGATCAGCGCCGGGTGCGTCAGGCGTCCGGCATCTTTTTCGACCTGGATGTGGGCCAGCGTTTGCAGCGTTTTGCCCAGGCCCATGTCGTCGGCCAAAATGCCGGCCAAGCCGTATTCACGCAAGAACTGCAACCAGTTGACACCTTGGTGCTGGTAGGGGCGCAGACTGGCGTTGACGCTTTTGGGTAGCGCCACTTCGGGTAACTCGGCGCGGCCACTCAAGCGTTGCACCATCTCGCGCAGGTGGCTGCTGCCGTCCCACACAGCACCTTCGCCCAGGGCGGCGGTGGTGCGCAAGGCATCAAATTTGGACAATTTGAGGCTGTCGCCAGAAAAGTCGTGTGACCGGTCACCCACCAGTTCCAGCAGCGCGCCGAGCCAGGGTTTCAGGCTCTCAGTGGGCAGGCGGATGAAGCCACCTTTGGGGTCGCGCAGGTAAACAAACGGAGGAATGTCGGGCAGCCCGGTTTCTGCATCCAGCGGGCTTTGCGCGGCGGTGGCAATCAGCTCGGGCAGCCAGGGCAGGATGTTGTGGCGCTGGCCGTTGATCTCCATGCCCAGCGACAAGTCAAACCAGGGCGACGTGGCTTCGTCGTCGCCATGCGCCGACAAGTCCACCGCCAGTGTGTCGGCCCGGCTGATCCAGTCGTCAAGCGATTCGTCCAGGGTGAGCTCAAAGCCAGCTTCACGCAGCGGCGCGTAGTCGTGGTCGGCCCATTGCAGCCAAGGCTGTTGCGAGTGCTCACCGGCAATGCCGAAAGTGCCGCGACCATCCGCCACCAGACCCAGGTCGCGCAGACGCATGATGGCTTCAAGCTCGGTTTGCGGGTCGCGGTGCAACATGCAGCGCGTTTGCCCGTCGTTGATCAACACGGTGGTGCCCTGGCCGACCCACCAGCCGCGGTGGCCAGCGTAGTCAAAACTCAGGTTGGCCAGCATCAGGCCGTCTTTTGTGACGTGTTCGGCGGCGACGGCTTTCAGGTGCAGGCACGGTTTGGGCGTGATGCCGGTCAGGGTGGTCAAGGCTTCGAGCACCGGTGGCAATGGCACTGGCCCCAGGCGCTGCGCCAGGTCGACCTGGTGTTTTTTCAGCGCCTCGGCTTTCAGTGGCGGGGTTCTCAGTAGCACCGACACTTGTCCCATGCTCATGCCCTGGACTTCGGCCAAGCCGCACTGGCCGCTGGCGCTGTCAAGGTACAGCGGCGGGTTGTTCAGGCACAGGCGGAAGTTGGCATTGCCCAACTTGGCGCGTAGCGCCCAGGATGACTCGGTGGCGTTGGCCGGGGTGACTTCGTGCCACTCCCATTGCACCGCCAGTGGTGGCCCCCAATGGGCTTCTTTGAGGGCCTGGCCCTTGCCGTCTCCAACAAACAGGCGCCCGGTGCTGGCAGCCTTCTCGAGCAAGATCACGCCAAAGTTGCCATCGGGCGTGACTTTGGCGTGGTTGCCGTAGCTGTAGTAATAGCCGCTGCTGACGCTCGGCATGGCGCGCATGAGTTGCAGCACATCGTGGTCAGCGGCGCTGGCCTGATCAAAAATGGGCTGGCCTCTTTCGGGCTGAAATTTCAGCGGTTTGGCCTTGGCCCAGCCGCCGGTTACTTTGGTATACGACACCACGGCTTCCAACTGCAACTGGGGCTTTGGCCCCTGTTGGTTGGTGACGCTCAGCAGGTACAAAAATTGTTCATCGCGCACCACCGGCTTGGCTCGCGCGTAGTTGGCGGAATAGACCGGGGCGTGGCCCGCTTTGGGGTGCGAGTCGGCCCGGTCGAGCTCGTCAAGCCAGCGGGTGACCTGGGCCTCGGATTCGATACGGGCGATTTCACGCACCCGGGCCTCCAATACCTGGCGCTGGCTTTCAAGTTGCTCGGGGCTGGCCGGTTTGGCTGCCGATAGGGGCTGGGCATCGGCTCCCAGAAGTTGAAAGCCTTTGTAGGCCGCCTTGATCATCAGCGCCACGCCGTGCTTGCACTGGTAGCCGACCGGGCAAGTGCAGTCGCTGTCCCACTCCAGCACGCGACCATCGGCGCTGCGCTTGACTTCAATCGACAGCTCATACGGATGCCGCGCGCTGCCCTGCACATCGCCTTCGATCAGCCAGTAGCCGTCAATCTCCTCAATGTCGATGTTCAGCACGCGCTGATTGCGGTACAGCTCCAGACCGCGCGTGTAGGTGGCGGTGTCGCAGCGCTGCACCAGCGAGGCCAGGTCCAGCCAGAGTCCGGGCGCCGAATGAGTATTAAGCATTAAATTGGCCTCTAGCCCTTGTGCTGATTGCGCAAGCAGCTATCTAAATAATAGTAATAAACCGCACCCGCTGCACGGCTTGGCTGGGGATGGCATTGGTAATCAGGTGCTGGCCTGGCCCATCGCGTGCCCGGCCTGCTGGTCGGCGTGGTAGCTGGAGCGCACCATGGCACCCACGGCGGCGTGGCTAAAGCCCATTTCGTAAGCCTTGGCCTCGAACATTTTGAAAACATCCGGGTGCACGTAGCGCTTGACCGTCAGGTGGGCGTTGCTCGGGGCCAGGTATTGGCCAATCGTCAGCATGTTGATGCCGTGGTCGCGCATGTCTTGCATCACCGCCAGAATTTCTTCGTCGGTCTCGCCCAGGCCGACCATCAGGCCGCTTTTGGTCGGGATGTCCGGAAACAGCGCCTTGAACTTCTTCAGCAGGTTCAGGCTGAACTGGTAGTCCGAGCCAGGGCGGGCCTCTTTGTACAGGCGTGGCGCGGTTTCCAGGTTGTGGTTCATCACGTCGGGCGGCGCGGCTTTCAGAATCTCCAGTGCGCGGTCATCGCGGCCGCGAAAGTCGGGCACCAGCACCTCAATTTGCGTCTGCGGAGATTTTTCACGGATGGCCTGGATGCAGGCGACAAAATGGCCAGCGCCACCGTCGCGCAAATCATCACGGTCGACGCTGGTAATCACCACGTATTTGAGCTTGAGCTGGGCGATGGTGTTGGCCAGATTGACTGGCTCGTTCACATCCAGCGGGTCGGGGCGGCCGTGGCCGACATCGCAAAACGGGCAGCGCCGGGTGCATTTGTCGCCCATGATCATGAAGGTCGCGGTGCCCTTGCCAAAGCATTCGCCAATGTTCGGGCAACTGGCTTCTTCGCAGACGGTGACGAGCTTGTTGGCGCGCAAAATCTCCTTGATTTCGTAAAAATGCGTGCTCGGGCTGCCGGCTTTGACGCGAATCCAGTCGGGTTTGCGCAAAACTTCGCCTTGCACCACCTTGACCGGGATGCGTGATAACTTGGCTTCGGCCTTTTGCTTGGCAGACGGGTTGTAGTCGGCTTGCGACTGGGCCTCGCGCACGGTGGGGTTGGGCGTGGTGTTGGATGCATTCATGGTGTGGCGGCGATTGCGGCTCAGGGAGCCAGATAAGTTACAAGTTTGAGGCTGAACACGTGCGCCGCTTCATCCCAGCCCACGTTGATGCCGATTGTAGAAAGGTCGATGGTTTGCAGGCCGCTGTAGCCGCAAGGGTTGATACGGGAGTAGGGTTCCAGGTCCATCGCCACGTTCAGCGCCACCCCGTGGTAGGTGCAGTTGCGGCTGACCTTGATGCCCAAAGCGCCGATTTTGCCCAGACCGGCGAAGTCCGGGTTGCGTGCCGCGCTGCTCAACGGTCCGGTGCCAGCGTCTGAGATGGGTACCGCCTTTTGGGGCCGCTGTGCCAGTGGCGTATGTCCAAACGGGTCGTCCAGCCGCACATAAATGCCCGGCGCGCCCGCCACCCGATGCCCGGTTACGCCAAAGTGCAGCAGCGTGCGAATCACGGCTTCCTCAATCCGGTAAACATATTCCTTGATGAAATAACCGGCGCGTTTCAAATCCATCAACGGGTAAGCCACCACTTGCCCCGGGCCGTGGTAAGTCACCTGGCCGCCACGGTTGGTTTGCACCACCGGGATGTTGCCGGGGTTGAAGATGTGCTCAGGCTTGCCGGCAAGACCTTGTGTGTAAACCGGGTTATGCTCGCAAATCCATAGCTGGTCAGGCACATCCTGTAAGGGCTGAAGGGCTCTTTGGCTTGTAAATTCCTGCATGGCAGCGTAGGTGGGCTCATAGTCCACGCGGCCAAGCTGATGGGTGTCGATGGTCATAAGTTCAGTAGTGCGTTGATCTGCCCGGCCATGCCCACGCCGCCCCGGTCTTTGGTGATGTAGCCAAAAAGGCAGCGGCCCTGGCTGTTGCGCGCCCACAGCTCGCCCACCTGGCGTTTCTCAATCTCATACGGGTCGTTGAGCAAATGTGCACCCTTGTACTCCAGCACCGCAATGCGCCCCGCGTTGACCCCGTCGCTGGCCAGTTCCGCC
>JBBQZI010000018.1:0-23029 GCA_038207855.1 Burkholderiales bacterium
CAGGTGACACCGTTGCAACCCTAGTCTTACCAAAAAACAGACTGCCCGATTCCGATAAAAAAGGCTGCGACTCAAGTGAGTCGCAGCCTTTTTTCAACCCAACTTGACCGCGCTTGGCACGGCCGTCAAGTACCCGACAGCGGCACCAAAGCGGTCTTTGTAGTTGGCGCGCACCAGAGGGTCAAGCGTGGCTTGCACTTTGCCATGCAGCTTGGGATTCCAGTCACCGGGATGCTGAAAATTGCTGGTGATGTACATCCAGCCATTCATGTCATCGATCACGCCCAAGCCGGTGGCTTCCGCACCTGCGGGCATGGAGGCCACCCGGGCCAGCTGCTGGGTATCGACGTTGTAGGCCCACAGGAAATTATTGACGTGCGAATTGGTGTCCTCGCCAATGAACAGGGTGCGCAGTCTTTCAGAGAACTTCAAGTTGTCCGGGTTCGCAATCTTGTCCGGGTTACCGGTGTTGCCCAAGGCGTCCGGGGCAATGTCTTCGCCCATCAACAGCGCCTGTGTGTGAGTCGGCACCCATTCGCTGGCCATGACAGCGCCTTGGGTGTCGCTCTGACCGCCAGTGAGCTTGTAGGCCATGATGCCGCCCGCCACCAACGCCTTGTCAACCGTGGTGTTGTTGGCTGCGCTCCAGGCCTTGTCGCCCTTGACCATCGAAGCCTGGATGTAGGACAGGGCTGAATAGGCCACCTTATCCTTGATGTTGACCGTGGTGCCCTCCATCTTGGTAAAGCCCATGCTGGCACCCATCAGGGCCGCGTAACGGTGGGTTTCCAGAAAGGCGGCGGCCTTCTCCATGCCCGGCTTGAGCTTGATCCAGTTGAGTTTTCCGCCCACGTGAATTTGAGTAAAGCCGGCATCCTTGGGGTCTTGCGTGTGCACGGTCATGATGTCTGCAGCCGTCAGCCGGTTGGCCATCTCTTCGATCTCCGCGCTGCTGGCGTGACCCAATTTGATCCACGACACTTTTGCACCGGCGTCCGATGGGTTGATGGAGAAGCCACCGCCCAGTTTGGCCACATACAAGCTGCCAGCGGACAGGTGCTTTTCCTTGTCCGCGACAAACATGAACAGGCCGCTGTTGGTGGCATCGTCACCCATCAGCACAGTGCGGTTGTCGGGCATGACCTGAACCAGTTCGTGCGAAATACGCCCCATGCAGTAATGCTTGGCGATCGAGCCGGTGCCGTCTGGATGCACCGTGACTTCGGGCAAGTGTCCATAGTGGTAGGGATTGGCCACATTTTCATCGCCAAACAGGTTCTTGCTGTAGGCCTTGAACTGCTTGTTGCCGACAATGGAGGTGGCATCGGGCTCATATTCCTCGCTGGACAAATGCGTGCCCCACGGCGACAGGCTGGAGCCGCAGGTGATCCACAAACCTTGCACTGACGAGGTGTCAACGTTGTGGTATTTCACCAGCGACAGCTGGCCGGTGGCCTGATCCTGGTCGAGCGTCAAGACGGCAATCGGTGACGGCAAGGTGCCATAGGCTTCAGCGCCGCTTTGATCGGCATTGGTGTATTCAAACTGCACCACCGCAAAAACCGCCTTACCCTTGATGCCGTGAACGGTGCTCTTGGGCAATTGCAACAGCGAGGTGCCGTCCGGGCAATCCGAGAAAAATTGGCGCTCCTTGCCGGGCACCGACCTGTCAATGATGGGTTTGTTCAAAATATTCACATAACCGCCCGCCAGCAGGTGTCCGCCCTTGCCATCCGGGACTTGGTCGCCGGTCATGAAGAAGGGCTGATAAGCCAGCTGGTAATCGCGCATGCTGCCGTCTTGCAACTTGACTTGCAGACGCGAAGCAACCGACGTGGTGGCCATTTCGACCGGATTGGCCAGCGAAGGCGCGGCCATACCCACGAAAGATGCCGACGCAAATGCAGCGGCCGATACGCCCGCCATGCCGGCCGATGTCGTGGCAGAAGTGGCACAACCGGCCAGCAGCGACCCTGCGGACAGCGCGCCCAGGGGCAGCATGGGTGCGGTGGCGATGAATTTAAGCGCCGAGCGGCGAGAGGTTTGATGTGATGTCAGGGTCATGCTGTGTCCATGGATTGATAAAAAAGAGCCGTCAATCGTATGAATCTGATGTGACAAATTGATGAGACCCGCCGCCCGTTAGGCCGGCCGGGTTTACGGCAGCGGTGTCAGCTTGGCCACGCTCAGCGCCAGCCACTTGATGCCATGGCGCGGAAAATTGATCTGCGCCCGCGCATCGTCGCCACTGCCTTCGAGCGCCAGCACCACCCCCTCGCCAAACTTGGCATGAAACAGCTTTTGACCAAGCTTGAAACTGTGTCCTGCAGCCTGTGGACGCTGCGCGACAACGGGTGCTGAGTACTTTGAATAATCAGTACCAAATTGACCTCTAGCCCCCGTAGAATAAGCGCTAGTAGCTTCTGAATGTGTAGCACCGTGTGATCCGAAGCCGCCACTACGGCTAGCCGCACCCCCTTGCTTAGGCGTGATCCACTTGAGTGCTTCTTCAGGCAACTCTTCAAAAAACCGGCTCTTCATGTTGTAGCGGGTCTGGCCATGCAGCATGCGGGTTTGCGAGTGACTCAGGTACAGGCGCTTACGGGCGCGGGTGATGGCGACGTACATCAGGCGGCGCTCTTCCTCCAGCCCCTCGCGGTCGTTCATCGAGTTTTCGTGCGGAAACAAGCCTTCTTCAATGCCGGTGATAAACACACAGTCAAATTCAAGTCCTTTGCTGGCATGCACCGTCATGAGCTGAATGGCATCCTGCCCGGCTTGCGCCTGGTTGTCACCGGCCTCCAGCGCGGCATGGGTTAAAAAGGCCACCAGCGGGGACAGGGTTTCGCCGGTTTCGGCATCGGGTGCCGTCACATCCAGTATGGGCTGGCTCATGTCCAGCCCTTGAGATGCCGGTGACTGGGTCAAGGGCTGGCCCAACTCATCAACCGGAAACGCCACGGCATCACGGCCAAAGCCTTCAATCGAGACAAAACTCTCGGCGGCGTTGACCAGTTCTTCCAAGTTTTCGACCCGATCAGCACCTTCGCGGTCGGCCCGGTAGTGGGCAATCAAGCCGCTGTGCTCCAGCGTGGCGACGATGGTGTCACGCAGGCTCATGCCTTGCGTTTGCTCGCGCAGCACGTCAATGCCGGCCAGAAACGCGCCGATGTTGCTGCCCGCTTTCCCGCCCAGCCCGCTAACGGCATCACTCAGGGCGCAGCCGGTCGCACGCGCCAAATCCTGCAACTGCTCCAGACTGCGCGCGCCAATGCCGCGCGGTGGAAAGTTCACTGCGCGCATGAAACTGGTGTCATCGCGCGGGTTTTCCAACAGGCGCAGGTAAGCCAGTGCATTCTTGATTTCGGCCCGCTCGAAAAAGCGCAAACCGCCGTACACCTTGTAGGGCATGCCGGCATTGAACAGCGCGGTCTCGATGACACGGCTTTGCGCGTTGGAGCGGTACAGCACGGCAATTTCTTTGCGCTCAACATCTTCACGCACCAGCTGCTTCATCTCATCAACCATCCAGTTGGCCTCGGCATAGTCGCTGGTGGCCTCGAACACGCGCACCGGCTCGCCCGGGCCTTGCGCGGTCCGCAGGTTTTTGCCCAAGCGCTTGGTGTTGTGGCCGATCAGCGCGTTGGCGCTGTCCAGAATATTGCTGCCGCTGCGGTAGTTTTCTTCTAGCTTGATCTGGTGGCGCACGCCAAACTCACGCACAAAATCGGCCATGTTGCCGACGCGCGCACCGCGAAAGGCATAAATACTTTGGTCATCGTCGCCCACCGCCAGCACACAGCCGGTGGGCTGGAATGCGCCGTCCACGCTGCTGTGCGCACCGGTGCCGGCCAACATCTTGATCCAGGCGTATTGCAGCTTGTTGGTATCCTGAAACTCGTCAATCAGGATGTGCGCAAAACGCCGCTGGTAGTGCTCGCGGATCGGGTCGTTATCGCGCAGCAACTCATAAGAGCGCAGCATCAGCTCGGCAAAATCGACCACACCTTCGCGCTGGCATTGCTCTTCATACAGCTGGTAAATCTCGATCTTTTTGCGCGTCTCTTCGTCACGTGCCACCACCGCGGCCGGGCGCTGGCCGTCTTCCTTGCAGCCATTGATGAACCATTGCATTTGCTTGACCGGGTAGCGCTCGTCGTCAATGCCAGACTGCTTGTACAGGCGCTTGATACTGGACAACTGGTCTTGTGTGTCGAGAATCTGAAAGCTCTGCGGCAAGTTCGCCAGCTTGTAATGGGCCCGCAAAAAGCGGTTGCACAAGCCATGAAAAGTACCAATCCACATGCCACGCACGTTGACCGGCAGCATGGCACCCAGGCGCGTCATCATCTCTTTGGCGGCCTTGTTGGTAAACGTCACAGCCAAAATGCCGCCCGGCGTGACTTGCCCGGTTTGCAGCAACCAAGCAATGCGGGTCGTCAGAACGCGGGTTTTACCGGAGCCCGCGCCGGCCAGAATCAGCGCGTGCTCGGCTGGCAGCGTAACGGCCGCAAGCTGCTCGGGGTTAAGGTTGTGCAGCAAGCCTGCATTCGGGGCGCTTTGTTGTGTAATTGCAGAAAACATGCTTCATTGTAGAAAGCTGACCCATGACAACGCCCACTTCAAGTTTGATGCCCACAGCAAGCGCACACCGGCTTGCCGCTGGCAAATTGACACGCGCGGGCCGGGCTTGGCTGCTGATGAGCCTGCTGGTGGCGACACCGCTGACCCACAGCCAGACCCTGTGCAGCAGTGCGGGGCGAGTGGCCCCAACGGCGCTGCTGGAGCGCTTCATCAACGCTGATTGCGATGCCTGCTGGCAAGATCCAGCCACGCCAGTTGCCCGGGCTAACACACTGGCGCTGGACTGGGTCGTGCCGTCCGACCGGGGCGACGAGGCCGCCTTGTCAGCTGTTGCCAGCCTGGATGCGTTGCCCCGGTTGGAAGTGCTCAAGCTTGGTCGATCGCGGACGCGCGATCAACTTGAAACCCAGCTGGTGGGCTGGCCGGGTGCTCGCTTGCAAGTGGCGCGTGGCCCGGTCGTTGGAGCCTATATTGGCGCGTCAATTGAACTCACCTTGCCGGTTGGCACACCGCTTGACCCGCTCATTGATGCGCCACTGGATGTATGGCTGGTCATGATCGAGACCCTGCCAGCCGGTTTGGAGGCATCGCCGGTACCGCGAAATTTGGTCAGAAATGTGCTGCAGCTCAGGTGGACAAAGCGTGATGCGCTACATAAGTCAGAGCACATCCTCTTCAAGGAGCTGCGCCCCATGAACATTCCCGCCGGGGCGATGGCGGAACGCTTGCGCGTCATCGGCTGGGTGCAGGATGCCAGCGGTCGCATCTTGACCGCCGCCGAGTCAATCTGTCCGGCGGCAGATAAAGACGACTAAGACAGCGCATGGTCGGTAGAATCAGCCACCGGGCCCAAGCAATTGCAGCCCGGTTTTTTGTGACCGGCTGCAAATCCAAGCGCTCTTATTGAAACCTTGCAAGACAGACCGCAGTTGCGTGAATCGCACCAACGCTGTCCTCAATTGATTAACCAAAGGCGCTTGACCATGGAAATTTTTGACTACGACAATATTCTGCTGCTGCCACGCAAATGCCGCGTCGAAAGCCGCTCTGAATGCGATGCCAGCGTAGAACTCGGTCCACGACGTTTTCGTATTCCGGTGGTACCGGCCAACATGAAAACCGTGGTGAGCGAAGCAACTTGTATCTGGCTGGCACAAAACGGCTACTTTTACGTGATGCACCGCTTTGACTTGGACAACCTGGCGTTTGTCCAAGACATGAAGGCGCGCGGGCTGTATGCATCGATTTCGCTGGGTGTCAAAAAACCAGATTACGACACAGTTGATCAATTGGTGGCGCTCGGGCTGACCCCCGAGTACATCACCATCGATATCGCCCACGGCCATGCCGACAGCGTGAAAAACATGATCGGCTACCTGCGCGAGAAGATTCCAGGCACCTTCATCATCGCGGGCAACGTGGCCACGCCCGAGGCGGTGATTGACCTGGAAAACTGGGGCGCCGATGCCACCAAGGTCGGCATTGGGCCGGGTAAGGTCTGCATCACCAAGCTCAAAACCGGCTTTGGTACCGGCGGCTGGCAACTCAGCGCGGTCAAGTGGTGCGCCCGTGTGGCCACCAAACCGATCATTGCCGACGGCGGCATCCGCGACCACGGCGACGTTGCCAAAAGTATCCGTTTTGGTGCCACCATGGTCATGATCGGCTCGCTGTTTGCCGGTCATGAAGAGTCGCCAGGTCAAACCGTTGAGGTCGATGGCAAGCTGTACAAAGAGTATTACGGCTCAGCCAGCGATTTCAACAAGGGCGAATACAAGCACGTGGAAGGCAAACGTATTCTGGAACCCATCAAGGGCAAACTGGCCAATACGCTGATCGAAATGGAACAGGACATTCAAAGCTCCATCAGCTACTCGGGCGGCAAAAAACTGATGGACATTCGCAAGGTGAATTACGTCACACTCGGAGGCGACAACGCAGGCGAACATTTGCTGATGTAGTGGCTTGCACAGTCTGCCGCTGAACACCTTCACCTGCGCCTCTTGCGACAACCGCATCCACCATCGCTTCGCACCCCATGTCCACTGCTTTTTTATCCGTTCTAGGTGTGCAAGCCGCGCAAGCGCGCAAAGTGATGATCGGCGGGCGCGCCATCCTCACGGCGTTCCACAAGACCAGCGTATCGGGGGCAGTTCAGGTCGAACGGCTTGGCTTGGTGCAAGACGAACAGGCCGATTTATCGGTGCATGGTGGGCTGGACAAGGCCGTGTATGCCTACCCAGTCGAACACTACCCGTTCTGGCGCGATGCCCGCGACAAGGCCGGTGTGACAGGCATTGACAGTCAGTTGGCCCACGGCGGCATGGGCGAAAATTTGACTCTACAGGGCTTGGTTGAATCACAAGTCTGGGTCGGTGATGTGCTGCGATTTGCCCGCTGTACGTTGCGCGTAACGGAGCCACGCCAGCCGTGCTTTAAATTCAACGCGGCGATGGGGTTCAATACTGCCTCCAAGTTGATGGCCCAAAGTGGCACCTGCGGCTTCTATCTGGCGGTGGATACACCGGGTAGCCTGCAGGCGGGTGAATCGTTTGAACTGTTGCCGGGCCCGCGTCGCCTCAGCATTGCACAGAGCTTTAACGCGAAGCTGTTCAAACATTTGCGTTAAACCCAACCTCTGTTCGCCCTGCTCTGGCCAACAGGACACTTTACCCAACCGTGACATGCCCAACGCCAGCGCACACAAGGCCTGCCGACACCCGAAACCCTCAGTAAGTGCTGCTAGAATTCGGGCTGTTCTCGAGGATCAGCGATACGTGAAGACGGGAACTTAGCTCAGCTGGTAGAGCAGCGGACTCTTAATCCGTAGGTCGAGAGTTCGAATCTCTCAGTTCCCACCAAATATACAAAGGGTTCGTTACTATAAAAACAGTAGCGAACCCTTTTCACTTTCAGCTCATGTAGCCACCATGTAGCCAACAGTACCGGGTTCTGTACCATGTAGCCACCATGTAGCCAAGCCATCCAGCGCCAGCAGGCACAGGCTCTTACTCTGTAATTGCCCGGCACTTCAGGCCACGGTATCACCACCAGCAGCACCTACCCCTGCCCGCACTCAATCGGCGGCATGTAGCTCGTTCTGTTGCGCACGCATGCATAAAAAACCCGGCTCTGTGACCTAGGCGGTGGCTTAACGTGGATACGTAAACTAGCCTTGTACGGGCCCTGGAACTCAGCTCGGGCGCCTCATTCAGATGCCGCATTTCTCAACTGAGGAATGCGGCATTTTCATTGGCGCTAAGCGCGGTTCTGTTGAGCCGCCCGCAATACCGCTAACGTTGCCTTAACGTCCACCAGCCCCCGATGGGTAGGAGCCGCCGCGCCCACGTGTTTGGCAAGCGTCGCAAGCTTGTAGGTGCCCAGCGAGGGCCACGCCTGGCGGGCCATGGGCAAAGTGTCATGTACAGAGTTGGTGAACCTGAGCTTAGTTGCCACCGATGCCTTTTTCAGGAATCCCGCGTCAAATGGCGCGTTATGGAAGAACACAGGTTGCGACCCTACAAAGGCCAAGAAGGCTGTCATGGCAGGGGCCAAGGCTTGCCCGTCCCGGTCGACCTCGGCCTGCGTGATGCCTGTCAAGCTCGTGATGAAAGGCGGGATAGGTCGGTCCGGGCGCACCAGAACAGAGAACTCTGCTAACACCTTTCCCGCCGAACTCACGCGAACCGCAGCAAACTCGATGATTTCGTCCGTCTCCGAGCTGAGCCCTGTCGTTTCCAAGTCAGCAACTACATGGGTATCCAAGGTAGCAGCCCAGGCAGCGTCCAGAGTACCCGAAAGGTTCGCAAGTTGTGCTGCTCGGGCTGCATTACGCTCTTCCCATTCCTTCCGGTATCCGATATTGCGACGGACTAGCTCATTGAGCCACTCCTGCATAGCCCTTTTACGAGCTTCAGGAGCCGCGCCCCCACTCTGGGGTTTGCCTAGGCTCTCCCAGCAATAGCGCGTAATGGCATTGTGATAAACGGGCGGCCACAGCGCCACGAACGACTGATGCTCTTTAGGCTCGCCAAACGCCTCGATGAGCCACTTTGCGTCCGTTTTGCCAAGGCTTTCAATGCACTGGTATCCCATAGTGCCAAAGTTCAAAGAAACGGCTTCCAGCTCGGTCAGGCTGATGTATCTAACCATCGCGTGGGGCTGGGTCCCTTCGAACGCCATGGCTGCGGATAGGTCCGCAGCAACACAGGCGCCGTAGAGCGCCATCAATAAGTCCGCGTGCGGTTCCTTGGCTTTGCGCTTGGCGCGGATGAGCGCACGAAGCTCCTTTGCTAGGTTTTTGGCAGCGTGCGGCCCCCACTCTTGCGCTGCGCGCAACGGCTCCAGCTTGGCAATCTCTAACGGCATGAAGGGGGTGAGCCATGCGAATGCTTTGTCAGAGCCTTCCCGTATAAGCCGTTTGTGGGTATCTTCGTTCCACCATTGGTCTGCGGTAGTTAACCGGGGTAGCTCCCCGTTGAGAACGAATGAGTACTGACTCGCTCGCGCATTGACCTCTTCTGCAGGCACGTCAACGGTCGGGCCATCTGGCCCGGAGTACGTCACTGTGAAAGTGAAATTCTCGGTTGACAAGGGGGCTGACAGGGCCCCCACAGAGGGCGGCCGTTCCCGCTGCGCTGCGGATGCCTGTGCTCCTGCTGCTGCGCCTTTGAACCCTGCGACTAGCTTGCTCAAAAAACCCATTTTTACTCCCTGTGCGGTTTGCCCGCTTTCGGCGCAGTTTACTACCTGCTATGTGCCTCGCGTGGTGAACACGCCTTTTCGCACTTACCACGACGCGAACCGCCATCGCCTACGTACCAGGGTGCGTACCAAACCGGAAAGTCTGCACTCAGTGCAGAGTTATTGCCTGCCGCGTCGTGTCAGTCTGAAAGTTCACTTTGGCTGGCAACCAGGCTGTTAACCGGAGAGTGGCAACCATCTGTGAAAAGGCTGCACTGAGTGCAGAGTTATTTTCCAGCATCATGCCAGTGTGAAAATTACCCGTGGCATGTAACCAGCGTTGTAACCGACGTGGCAACCAGCACCAGCGGCACACACAGCCATCAAACGGCTCAGGCTGCGCTTGAATCTGGCTGTCTGGCTCGCACCCTTGATTCGTACTGTCGGCCCGCCTGTGGCATTCTGGCGGCTTGGCTACTGTTTCCAATGGAAACTCTCAGGGTCAATCGTCCCATTGTCCAGACCAGCCGCAGCGCGCTCGGACTTGACCATCTTCAGTGATTCACTGGCATCGGCTTCGGACAGTCCCAGCCGTGCGGCCACATCTTTCAAGCGGTAGACCGGGGTCGCGTCTGCCAGGTAGCCACTTGCTGGCGGCGTAAGACCCAGCTCAAGCGCTTTGGCGTGCATCATGGCTTGCAGCTCAATCGGTGCCAGCGCCATGACCAGTTCCAGCGCCTGCCTACTTTCGGCATGGTCGCGGCCAAGGGTTTCGGCCAAGTAGTCGAACCGCTCCAAGGCGGCAATGCATTCACGTGATGGCTTCATTGGTTGCCCTTGCTGCGCATGGAAACGAAGATTTGGCCGATTCGGTCATCGCCTGCACAGCGCATGGCCTCAATTGCCATTGCCTTGACACGGTGCGACACCTCGCCATTCGCCAGCAAAGTGTTCAGAATGTCGGTCTGCGTGTAGCCCCCTGCCCGTGCGGCCGATAGCATGGCATGAACCATGCGCAGCGCTCGACCTCGGCCCTGTGGCGTGGTTCCGTCGTCGCCTTGCTGGTACGCACTGTCGGCAAGAACCAGCAGCACTGCTGGCGGTGTGAGGTCGTAGGCTTTGCCGTCTTTGGTCGGAGTGAACAATGGTGTGTTTGTCATGGGTGTGTTCTCGGATTTGGTTGTGATTCGGCTGGGTGCTTTGGGCTGGCTTCATCTTGGCAACTTTTGGTCATATTTCAAATCAGTGCAAGTGCGTCAGCGAAGCAGCCACCCACTCGTCAGCGGCTTGTCGTGCGGCTCGGCTTGGTCGTGGCGGCTCATTGATGAACTCGCCCAACTCCTCGCACCACTGCCCGGCCTGATGCTCAGTCTCGCGCTCACGGGTCTCCTTGGTTCCTTCCCGGTGGTGCTGATTTGGTGCTGTCAAGGTGCTGACTTCTGCTGATGAATCGGCGACCACCGGACGGTCGGGTGGTGGCGGCTTGCTGGCGCTGGGTGCTGCCGTTTCATCCCCTTGTTTGCATGATGATTTTTGGAAAGCGTACAGAGCATCGCTTTCGGTTTTTCCGTGGGTCTTTTTGGAAAGCGTAACGGTTTCGGGTTGTGCATGTCTTTGAAAGCATAACGGTTTCGGGTCGCGGTCTTTCGCTGTTGGCTTGCTGTGTTTGATATGCAGTTGCGCAGCGGTCGGGACGTGCTTCTGCTTTGGGGTCATTGGCCTGATTCCGTAATGGGCCATCAGTGACCTCGGGTCGCTTGCAATGAAGCGCAGAACGCAAGGCCAAGCCGGACTGCTCAACATCGGGTCGCTTGTCCTGCGAAGCTCATCAAGGACAGCCGCCACGCCAGCACGCAACACCTCACCGCGAAGTTTTTCGACTGGCCGCAAAAGGCCCCAATGCTCAAAAGCTTGGTCGAAGAAGTCATCACGCAAGGCGTTTAACTTTGCCCCGTCCAGGTCGTTGCCGCCTGTCCACTTGCCTTGGCGCAGCGGAGCAAACAACACATGGCAATGTGGCTGATGTTCATCAAAATGAACGTCACTCGACAACAGGTTGGCAGACCCAAACTTTGACTCCGCCCAACGGGTGCACCATTCAAAGTAGGCCAGTGCATCCACCTGCGTGCCCGGCTCAAGCGAGAACATGCACTCCAGGCTTTGAACGTGGTCTTTGCGTAGCTTGCTGCGGTCTATCCCGGCATCGGCCACTACATCGTTGTAAAAGCCCATCACGCCAGCCGCTGTAGCTTGGCCAGCCAACGTCCGGTTCATGTTCCTGCGCGCAGGGTCGTGCCTCTCGTCCGGGTGAAACTCCTCGCGCTTGTTGTGTGCAACTGCCCTTTCTATCGAGCAAGGTTTATGCGCACCACGTGTTGAGAGGCTGATTGTTTTGATGCCGATAAAAGCCTGTTCCATTTTCAGACCCTACAGGTCAATAAAGCATGCGCGCTCTGCGTTCATGCGACGTTGTGAGCGCTCCAGCCGCACATCATGGCACCACTGCGCAGCGCCAGCCAACAACGCAGCCTGCCGCGTTTCAGGCGCTATCCAAAAGCGCCGGACATTGGCCACCCGTCCGTCAGCCGTGTCAACTTCAAAATCCTCATAACTGATAGGCCAGTGATAGCGATTCGATCTCGCGCCAGTTGCAGCCAGTGCCACGATGGCCCCTGACAATCTCGTGGTGTTTGACCCACGCACAGCATCCATGCTTGTCAGCTCATGACCAGTCAACAGATGCGCCAGGACACCTGCCAACACAGTATTTTTACGCTTGGGGAATGTGCCAATAGAATCGAGGCGTTCTACGGCGCTCGGCATTACTTCGGTGGTGTTGGGCGTTTTCATTACAGCACTCCCAAAAGCTTGCGGATTTCGCTCACGTTCCAGGCCAGTTTCCCAGATACCCGAATCGGGCGAAGCGGCCCCGATTCCGCGCTGGCCCATCCCCTAAGCGTTTGTTCCTGACGACCAAGCCAATGCGCTGCAATGGCAGTCTTGACGTGCGTCCGGCTCTCGGTGCGAATGTCAGGGAAACCGTCTGACCTGTGGGTCAGTTGCTCAAGTTGGGCGGGTGGCAGTTGTGCCAAAAATTGCGCTAACAGGGTCTGAATGTCGGTCTGATGTTGATTTACAAATGGGTTCTTATGCTCCAAACACATCGGAATCACGATGCATGGAGCGAGTTTTTCCGGGTAGGTATCCTCCCCCGCAAGTGTCCCCGTATCCCCCAGTTAGGGGTACACCCCAGCGGGGATACCTACCCTGCGTCTGCTATTTCACCCAGACTGCGCAGCCTATCCCACGCCTTTACAAACTGTGTTCCGTCTTTTGGGAATGCCGGGTGCTTACCCACCAACGCAATTTTCATGGCAGCTTTTACGCCAGGCTTTCCAGGGTTGTTCTTTGGAAGCGCCAGCGGGTTGTAGCCTGCTTCGCGCATTGCCTCATGGATGGCGGCATCTTGCGCAGTTCCGCGTGACAGCGGCTTCAACGGCTCAGGAACCCCTGCTGGCGCCACAACCACTGGCGCAACCTGGGCAGCTTCTGGTGCTGGCGGTTTTGGCGGCTTGAGTGCTTCCGTCAATCGGGAAACTTCAGCTTGTGCGTCGGCAATTTGCTTGCGTTGAAGGTCTATCGCTATGGGGTCTGTGCCACGATATGCAGACACTCGCGCCAGTTCATTTTTTGCGTCATCCAGTTGGCACGCAGTCTCAAAACCTTTGGTAAATTCGTCGTCAGTCATGTCGTCACCCTCTCAAGTGCGCCCCTCGATTCAGGATGCACCAGCAGGCGGCGAGAGATTCCGCTTTTCGGCCAGGTTTGCAAGCTGGCCTATCTGGTGCAAAAACTCTATGCGGCCACCTCAGGAACGCCCATGCGCCACAGCATCACGCAGCACGGCATTGATGCGGGTTTGCCAGCCCGGGCCTGTTGCCTTGAATGCGTTCAGCACTTCAGCATCGATGCGCATATTCAGCGTTGGGCGCTTCACAGCCACGGCAGGTCGACCACGCCCACGCTTGATAGTGGCACCTGCCCAATACGCAGCCACGGCAGCAGCATCGTTCGGGTCGTAAGGGTCACTATCTGGTGTGCGCTGAACGGGCGCATCTTGTGCGGCCTCACGTTTGACACGCTCCCAGTCGGTGCCTGTTTTCTCAGTCGGTTTCTTGGTAGCTTGCATATAAAACCCTTTCCTGTTTGGATGCCCGGCGCAATGAGATTGCACGCACTTCGTCCGGTTTACGCAGCACGTACACCAGCGCCAGCAGCACGCCTGCAATTTCCACCATTGCCACATCCATCAAACGGGCTTCGCCAGCCTTGGGTGATTCCAGCGTCAGCTTGTCCGGCGCGTTGAACACCAGCGGCGCATCAGCCAGCGACAAGCCATGTTTGACGATGTTGGCAGCGTCCTTGTTGGGGTCAAAGGTGAATCGCATTGTCATTTATTGTAATGGCATCAATTCAGTGAGTCAACCTACCACCACACGCAGTTTGCCCGGCTCGGCTTTGGCATTGAACGTCACCCCGGCCTGCTCCAAAATCCACGCTTCAATCTTTTCGTGATGCACGCGAAGCAGGTCAAGTGGCCTTACCGTGTAATGCTTTTCAGCCGTGGCGCTTGGCTTGTGTCCCATGATTTGAGCGACAACCCCGGCGGGTATCTCCAGCCACTCTGTCAGGCTCTTAAACGAACGGCGCAGGCCATGCAGGGTCAGGCCATCGATGCCAGCCACTTTGCACGCCTGATTGTGTGGATTGCGCGGGATGGTCAGAGAACCAGCGCCAGCGGTAGCACTTGAGAAAACCCACTCGTTGCGCTTGGGCAGACTGGCCAGCAGGTTTGCAATGTACGGGGTCAGGGGGGTAACGCGAGTGCCCGCCACTTTGTCCCTGATGGTCAGGCCACGCCACTTTGAATTTATGTCGTCCCACTTCAGACCCAACACCTCGCCAGGCCGCGCACCAGTCAGCAGCAAGGTTTGCAGGTAGGCGGCAATGACCGGGTTGCTGATTTTCTGCACGGCATCAAACCAGACGGGCAACTGTTCCCGCAAAAGTGCATCCTGTTTTACGCCAGCTTTGCCCAATGACTCGCGGGCCTTCTTTGACTTCGCGGCATTGCCACCAGCCACCAGCGGTTTGTATGCATCCTGTTCACCGCACCAGCTCAAAAACGCCTTCAGACAACGCCACGCAAGCCGGGCAGCAGTTGGGCGGGTAGCTGCTTCTTTCGCGGCCCATGCCTCTATCGTGGCGCTGTCAAGGTCGTGCAGGGTCAGGGCCATTAGTGGATGCAGCGGCATCGCCACAGTCACCCCTCTGCCACTGGTGCCGCGCTTGGACGGTACGCCACCCGCTTTCGTCAATGCCACATGGTCGCGGTAATGACGCTCACCCCAATGTGGCTTGCGCTCTGCCAGGTACACGGCCCATGCCTCGCTCACGGTCAATGTGGCTTGTCGGTCTGATTCCAGCACGGCGGCGGCTTGCGTGGCCTTGTTTTCCTGTTGCTGCCGCTCAAGCTCTCGCGGGTCTGTGCCGTTGTCCAACATCACACCAAGGCGGCGGGCTTCAATGCGGGCTTGTTCAATGCTCCAGGTAGATACGTCGCCAATGGTGCGGCGTATGGTCTGACGTTCTAGCTTGCGCTCGTAAACGAATGACTTGGCACCAGCAGCGGTAACGCGAACCCGTAGCCCCTTGGTGTCACTGTCGCGCATGAATGCCTGTTGTTTACCCGTTGGGCAGGTCAGGCGCTCGATTAACGGGGCGGTCAGGCCTTGCGCTTGCGTCAGGTCTGGCGCGTCTGTGTTTTTCGGTCTTGCCATGTCGTTCACCTTTCCATGTAGCCACCATGTAGCCACTTTTGCCCCATTTTGGGGAATATCAATCAACGCTTACACTGTCAACCTGTCCAGTGCTTTTGCTGTAAGCTATTGATTTGTATTGATTTGTATTGATTGTATAGGGGTTAATCAACACTGGAAAATACTATGATTGTCTGACTCTTAATCCGTAGGTCGAGAGTTCGAATCTCTCAGTTCCCACCAGATACTCATATAAATCAAGCACCTAGATCACAAGTTTGGGTGTTTTTTTTATTTCTATAGCATCGATTTTGCTTTGCTGCAGGAATGTTCATCTATGCCTGCCTCTGACTTTTCAGGACATTCATAGCACCCGCACCACTTTCACTTCAAAGCCATCTGCCACTGTGAGGCATTTGAATCGTGGTCGCAGGGCTATCACCCGGAATCAGCGACCCAATCAAGATGCTGAACAATGATATGAAGATGCTCGCAAAAAATGCAGTCCAGAAACTCGATACGCGGAATCCTTTGACCAGCCAGGCCACCAACTGAATCATCAACGCATTGATGACCAAAACAAACAGACCAAACGTCAGCAATGTCAGTGGCAAGGTAAGCACAAAGAGCATCGGCCTGATGATGGCATTGGCAAAACCAAGCATCAGCGCCGAGATGATCAAAGAGGGGGAACTGCCAAACTTCAGGCCATCAAAAACGAAACTTGCAACCCAGAGCGACACCGCCGTAATGATCCACTGCAGAAGAAAAGGTGTCAGGGTGGCGAGCATGCGGGAAGTAGCTAATGAAGTCACACAAGTATAGGGCGGCACGTCGGATTTAGTGCTGATTTGCGCTATAACCCTTGATGAATAAGCGTTAAATGATACAAATTTTATAGCAATTAAGACATCTCAATATGCTTGATCTACTCATCAAAAATGCCACCCTGCCCGATGGCCGAACCGACATGTCGATCGCCGTCGCGGCTGGGAAAATCATCGACGTTTTGCCCGGCATGAATGCCCCGGCGCATCAAACGCTGGACGCACAGGGCCAGTTGCTCAGCCCACCGTTTGTCGACCCGCACTTTCACATGGATGCCACGCAGAGCTACGGCCTGCCGCGCGTCAACCAGTCAGGCACGCTGCTCGAAGGCATTGCGCTATGGAGTGAACTCAAACCCTTGCTCACGCAGGAAGCCTTGATTGAGCGCGCGCTGAGCTACTGCGATTGGGCGGTAGCCAAGGGCTTGCTGGCGATACGCACCCATGTGGACGTGTGTGATGACCGCCTGCTGGCGGTAGACGCGCTGCTGGAAGTGAAGACACGCGTGCACCCCTACATCGACCTGCAACTGGTGGCGTTTCCGCAGAACGGCGTACTGCGGGCACCGGGCGCGCTGACCAACCTCAAACGGGCACTCGACAAAGGTGTGGACGTGGTAGGCGGCATTCCGCACTTTGAGCGCACTTCTGAGCAAGGCGCGGCCAGCGTCAAGCTGCTGTGCGAAATCGCCGCCGAACGCGGCCTGCGCGTCGACATGCACTGTGACGAGTCGGACGACCCGTTGTCACGCCATGTCGAAACGTTGGCGTATGAGACGCAGCGCCTGGGTCTGCATGGCCGTGTCACGGGTTCGCACTTGACCAGCATGCACAGCATGGACAACTATTACGTCAGCAAGCTCATCGCGCTGATGGCGGATGCGCAGTTGCACGCGGTGGCCAACCCGCTGATCAACATCACGCTGCAAGGTAGGCACGACACTTACCCCAAGCGCCGCGGCATGACACGCGTACCCGAGCTTCTGGCAGCCGGCATCAACGTGGCGTTTGGCCACGACTGCGTGATGGACCCGTGGTACAGCCTGGGCAGTGGCGACATGCTTGAAGTGGCCCACATGGGCTTGCATGTGGCGCAGATGACCAGTCAGGCCGCTATGCGCCAGTGCTTTGATGCCGTCACCGTCAACGCCGCGCGCGTCATGGGGCTGGAAAACTACGGCTTGTCGGCGGGTTGCAACGCCGACTTTGTGCTGCTGCAAGCGCGCGACCCGGTGGAGGCTTTGCGGCTGCGCGCCACGCGGCTGAAAGTCTTCAAGCGCGGCAAATTGTTGGCCGAGACCGCCCCGCTAATAGCCCGGCTAAACCTGGCTGGCCGACCACCAGTCACCGCCTGGATGCCTGACCGGGCGTGAGTGCTAATACATGTTCATTGCCGCCAAATTACTCGCCTTCGCGACCCAACCCCTGGCCTGGGTCGCGCTGCTGATACTCGGGGCCTTACTGAGCACCCGATCGCGGCGGCCAACGAGGAGTATTCGGCTGAGTGCAGCGGCCCTGACGCTGTTGCTGATACTGGGGTGGGAGCCTTTGCCCAACCTGTTGTTACGCCAGCTTGAAAATCAATATCCACCCCACACCCCCACCGAAAACTGGCAGGCTTATGCTGGCGTGATTGTGCTGGGTGGTGCACTGGAGCCCTCCTACACATGGACGGCACCTCGCCAAAGCGCCCTCAATGAAGCGGCGGATCGCATGACCGAAGTGTTACCGCTGCTGCGCCAGCAGCCGCATTTGCGCGTGCTTTTCACCGGCGGTGAAGGCGATTTGTTTGCCAACGGCTTGTCCGAAGCGGATCGGGCCAAAATCTTCTTTGATGGGCAGGGCATTTCGTCCGCGCAGGTGACGTACGAATCAGCCTCGCATACCACCTATGAAAACGCCCTATTGAGTAAGCAACTCGCCGGCGTTGATCCAACCCGGCACTGGTTGCTGCTGACTTCTGCCTCGCACATGCCGCGTGCCATGGCCACATTTCAGGCCGCTGGCTGGAACGTCACCGCCTACCCGGTGGATTTTCGCAGTGGCACGCATACGCCGTGGACGCAATACACGATGGATGTCGGTGTCAAAAAATGGCGCACCGCCCTGCATGAGCTATTGGGCCTGCTGGCTTACCGCCTGGCCGGGCGAGCCTGAGTTCCCCAATTTGCCATTCAATTGCCACCGCGAGCGCTATTTGACCGCAAGCCGGCTGGCCATGACCTTGTCGATGCGCTTGCCATCAAGGTCCAGCACCTCAAACACCCAGCCCTCGCAAACCACTTTTTCGCCGGTTGTCGGCAAGCGCCCGCTCACGGCCATCAGCAAACCGGCCACCGTGTTGTAGCGTCCCCGCTCTTCATCGGGCAGGTCATCAATATCCAGCCTGGCTTTGAGCTCGCTGATGGGCATCAAGCCCTCCAGCAGCCAACTGCCGTCGTCGCGCAAGGTAGCCCAGGCATCGGTCTTGCCGCCCGGCTGCAATTCACCGGTAATGGCTTCCAGCAGATCGTGCGGCGTCAACATGCCTTGCACCACGCCATATTCATCAACCACCAACACCATGCGACCCACCTTGGCGCGAAGCTGCTCCAACAACTCCATACCGCTGATGGTCTCCGGCACAAAAGTAGCCGCAGTCGCGTAGTCCTCTAGCGTGCCAGGCACCTGCGCACCCAGTTCCAGCAAGCGGGCCACGCTGATTTTGCCAACCACATCGTCCATCGAGCCGCGGCACACCGGGTACCAGGAGTGGGCCCGTTGCGCCCCATCGGCACCCACCTTTTGCAGACCCTGAGCAACCGTAAAGCTGGCATCAAGCCAATCCACCTCAGCGCGCGGAACCATCAGCGATGTCAATGGCCGTTCATCCAGTCCAAAGACGTTCTGAACCATCTGGTGCTCTTGCTGCTCGATCACACCGGCATCCACCCCCTCCTCCAGACTGGCGGCAATTTCCTCTTCCGTCATGGGGCGCGTGACGTTGGCGTCGATGCCCAGCAGCTTGAGCACAGCCGCAGTCGAGCCCGCCAGCAATTTGACAAACGGCCCGGCCGCCCGCGCCAGCCACAGCATCGGCCGCGCGACCCAGCGCGCCACCGGCTCCGGGTACAACTGGCCGATGCGTTTGGGCACGAGTTCGCCAAAAATGATGGTAGTGAAGGTAATCAGCGTCACCACCAGGGCTGTGGCAGAAATGGCAGCCGCCTTTTCTGCCACACCCAAGCCATGCAGCCAAGTGGCCACGCCCGAACTGAAGGCCGCTTCACCCACAATACCGTTGAGCACCCCGATGGACGTGATGCCAACCTGCACGGTGGACAAGAACTGGTTGGGGTTATTGAGCAAGGTAAGCGCTGCATGCGCACCCTTGTCACCCGCTTCAGCCATGGCATTGAGACGCGACTTGCGGCTGGCGGCCAGCGCCAGTTCGGTCATGGCAAACACGCCGTTGAGCAGCGTCAAAAAAACAATCAGCAAAAATTCCATGGAACTCACACGACAATAAACACCATGGCACTTTACTTGATTGGCGACGTGCAGGGCTGCGACAGCGCTTTGCAACGGCTTTTGGACAAAATTTCTTTTTCACCCAGTCGTGACATCCTGTACTTGTTGGGTGATCTGGTCAACCGCGGGCCGGATTCGGCGGGCGTGCTGCGCCGTCTGATGGGCTATGGCGCAGCCGCGCAGTGTTTACTGGGCAACCATGACCTGCACCTGCTGGCCGCCGCGCACGGCAGCCGCAAGCCCAGCCGCAAGGACACTTTGTCAGGGGTGCTCGACGCGCCCGACCGCCAGGCCATGCTGGACTGGGTGCGCCAGCAACGCATGGCCATGCTGATCACGCATCAAGATAAACCCTATTTAATGGTTCACGCCGGCGTATTGCCTGCGTGGACAGCTAGCAAGACAATAGCGCTTGCCAATGAGGTTGAAGCGGTTTTGCGGGGATCTGATTTGCCTGAATTTCTGCGCCAGATGTATGGCAACTCGCCAATCGCGTGGAGCGATGCATTGACCGGCGCAGACCGGTTGCGCGTCATCGTCAACGCTCTGACGCGGCTGCGTTTTTGCACGGCACAAGGCGAGATGGAGTTTGATGCCAATGAAGGGCTCGATGCGACACCACCGGGCTACCTGCCTTGGTTTGACGTGCCGGGCCGCCAAACGGCCGATGTCACCGTGGCGTTTGGGCATTGGTCAACGCTGGGCTGGCTGGATCGCCCAGACGTACTGGCTTTGGATTCAGGTTGCGTGTGGGGTGGGCACTTGAGCGCACTCAAACTCAGCGCTGGCAGTCGCGCGCCAGCCCCTGAAGTGATTCGGGTGCGCTGCGAGCAGGCCCAAAAGCCAGGCAATTAAGCAGGGTTCCCGCAGGCGCGGGAATGGTGCTAGCAGGCGGCAGTAAAGAGCGCGGCCACCTTGCGTTTGGACTTGATATTGCTGGAAATGGTGCGAACGCCCGGCCTGGCGGCTGCAGCTTCCCAGGCGGGCGCGGCATCAGCTGGCAATGCCGGTTCATATGGCTTGTCAAAAAACGGATCTTTGACCTTTTTGGGTGCCCGTGACGAATCATCGCGTGGCGGACGCGGAGCGCGCACCACATAGCCATCACGACGCGCGTCAGATGACTCCTGCTGGTACATGCGCCGACCATCGTTGATATGGCCTTGCTTACGGATGTCCGGCAAATCTTCTTCAAACTCGATGGGTTCAAGTTCAATTTTGGTTTTCAGCAGCTTCTCGATGTCAGTCACCAGCCGTGCATCACTCTTGCTGACAAAATTAACGGCCAGTCCAGCAGCCCCGGCGCGACCGGTGCGGCCAATGCGGTGCACGTAATCTTCGGCGTTGTACGGAATGTCAAAGTTGAAGACAGCCGGCACATCCTTGATGTCCAGACCGCGCGCGGCCACATCCGTACACACCAGCAAGTCAACCTCGCCGCTCTTGAACGATTCAAGCGCCTTGAGACGCTCATCCTGGCTCTTGTCGCCGTGCAAGGCGGTGGTCTTCAGACCTTCATGCTCAAGCGAACGTGCCAACCGGGCGCAGCCAAGCTTGCTGTTGACAAACACAAACGCCTGTTTCAGCCCGCGTTGCTTCAAAATTTGATGCAATGCGTGGCGCTTGTCGTCGTCACCAACACTGTAAAAATGTTGCTCCACAGTGGAGGCTGCGGCATTCGAGCGCGCCACTTCGATCGTCACCGGATCTTGCAGGTAGCTGCTGGCCAGGCGCTTGATCTCAGATGAGAAGGTGGCCGAAAACAGCAGCGTGGTGCGCTGCTTGGGCAAATAACTCAGGATGCGCTGCAAGTCGGGCAAGAAGCCGATGTCCAGCATACGGTCGGCTTCGTCGAGCACCACGTATTCAACCTGATTGAGCACGCAATTTTTTGCTTCAATGTGGTCAAGCAAGCGCCCCGGCGTTGCCACCAGCACTTCAACGCCTTTTTTAAGCTCGAGCGTTTGCGGCTTCATGTCCATACCACCAAACACCACGCCGCTGCGCAGGTTGGTGTACTTGGCGTACAACTCGACCTGCTCAGCCACTTGAACGGCCAGTTCGCGTGTGGGCAGCAGCACCAGTGCACGCACCGGGTGGCGCGCGGGTGATGTTGAGGCGTTTTCATGCTTGAGCATGCGCTGCAGCAGTGGCAGTGCAAACGCGGCGGTTTTTCCGGTTCCGGTCTGGGCAGCACCCATTACGTCGCGGCCTTGCAGAACCACAGGAATGGCTTGGGCCTGGATCGGGGTCATGGACTCATAGCCCATTTCGGCCACGGCGCGTGCCAGTGGTGCGGAAAGTTGCAATTGGGCAAAGGCCATGGGGGGCGTTTCGCCAGTCAATTCGGGGGAGATTTCAGAAATCAAGTCGGTCATTCCTAGCCAGGTTCAGTTGCTATCGAACCGATAGCTGGTGGCACCCCAAGGGCTGGGGCAAACCGGTATTATCCCCCAATCGTCAAAGTTGACGTGCGGAGAAGGTATCGCAGCGCTTGACACTGCCGTTTTTCAGGCCCAGATCAAACCAGCGCTGACGCTGCGCACTGGTGCCGTGGGTAAAGCTGTCTGGCACCACCGCGCCACCACCGGCGCGCTGCAGCGCATCGTCACCAATCTTGGCGGCAGCGTTCATGGCCGATTCAATATCTCCGTTTTCCAGCAATTGCCGCTGGTTGTTGGCATGGTATGCCCAGACACCGGCAAAACAATCGGCTTGCAACTCTACACGCACGCTCATGACGTTGTTTTCGACTTTGGAAAGCCGCCCCCGCATGGCATCAACCTTGTCCGTGATACCCAGCTGGTGTTGCACGTGGTGTCCCACCTCGTGCGCAATCACATAAGCCTGCGCAAACTCACCCGGGGCACCCAATTGTTTTTTGAGGGTTTCATAAAACCCGAGGTCGATGTACACCTTTTGGTCGGCAGGGCAGTAAAACGGCCCCATAGCCGACTGACCTTGACCGCAGGCGGTGGGCGTAGCGCCACGAAACAGCACCAGCTTTGGGTCTTTGTAGGTCGCGCCGCCTGCTTTAAACACCTGCGTCCATACGTCTTCAGTATCTGCCAGCACGGTGGAGACGAACTTCGCCATTTGATCATCGGGTGGCGGCTTGTGCGCTGGGGCTTGCTGCACGGACGCTTGTTGCTGGCCACCGCCACTGAGCACATTCACCGTGGTCAGCGGATTGATACCAAACACACCCCACCCCACCAGCGCCACGATGATTGTGCCAATACCAATGTGGCGCCCGCCAATGCCACCCCCTCCTGCGCTCCCGCCATCACGGCGGTCTTCCACGTTGTCCGACTGCCGGTTGCCTTCCCATTTCATGACTGGCTCCCGATCTCAGGCCCTGGGCAGCGTGACACCACGTTGTCCTTGGTATTTGCCGCCGCGGTCTTTGTAGCTGGTTTCGCAGACATCGTCTTTGTCGCTCTCGAAAAAAAGCACCTGCGCACAGCCTTCACCGGCGTAAATTTTGGCCGGTAGTGGCGTTGTATTGGAAAACTCCAGCGTCACATAGCCTTCCCACTCGGGCTCGAACGGCGTCACATTGACGATGATGCCGCAACGCGCATAGGTGCTTTTGCCCAGGCAAAT
>JBBQZI010000019.1:0-23017 GCA_038207855.1 Burkholderiales bacterium
GATGCAGACCCCATGGAACATTTGGAAGTAATTCGAGCTGTCTATGTCTACCCCAATTTCAAATACTGTTGAAAAGTCCGGCGGGATTGCCTTCTCGTTGAAAGACTTTTTGTCGAGTTTCTTTCTGGCTGAGTTGCTCAAAGGCATGATGCTGACAGGGAAATATGCGTTTAAAAGCAAAATTACCCTGGAGTACCCGGAAGAGAAAACGCCTTTATCTCCCCGCTTTCGCGGTCTGCACGCCTTGCGGCGCTATGAGAACGGCGAAGAGCGCTGCATTGCTTGCAAATTGTGCGAAGCTGTTTGTCCCGCCATGGCGATCACGATTGAGTCCGAGGTGCGCGCTGACGGTTCGCGTCGCACCAGTCGCTATGACATTGATTTGACCAAGTGCATTTTTTGTGGCTTTTGTGAAGAGAGTTGCCCGGTGGATTCCATTGTTGAAACCCATATTCTGGAATACCACGGTGAAAAACGGGGCGACCTGTATTTCACGAAAGAGATGTTGTTAGCCGTAGGTGACCGGTATGAATCCGAAATTGCCGCCAACAAGTCGGCTGACGCCAAATACCGTTGATCCGTCGCAAGAAAGAATCTGAATCATGAGTGTCACGACCGGTCTGTTTTATGTATTTTCTGTGATCCTGCTCTTTGCAGCGTTTCGCGTGATCACGGCACGCAATCCTATTCACGCGGTTCTGTTTCTTGTCTTGACGTTCTTCCAGGCCTCCATGATCTGGATGCTGTTGAAGGCCGAGTTTTTGTCCTTGACCTTGATTTTGGTCTACGTCGGGGCAGTGATGGTGCTATTTTTGTTCGTTGTGATGATGCTTGACGTGAATATTGAGCGTTTGCGAGAAGGTTTCTGGAAGCACTTCCCAATTGCGGCTGTGGTGGGAATCGTGATTGCACTGGAAATGGCGGCGGTGTTGATGGGGGGGTTTCGCGTCACGGACAGTCCCGCCGTCGCAGCAGCTGCAGGGTCTGTTGTGGCGGAAATTTCCAATACCAAGGTGTTGGGAAAATTGTTGTACACCCAGTACATCTATCCGCTCGAAGTTGCTGCAGCTATTCTGTTGGTTGCCATGTTTGCCGCCATTGCCTTGACACTGCGCGAGCGCAAAGACAGCAAACATATTGACCCGGGCACCCAAGTGCGCGTGAAAGCGCGGGATCGCTTGACTGTCGTGAAGATGACCGCTACGCAGACTTCAATAGAGCCGGCTCCGGCAGCCTTGAACTCAGGGGAAAAAGCATGACGTTGACACTTGGTCACTTTTTGTCCTTGGGGGCTATCTTGTTCGCAATGTCTGTCGTTGGCATTTTTCTCAATCGCAAGAATCTTATTGTTCTGATGATGGCCATTGAACTGATGTTGCTGGCGGTCAACACTAATTTTGTTGCGTTCTCCTATTACCTAGGTGATTTGCACGGTCAGATATTTGTGTTTTTCATCCTCACGGTGGCAGCGGCAGAGGCTGCGATCGGTCTGGCTATTCTGGTGCTGCTGTTTCGTAATAAATCAAGCATCAATGTGGACGAACTCAATTCGTTGAAGGGTTAATCAAAATGAGTCAAACCCTTTCTGCCGCAACATTGCTGGCGATTCCACTTGCGCCGCTGGCGGGTTCCTTGATCGCAGGCATTCTTGGTACCAAATTTGGTGGCAATCTGATTGGTCGGCGGCTGTCACATTCTGTGACCATACTGAGTGTGTTTCTGGCGTTTGTCTTGTCAGCAATGACGCTGAGAAGCGTTGCTCTGGACGGTGCGCGCTTCAATGAAACCGTCTACACCTGGATGGTGGTGGGTGGCATGAAGATGGAAATCGGCTTTCTGGTCGACGGCCTGACTGCCATGATGATGTCGGTGGTGACTTTTGTCTCGCTGATGGTGCACATTTACACCATTGGCTATATGGAAGAGGATGAAGGTTACAACCGCTTCTTTGCCTATATTTCCTTGTTTACTTTCTCCATGTTGGTGCTGGTTATGAGCAACAACCTGCTGCAGTTGTTCTTCGGTTGGGAAGCAGTCGGCCTTGTCTCGTATTTGCTGATTGGCTTTTGGTTTAATAAGCCCACGGCAATTTTTGCCAATATGAAGGCTTTTTTGGTCAACCGGGTGGGTGACTTCGGGTTCATTCTGGGCATTGGACTACTGGCAGCCTACACTGGCACTCTCAACTACGGCGAGATCTTTGCCAAGTCTGCAGAGATCGCACCAATGGTGCTGCCGGGCACCAGCTGGATGCTCATCACTGTCATTTGCATTTGCCTGTTTATCGGCGCCATGGGTAAATCAGCGCAGTTTCCGTTGCACGTCTGGTTGCCTGACTCAATGGAAGGCCCGACCCCCATTTCTGCTCTGATCCATGCTGCCACCATGGTGACTGCTGGTATCTTTATGGTTGCCCGGATGTCGCCTTTGTTTGAACTAAGCGAGACTGCACTGAATTTCGTGTTGGTGATTGGCGCTATTACTGCATTATTTATGGGTTTTCTGGGCATCATTCAGAACGACATCAAACGTGTGATTGCCTATTCGACCTTGTCACAGCTTGGGTACATGACGGTGGCGCTGGGTGCCTCAGCGTATTCAGTCGCAGTATTTCACCTGATGACACATGCCTTTTTCAAAGCCTTGCTGTTTTTGGCTGCGGGTTCCGTCATCATGGGTGTTCACCATAACCAGGACATTCGCTGGATGGGTGGCTTGCGCAAATACATGCCGATCACCTGGATCACCTCGCTGATGGGTTCACTTGCGCTGATTGGAACGCCATTCTTTGCCGGGTTTTATTCCAAGGACGAAATCATCATGGCAGTGCACGCTAGCACGCTGCCGGCTGCCGGGTTTGCCTACTTCGCTGTATTGGCGGGCGTTTTTATCACTGCTTTCTATTCTTTCCGCTTGTACTTTTTGGTGTTTCACGGCAAAGAGAGGTTTGATCAAAATCCGGATGCCCATCATGGTCACGACCATGGGCACCACGGTACTGCCAGCAAGCCTCATGAAACACCCTGGGTGGTGACCTTACCGCTGGTGTTACTGGCCATTCCGTCTGTGCTGATCGGTTTCATCACCGTTGGCCCAATGTTGTTTGGTGATTTTTTCAAGGATGCAATCTTTGTCAATGCCGAAATCCATAAGGCCATGGAGGTACTTCGTGAGGAATTCCATGGGCCGGTTCAACTGGCTCTGCATGGACTGACTGCAGCACCGTTCTGGCTGGCTTTGGCCGGTGTTGTTTCTTCCTATTACATGTACATGGTCAACCCAGCCTTGCCGGCTGCGATCAAGCGGCGCATTGGGCCCATTTACACGCTGCTTGAGAACAAGTACTACATGGACTGGTTCAACGAAAACGTGTTGGCACCGGCTACCCGTGGCTTGGGTGTTGTGCTCTGGAAGGTGGGTGATCAGGCTGTTATCGATGGCGCTGTGGTGAATGGTTCCTGGCGCATCGTTGGCTGGATTTCCGGGATTGCGCGCAAACTTCAAACGGGGTATTTGTATGACTATGCCCTGACGATGGCGCTGGGGGTTGTCATGTTGATGACTTACTTCGTCTGGCTCAAATAAGGAGAAATATAAAAATGGGTTTGCTGAGCCTGGCTATTTGGACGCCGATTTTCTTCGGTGTTGTGTTGCTTGCACTGGGTCGAGATGACCAGGCGCGGGCTGTTCGCTGGATTGCGTTGATTGGTGCAGTCGTCAGCCTGTTGGTTACCTTGCCGCTTTATGCGCAGTTTGATGTGGCCACTGCGGCCATGCAATTTGTTGAAAATGCCCCATGGATTGAGCGCTTCAACATCAACTATCACTTGGGTATCGATGGCATTTCGTTCTGGTTTGTCTTGTTGACGGCTTTTATCAACGTGGTCGTGGTCATTGCTGGTTGGGAAGTCATTACCACCCGCGTGAATCAGTACATGGGTGCTTTCCTGATTTTGAGCGGGCTGATGATTGGCGTGTTCTGCGCACTTGACGGCATGCTGTTTTATGTGTTTTTTGAAGCCACGCTGATCCCGATGTACCTGATCATTGGTATTTGGGGTGGTCCTAACAAGATTTACGCGGCATTCAAGTTCTTTTTGTATACGCTGCTGGGTTCATTGCTGATGCTGGTCGCCTTGATTTATCTGTACACCACGTCGGGTGGCAGCTTTGACCTGCTGACCTGGCACAAGCTCCCATTGGGCAGCACCGCTCAGACCCTGTTGTTCTTTGCGTTTTTGTCAGCGTTTGCGGTCAAGGTGCCGATGTGGCCGGTTCACACCTGGTTGCCTGATGTTCACGTGGAAGCGCCTACGGGTGGCTCCGCTGTCCTGGCGGCCATCATGCTGAAGCTTGGAGCTTATGGCTTTTTGCGTTTCTCATTGCCGATTGCGCCTGACGCTTCGCATGAGTGGTCTGGATTGATGATCGGGTTATCTTTGGCCGCCGTGGTCTACGTTGGTTTTGTGACCCTGGTCCAAAAGGACATGAAGAAGTTGGTGGCGTACTCATCGGTTGCCCATATGGGCTTTGTCACACTGGGTTTTTTCATATTCAATGAACTCGGTATGTCGGGCGGTATTGTTCAGATGATTTCGCACGGTTTTGTGTCGGCTGCCATGTTTTTGGCGATTGGTGTTCTCTATGACCGCATGCACTCACGTGAGATCGCCAGTTATGGCGGCGTGGTCAACACCATGCCCAAGTTCGCGGCGTTTGCGTTGTTGTTCTCAATGGCAAATTGTGGATTGCCCGGTACCGCTGGCTTTGTGGGTGAGTGGATGGTCATCCTAGGTGCTGTTAAGTTCAATTTCTGGATCGGCATGGCTGCCGCCAGCGCCTTGATTTTTGGCGCTGCCTACACGCTGTGGATGTTTAAGCGTGTTTATCTTGGCCCAGTTGCCAATGACCATGTCAAGCATTTGCAGGACATCAACGCACGCGAGTTTTTCTTCCTGTCATTGTTGGCTATCGCTGTGCTTTATATGGGCGTGTATCCCAAACCGTTCACGGATGTTATGGGTGTGTCGGTGGCCGAGCTGCTCAAGCATGTTGCTGTGTCCAAGCTGCCTTGATCTGCCCACACCGACCACACGAGATAAGAGATTCACATGATTGACAAACTCAGTTTGATCGCTGCCTACCCTGAAATGATTCTTTTGGTCATGGGGTGCGTCATTGCCCTGTTTGACCTAAGTGTCAAAGGTCCTGGCCGCACCCCTACTTACATCGTCACGATGGTCACCTTGGCTGTTGTAGCTGGCTTGCAGGCCAGTTACGCCAGCACTGGCCAAACCATTTACGGGTTTGGCAACATGGTCGTCAGCGATGCCATGGGTAATTGGCTCAAGTGCTTTGCCGCACTGGCCATGATGGTTACGCTGGTGTACGGCAGGCCTTATGCGACTGACCGCGGCATGTTGCGTGGGGGCGAATTCTTCACCTTGAGCCTGTTTTCTTTGCTGGGCATGTTTGTCATGATTTCCGGTAACAATTTTCTGGTGATCTACCTGGGCGTTGAGTTACTGACATTGTCGAGTTATGCGCTGGTGGCCTTGCGGCGTGATGATGCGGTGGCGACTGAGGCTGCCATGAAGTATTTTGTATTGGGCGCGCTCGCTTCGGGATTCTTGCTCTATGGCATGTCCATGCTGTATGGGGCTACCGGTTCACTCGACTTGCATGAGGTGTTCAAGGCCATTAGCTCGGGACAAATCAAGCACCAGGTGCTGGTTTTCGGACTGGTATTTATTGTGGCAGGTCTGGCTTTCAAGTTTGGCGTTGTGCCGTTTCATATGTGGATTCCCGACGTCTACCAAGGTGCGCCGACGGCAGTCACGCTACTGATTGGCGGCGCTCCCAAGCTGGCGGCTTTCGCGGTGATGATCCGGTTGCTGGTTGAAGGCATGCTTCCGTTGGCCATAGACTGGCAGCAAATGCTGATGGTGTTGGCCGTCGCGTCTT
This sequence comes from Burkholderiales bacterium, assembly GCA_038207855.1. GTDB lineage: Bacteria > Pseudomonadota > Gammaproteobacteria > Burkholderiales > Burkholderiaceae_C > Rhodoferax. The sequence continues at coordinate 5,965 of JBBQZI010000019.1, forward strand.
TGGCCATTGGTAATCTGGCGGCAATCGCACAGACCAACATCAAACGGATGCTGGGTTTTTCCACCATTTCTCACATGGGGTTTGTGTTGATCGGCATGATGTCGGGTGTTGTCAGTGGGCACACAGAGGCGGCAGGCAACGCTTACAGCTCGTCGATGTTTTACGTGGTCTCATACGTTTTGACAACACTTGCTAGTTTTGGTGTTATTTTGTTGTTGTCACGGCATGGCTTTGAGAGCGAGGAGATTGCCGATTTCGCCGGTCTGAATCAACGCAGTCCGCTGTACGCCGGCATCATGGCCCTGTGCATGTTTTCCCTGGCTGGCATTCCCCCCATGATTGGGTTTTATGCCAAGCTCGCAGTTTTGCAAGCCTTGGTGGCAGCGGGTGGTACAGCGAATATTGTCCTAGCGGTGTTTGCAGTGATGATGTCGCTCATTGGAGCTTTTTACTACTTGCGCGTTGTGAAGGTGATGTACTTTGACTCACCGATTACAGCGACCCGGGTTTCCGCCCCGATGGATGTTCGGACTGTGTTGACGCTCAACGGTGCCTTGCTTTTGTTGCTCGGACTGTTGCCCGGCGGCCTGATGGCATTGTGTGCCGATGCCGTGGTCAAAATGCTGATGACCTGAAATTAAAAATTGATCTGTCAAGGCGCAGACGAATCAACCGAATAGGTGTTTGGCGTGCAACACCTGCTTGAAAAGAAGCTTGAGAGTGTTGAGCTGTTCAAGGGTAATTTTCTTCACGCCTTTCGCGACACCGTCGAGCTTCCAGATGGTGCGTTGGCTAGCCGCGAATACGTGGTACATCCGGGCGCTGTCATGGTGATTCCGGTGCTTGAGGATGCTCAAGGTCAATGGCAGCTTGTGCTGGAGCGGCAGTTCAGGTATCCCATCAATCTGGTGATGGTTGAGTTCCCTGCTGGCAAGCTCGACCCCGGCGAAGACTCGCTTCACTGTGCCAAACGTGAACTGCGCGAAGAAACCGGCTATTCTGCGGCACAGTGGGCGTGTGCTGGTGTGTTGCATCCGGTTATTTCATATTCCACCGAATTTATTGACATCTGGTTCGCCCGTGGCTTGACGCTTGGCGAACGCAGGCTTGATGAGGGTGAATTCCTCGATGTATTTACCGCTACACCTGATGAACTGTTGAAATGGTGCCGGTCTGGCCAGGTGACCGATGGCAAGACTCTCGCTGCGGCACTGTGGGTTCAAAACGTCCTGTCGGGCGCGTGGGTACTTGATTGGACAATTGAGTCCTAAGACAATCAGAGTCAGTTGTTGCTCTATGTGATTTTTGCATGAGGCAATGAACGCCGTCAATATCGTGACTTTCAGCGCACTTCGGCTACCTAAAATGCTGGGCATCCAAGCGATCAAAAGGATTTTTATGACCAACGCCTCACTAGCTGCTCTTCGTACCTACACCCAAGAAATCGCGAGTGAGGCCAGTGTGGAGTTGGCAGACTTTGTCTGCGCGTACTTTTGTAGCGCTGATCCGGCAGAGCTTCAGTCGCGCGAACCGGCGACTCTGATGGCCATGGCGAAAGCGCATTTGAGCTTGCTCAGTTCACCCTGTAATGCGACGGGCTCCCGGATTCGGGTGTTTAACCCAACATTGGCTGAGGACGGGTTTGTTAGCGAACACACCGTCATTCAGATTGTTCATGATGACATGCCTTTTTTGGTGGATTCCGTCACCATGGCGGTTAACCGAGATGGACGCATCGCCCATTGGATTGTTCATCCGCTGCTGATTGTTGAGTGTGACCCACAAGGTCGTTTGCGCAAGGCATTGGTGGCTGGGTTGCACCATCAGCCGGGTGCCCTTGTCCAATCCTTCATCATGGTGGAATGTGACCGAATCGTGCGTGACGGTGACCGCCAGGCCATGGCCGAAGAGCTCGCGCGCGTGCTGAGTGATGTTAACGCCACGGTCACAGATTGGCCCGCCATGCTGGCACGCTTGCAGACGGTTTGTGACGAATCGGGGCGTTCCCCTTTATCTAACGCCGGACAAGCGGAGGGCATCGAGTTTTTGCGCTGGCTCCAGGTTCAGCATTTCACATTTTTGGGTGCCCGTGACTACGTGTTGTCACAACATGGCGATGTGGTCAATTTGGTTGCGAACACTGACAGCGGTTTGGGTATTTTGCGGGGTGAGCCACAAACCCCGGTCAGTCGTCTGCCGGTGGATGCGCTCACATTTCTGGACTCTGACCAATTGGTGCTGGTGACCAAGGCCATGACGCGCGCTACTGTGCACCGGCCTGCCTGGCTCGACTGCATCGCGGTCAAGCGCTTTGACGAAGACGGAAAAATCATCGGTGAATCACGCTTTCTGGGGCTCTACACGTCCAAAGCCTATGCGGCACCCGTCAGTGAAATTCCCCAAATCCGACGTCGCGCCGCTGACGTGATGGCGGCCGCGGACGTGGTTCCTGATAGCCATGCTGCCAAGTCTTTGCAGGCCATTCTTGATGCCTACCCGCGTGACGAACTGTTTCAGATTGACACCGACACGTTGACAGAGCACGCTATTGGCATTTTGCGTTTGCAGGAACGCCAGCGGTCTCGCCTTTTCTTGCGGCGTGATCCGTTTGGTCGCTTCACATCGGCACAGGTATTTGTCCCACGCGACCGCTACAACACTGAATTGCGCACGCGCATCGGGCAAGAACTCCTTCGCGAATTCGATGGCGAATCCATTGAATTCACCCCTATGCTGACCGACAGCCCGCTGGCCCGGATTCATTATCTGGTCAGGGCGCGCCAACATGCGCCAAAAAATCCCGATGTCGTGGCGATTGAAGCGCGCATTGCGCGTCTGGCGCGACGCTGGGAGGATGACTGCAAGCAAGCGCTTTTACAAATTCACGGTGAAGGCGCGGGCCTGACCTTGGCCCACCGTTTTGTTAATGCCTTTCCGGCCGCTTACCAAGTTGATTTCTCGGGTGCAGTCGGTGCAGACGATGTGCTCATTCTGTCAGCATTGTCAGCCACGGCCAGCATGGCGGTCAGGCTTTACCGGCCGCTTGACGGCAGCGCAGGCATGGTAGGCCTGAAAATTTACAACACCGCCAAAGTGGCCTTGTCAGATTCGCTGCCTGTACTTGAACGCATGGGTGCGCGCGTGCTCGATGAACAGCCCTACAAGGTCAATGACACAAGCGGCGCGGGTGATTTCTGGATTCATGATCTTGGCCTGCAGTTGCCGCCCGACACCCATTTCTCAGTCATCAAAGAGCGTTTTGAGTCTTTGTTTCTACAGGTTTGGCGCAAGGAAGTGGAAAGTGATGAGCTGAATAAGTTGGTGCTGGTCAGCACCCTTGATGCGCACAATATCGCCATATTGCGGGCCTACAGCCGCTATTTCAAACAACTTGGTTTTGCTTTCAGTCAAAGCTATATCGAGACCACGTTGCACAAGAATGCGGCCATTGCACAGTTGCTTTTCGAGCTGTTTAATGTCCGCTTCGACCCGGCGTTCTCGGCAGATCGCGACACCGCTATGCAAGGATTGTCCGAGCAAATTGAAGCCCTTCTGAGTGCGGTTGCCAGCCTGGAAGAAGACCGTGTTCTGCGGCAGTTTCACAGCGCCATTCTGGCAACGCTGCGAACCAACGCGTGGCAGACTACCGCTGGCGGTGGGTGCCGACCCTATGTCAGTTTCAAATTCAATCCGCATGCCATGCCGGGTGTACCAGCGCCCAAGCCTTTGTTTGAAATCTGGGTCTATTCACCGCGCTTTGAAGGCGTGCATTTGCGCAACGGCAAAGTGGCACGCGGTGGCCTTCGTTGGTCAGATCGCCGGGAAGATTTCCGTACCGAGATTTTGGGGCTGGTGAAGGCGCAGCATGTAAAAAATACGGTGATTGTTCCGGTCGGTTCCAAAGGTGGTTTTGTCCTCAAGGATGCGCCTAACCCGACTGACCGTGATGCCTTTATGGCAGAAGGCGTTGCTTGCTACCGCATGTTTCTGTCCGGCATGCTGGACTTGACTGACAACCTGGTGCAAGGCCAGGTGGTGGCTCCGATGCAACTGGTGCGCCACGATGCCGATGACCCTTATCTGGTAGTGGCCGCTGATAAAGGTACTGCCAGTTTTTCGGACATTGCCAACAGCGTCTCAAAGGACTATGGCTACTGGCTGGGCGATGCCTTTGCCTCAGGCGGTTCGGTCGGGTATGACCACAAAAAAATGGGCATCACCGCCCGCGGTGCCTGGGAATCAACCAAGCGGCATTTCCGTGGCCTGTCGGTCAACACCCAGACGACACCGTTTACGGTGGTGGGCATCGGCGACATGTCGGGCGATGTGTTTGGTAACGGCATGCTGCTGTCAGAGCACATCGCGTTGGTTGTGGCTTTTGACCACCGGCACATTTTCATCGATCCAACACCCGATGTGGCGCGCAGCTTTGCCGAGCGCCAGCGCCTCTTCAACTTGCCCAGATCAAGCTGGGATGACTATGACAAAGGCGCTATTTCTGAAGGCGGCGGCGTTTACCCGCGCACCGCGAAGTCCATCAAGCTCACAGACGCGGCACGCGCGGTGATTGGCACCGATGCGCATCAGCTCGCCCCCTCCGAACTGCTTAACGCGATTCTTAAAGCGCCGGTCGACTTAATCTACAACGGCGGCATTGGCACCTATGTCAAGTCATCGCAAGAGACCCATGCGCAGGTCGGTGACAAGGCCAGCGATGCATTTCGTGTCAACGGCGCGGAGTTGCGCTGTAAGGCGCTGGTTGAAGGCGGCAACCTAGGCTGCACCCAGCTTGGTCGCGTTGAGTTTGCCCAAAAAGGCGGCCTGATCTATACCGATGCCATTGACAACTCAGCCGGCGTGGATTGTTCTGACCATGAAGTCAACATCAAAATTTTGCTCGATCGGGTGGTCGAGGCGGGCGATCTGACGGTCAAGCAGCGCAACGATGTCTTGGCCTCCATGACCGACGAAGTGGGTCACCTGGTGCTGGCGGACAATTATTACCAGACGCAGGCACTTGACGTGGCAAGCCATCGGCCGATGTACTTGCTGGATGGCCAGCAGCGCCTGATGCAATGGCTTGAAGGCTCAGGACGGCTTGATCGCGGCATAGAGTTCTTGCCCAATGACGAAGAAATTGCCCGCCGACGTGTCCACAAGACAGGACTGACAGGGCCAGAAAATGCCGTGCTGATGGCCTATGCCAAGATATCAATATTTGATGATCTGGTGGCCAGCAATCTGCCAGACGATCCGTTTTTCAATCGGGCACTCAAACGCTATTTCCCAAAAGTATTGTCAGAAAAATTCGCCCAGGCCATTGCCACCCATCCGCTTAAACGCGAAATCATTGCCACCTTTGTGGCCAACACGGTGGTCAATCGTACCGGTGCGACATTTGTCAATTTTTTGGCCGCAGAGGCTGCCGCTACTACTGCCGATGTCGTGCGCGCCTACACCCTGGCGCGTGAAATATTTGATCTGGAGCCGCTGTGGGATCAAATTGATGCACTGGACTACAGCGTTGCAAGCACTCTCCAGCTTGACCTGCTCAGCAAGCTGATCGCTGTTGCGCAACGCGCTGCACGCTGGATGCTGCGTCTGCGCGCCAAAGACGCTGATTTGCCAACGCTGATCACACGCTACCAGCCTGGCGCCCGGGAATTGCGTGCACACCTGACGGACTGGTTGCCTACCCATGCCGCCGGGAATTGGGAACAGTCCATGCAGAAGCTGGTAACGGCCGGCGTCGCGGCTGATCTGGCGCAACAGCTGACAGCATTGGAATTCATTTTGCCGGTGCTTGACCTGGTTGATCTGACCGAAAGCGCTGGTACCACTCTGGAGCAGGCGGCGCGTACTTATTTTGCGGTGGAAAGCCACCTGGGCTTTGGTGCCTGGCGGGTTCAGATCAACCGTTTGCCGACTGAGACGCTCTGGCAAACGCAGGCGCGTGGCAGTGCCCGTGACGATGTTTACGCGATGGCAGGGCAGATTACCCTGGCCGTTCTGGCCCGCTATCCGGATGTGAATGCCTGGTCAGCCGAGCATGCCGTGCCGATTGAGCGCCTGTGCCGGTTGTTGCAGGCCATCAGCACGCAAGCGCCAGACCTGGCACCGATCTCCGTCGCTCTGCGCGAACTGCGTCATCTCGCCTGAATTGACCTGGTTTGCGGCCCTTCAGGCGCTGAGATTGATGATGCGCCCCAACGGCAAAGCCCGCGGCTGGTAAGTTGGGTCAGCCTGTCCGGACTGGTCGGTTAGCGTGCGAACCGTGTCTTGGCGCTTTTGCAAATCAGCTTCAGCGGCATCGGCCTGTGAACGCAGTTCAAGCACGCTGGACTCGGCCTGTGCCTCTTCGCTGCGGGCCACTGCGAGCCGACTGCGAATCAGGGTCGATTGCAGTGACGGGGTGGCACTGCTGGTGGCGGCGAGAGCAGCCATGGTGTGTGCTTGCTGACAAGTCTGATCAGGCGGTCACGTTCAGAACGCGTCCGGTAGTCTGGCCTTGCGTGTTGACGACCGGGGCGGGTGGTGGTGGCGGTGCCTGGGTTTTCTTGACTTCGGATTCTTTGGGTTGCTGCTGAGCCTTCGCCTGTTCGGTTTTTTGAATCTGGGTCGGTTTTTGGGTGGACTGCACCGGCGAGGCTTGGTAGCTTGAAACGTTCATAAGAGGCTCCTTTTGAGGGTAGTTCCGAGTTTACGAGTCTTGTCGCTCATGTTCAATAGCTGATTTCAAACGCTCACGCATGAAATTGCAAGGCTGCCAGACCTGCGTAGACACCGCCCAGCGCCACTAGTTCGGTATGCGTGCCTTGTTCTACCAATCGCCCCTGATCCAGCACGACAATCAGATCGGCCTTTATCACCGTAGCCAGTCGGTGTGCAATCACCAGCGTGGTGCGTCCGACCATGGCCGACTCCAGCGCCGCCTGCACCATGCGCTCGCTTTCAGCATCGAGTGCGCTGGTGGCTTCATCAAGTAGCAGCAGGGGCGGGTTTTTCAGAATGGCACGCGCTATCGCAATACGCTGACGTTGGCCACCGCTCAAGCGCACGCCGCGTTCGCCCAGAAATGTGTTGTAGCCTTGTGGCAGGGCGCTGATGAACTCATCAGCAAAAGCGGCGTGTGCTGCTGTTTTGACCTCTACATCCGTCGCATCGGGCCTGCCGTAGCGGATGTTCTCCAGTGCGCTGCTGGAGAAAATGACCGCATCCTGCGGCACGATGCCGATACGCTGACGCAAATCACCCAGCGCCAATTCCCGCGTGGCCACGCCATCGAGCGTGATGCGCCCTTGTTGTGCGTCATAAAAACGCAGTAACAGCTGAAACACCGTGCTCTTGCCCGCGCCGCTCGGGCCGACCAGCGCCACGGTTTGGCCGGCATTGACTGCCAATGAAAAATCTTGCAACGCAGCTTGCGCCGGGCGCGATGGGTAGTGGAATGAGATAGACTCAAAATTAATAGCACTTCCCGCTTTGTTTATAAGGGCTGGAGCTGGATTTGATGGTGAAAAAATGGGCGACTGGCTGGCCAGCAATTCCATTAGCCGCTCGGTGGCACCGGCGGCGCGCAGCAAGTCGCCATAGACCTCGCCCAAAATGGCAAACGCGCTGGCCAAAATAATCACATACACCACCGTTTGGCCTAAATGCCCGGCGCTGATGCGTCCGGCCATCACCGCCTGCGTACCTTGGTACAAGCCCCACAGTAGGGCCGCCGAGGTGGCAATGATGATGAACGCCACCAGACCTGAGCGGGCTTTCGAGCGCCGCACCGCTACCTCAAACGCCAGGTTGGTGGCTTGCGTAAACCGGGCGGTTTCGCGCCCCTCAGCGGTGTAGCTTTGCACCACCGGAATGGCGTTGAGCACTTCGGCTGCAATGGCGCTGGAATCCGCTGCACGATCCTGGCTGGCTCTTGAGAGCTTGCGCACGCGCCGGCCAAACCACAGCGCCGGCAGCACGATCAGCACCAGCACCATCAGCACTTGCAGCATCACCAGCGGGTTGGTCCACACCAAAATGCCCAGTGCGCCAATGCCCATCACCAGATTGCGCAAGCCCATGCTCAGCGATGAGCCCACCACAGTCTGTACCAGCGTGGTATCGGCCGACAGGCGTGACAGAACCTCGCCAGTCTGGGTGGTCTCAAAAAACTCCGGGCTTTGCTGCAGCACGTGGGCGTAAACCGCGTTGCGCAGGTCAGCACTGATGCGCTCACCGAGCCAACTCACCATGTAAAAGCGCGCTGCCGAAGACAGGCCAAGGGCCACCGCGACCGCGAACAGGGCAACAAAATGCTCGCGCAGTGCCATTACCTGAGCGCCCTTATCGGACTGCACCAAGCCGCCGTCAATCAGGCTGCGCAGCGCCAGCGGAAAAGCCAGCGTTGCCGTGGCGGCCAGCACCAGAAACACCAGCGCCAAGCCGATGCGTCCGCGGTAAGGGCGCAAAAATGGCAGCAAGCCAGACAAGGACTTGGGGCTGCGGGAAGGGCTTGGCGTGTGTGGCATGAAAGGGCGAATTCGTGGGTGGTTTGGGGAACTGGCTGCGGCGAGTATATTTATATAAAAATGACCGCTAGCCCTTACGGTTATTGCGTAAGTAGCTACATTAGTTGTAGCTAAAAAATCGCCAGCTTAAAGGATCAAGGCGCTGGCGTAGCCGGTCATCTCCAGGTAACCCCGGCCAACGCGTTTGCCTTGGGCATCCAGCAACTCGCTCAGACCTTCCCAATAGATGGCACCGGTGGACGCGCGGCTGTCGAGCTCCTGGTTATCGATCAGGGCCACGATCGTGAAGCGTCTGCCAGCGGATGCCGGTGCAGCGGCGTCAACGTCTGAGCCGATGCCTGAATTTTTCACAGCAAGCCCCCATTGCACGGCATAGCTTGCGCCGCTGGCGGGACTTTTCCAGACACGTTGCGGCGTGAAGATCACCTCGTCCGGGGCAAAGATAACGGCTGTTGCCGTCCCGTTTTCACGCCACGAACCACCGGCCCACAGCGTGCTGCCATCCTTGCGCCGCAGCCGAAATGCCGTCAGCGCGCTGCCGTCATCCAGGTTCATGCCAATCCAGTCCCAGCCAACCGCATCCGGGTGCAGCAGCGATTGGCTCCACTCATGGTCCAGCCAGGCACGGCCTGTGACGGGCAAGGCTTTGCCTCCCGTAGTGAGTACGCCAGACGCTTCCAGCTGCGGCTCGCTGTAGTAAAAGCTCGCCTGCGCTGCATCGGGCCCCTTGCGTGACCAACCCTGATCGCCTTGTAGTAGCAGCGTTTGCGTTGGGTTCAGGGTTAGTGTGAATGCAAAGTCCGGCCCTTGCGCTTGCGCCAGATACAGCTTGTCACGCCGCGTGAGCGACCAGTCGCGCAACTGCACTTCGGTATCGTGCGCGCTGCTGGAGGCCAAATCCACTGAGGCCACGCCCGAACTGCGGGCAACGCGCTGGTCGTGCAGCAACCGCTTGTTGCTGACATCGCTAACGGCGGCGTGGGCAAAAAACAGTTGTTTGGCGCTGAAGGCTGAAGTCATGCCCTGGGTGGTCGGCACGCGTGATCTGAAAAACGTCAGTTGAAAGCCAAAAAGCCGCTCTGGCGCGTGCAGTTCACCAGTCAGGTACCACCACTCAATGCCAGTGTCCGGGTGGCTACCCAAGTCACGTGGAAACACCAGTGCTCGTTTCTGCAAGGCGATCGTCGACGCGAGGCTGCCGTCCGCCGCTGCCGCACCGAACCACAGCGGTGCACCCAAGGTGGCGAGCAGCAGTTGGCGGCGTTTCAAAAAATCAGCAAGCTTGAGGTTCACGGTAAGGCATTGGTGAGCGCATCGGTGTGTTGGGCGTAGATGGTAGCGGGCAATGCGTCAGGCCAGTTGTGTGCGCAGTCTGGCTTGTGCCTCAGTGCAGTCGCCGATGTGCGCGGCAACCCAGGTCGGGTCGAAGTAGGAGCCCAGATAGCGTTCCCCCGCATCACACAGCAGCGACAAAATCGAGCCGTGCTCACCTTTGTTGCGCATCTCGGTGGCCAACTCCAGCATGCCAATGAAATTGGTGCCGGTTGATGGCCCGACCTTGCGCCCGAGCAAGTCGCTGAGCAACTGCATAGCGGCAACCGAATCAACGTCCGCCACGTCGATCATGCGGTCAACCAGGGTGCGAATAAAGCTGGGCTCCACGCGTGGGCGGCCAATGCCTTCAATGCGCGAGCCCGGGCCGGTGACGCTGGCATCGCCGCTGCGGTGGTACTCGCCAAACACCGATCCCACCGGGTCGGCCACGCACAACTGTGTGTTGTGGCGCTGGTAGCGCACAAAGCGGCCAATGGTGGCGCTGGTGCCGCCAGTGCCAGCGCCCACCACAATCCAGCGTGGCACGGCATAGCGCTCACGCGCCATTTGCTCAAACATGCTTTGGGCAATGTTGTTGCTGCTGCGCCAGTCGGTGGCACGCTCGGCATAGGTGAACTGGTCCATGTAGTGGCCGCCGGTTTGCCGGGCCAGCGCGCGCGCTTCGTCATAGACCGCGTTGGCGCTGTCGACCAGATGGCATTGGCCGCCGTAAAACGTGATCTTGGCGATTTTTTCGCACGAGGTCTCGCGTGGCATCACGGCAATAAACGGCAGGCCGAGCAAACGGGCAAAGTAGGCTTCACTGACCGCCGTGGAGCCGCTGCTGGATTCGACGACGGTGGAACCCTCATGCAACCAGCCGTTGCACAAGGAATACAAAAACAGCGAGCGCGCCAGGCGGTGCTTCAAGCTGCCGGTCGGGTGGGTCGATTCATCTTTCAGATACAAATCAATGCCATGGCTGGCAAAGCCGGGCAGCGGCAGGGCGATCAGGTGGGTGTCGGCGCTGCGTTGGTAATCGGCCTCAATGCGGGCAATGGCCTGATGTAACCAGTTCATGAAATGCTTTCAAAATAGGAGCTACTTGCGCAATATGGACGGGCGCTACAGGCATAAAAGACGTAAAAATAATGCCAGCAGAAGAGCTACTTCAAGCTGCCTGATAAAAACTGCGCGAGGCGCACGCTTTTCGGGCTGGCCAGCACATGGGCCGGATTGCCCTGTTCTTCAATTTGGCCTTTGTGCAGAAAAATAAGATGGTTGGCTACCTCGCGGGCAAAGCCCATTTCATGCGTCACCACCACCATGGTGCGGCCTTCCAGCGCCAGGTTTTTCATGACCTTCAGCACTTCGGACACCAGCTCGGGGTCGAGTGCGCTGGTAGGCTCGTCAAACAGCATCACCTCGGGCTCCATGGCCAGCGCGCGGGCAATCGCCACGCGCTGCTGCTGGCCACCGCTGAGGTGCGCCGGGTAAGCGTCTTCTTTGCCCTCTAGGCCGACTTTGGCCAGGTATTTGCGGGCGATTTCCACTGCCTGGTCGTGCGGCACCTTCATGACATGCACCGGCGCTTCAATGATGTTTTGCAGCACCGTCATGTGCGCCCACAGGTTGAAGTGCTGGAACACCATGGCCAGCTTGGTGCGCAGACGGGCCAACTGCTTGGGGTTGGCCGCATGCAACTCGCCATTGGCACCGGGGCTCAGGTGGAGTTCTTCGCCGGCCACGTTGATGCGGCCCTGGTTGGGTTTTTCCAGCAGGTTGATGCAGCGCAAAAAGGTGCTTTTACCCGAGCCCGAGCTGCCGATGATGCTGATCACGTCACCCGCGTGGGCGGTCAGCGACACACCTTTGAGCACCTCATTGGCGCCAAAGCGTTTGTGGATGTTTTCAACCTGGAGTTTGAGCGTGGTGGTTGTGGTCATGTTCAGGCCCCCAGCAGTTCGCCGGTCTTGAAAGCCTTGGCACCCGCAATTTTACCGAGCTCGCCGCCAGCGGTGATGTAGCGGTCGCGGATCCGGGCATAAAAAATACCGTCAACCCCGGCCAGCACGCGCTCCGTGGTGTTGTCGATGGGGTTGATGACCTCACAAACCAGATCGCCTTTCCTTAGGTTTTGCCCCGGCTCGGCGGCAAACACCACGATGCCAGGCGTGCGGGCGTGCAGGCTCTCGGAGCCGGCCAGCGGTGTAGCTTGGCACAGGGCGGTGGGCACTGCGGGTATCGCGTCACAAGCCAATACCTTGATGAACTGCAGCCAGCTGACGATGGCTTGCGCATCTTTTTGGGCCAAGGCGTGGCTCACGTCAAGCTCGCCGCGCAGCTCAATGGTGGTGCTGCAGCAGGCTTGCGGCAAAGGCACATTGCGCCTACTGGGTTCAAATCGTTCGGCCAGTTGCCACCAGACGCTGGACAGGCATTCATCAATCGGGCGGTTGCCCGAGTTGCGCGCCAGCAAAATGGTCTGGCTCTGCAGAAAATGCGCTAAGGGCGCGAATTGCGGCCAGCAGGGTTCTTCGGTGTAGAAGTGCAATACACCCTCGCAGTCGCAATGCAGATCGAGCATGTAGTCTGCGTCATGTGACAGCAGCAGCAGGGTGTGGCGCAGGCTTTGCAGCTCGGTGTCTGGCTGCCAGGCTTGCAGGTAGTCGGTGATGGCGCGGCGCACCAGGCGCACATTGTCCGGGCCGTCTTCACCCAGTGTGTTTTGGACCAGCGGATAGACCGCGGCCGCCAGGTCGGGGTAATGGCGGTTGAAGTTTTCCGAGGTGTCCAGCTCAAAGCGGCCCATTGGTTTGTGGTCCAGCCGCTGCGCCAGCCCAATCGGGTTGGCTACCGGCACCAGCACGATCTCGCCGTGAATTTGTCCGGCGGCTTCAGCCGCTTGCAGCAGGGCGCGCAAATGGTGCGCCACCAGCATGCCGGGCAGTTCTTCGGCGTGCAAGCTGGCCTGAATGTAGATTTTCAGGCCCGTGCCCGGCTTGCCAAAATGAAAGCTGGTGGCGGTTTTTTGGCTGCCTAGACTGCTGCTGAGGAGGGGGTGGTCAATGCGCTGCATGGGGTGATTTCATCGTCAATTTTTTTGTGGTGCCAGATAAGCCAGCAAGCGACTCTCGCTGAAGCGGAAAAAACCGATCAGGCAAAACGATGCCGCCAGGTAAATAGCCGCAGCAGCCAGATAAGCTTCAAAAGGCAGGTAATAGGTGGCGTAAATGCGGCTGGCGGCAGAGGTAACGTCGAGCATGTTGGGTACTGCACTGGCCAGGCTGGTACTGTGCAGCATCATCACCACTTCATTGCTGTAGGCGGGCAGGGTGCGGCGCATGGCGCTGGGCAGCACAACGCGCAGCATGACTTGCGTGCGGCTCATGCCGTAGGCCTGCGCGGCTTCAATCTCGCCGGCGCTGGTTTCGCGGATAGCACCGGCCAGCATTTCGGCGGTGTAGCCGGCGGTATTCAGGCTAAAGGCCAGCAGGGCGCAGAAGAACGGCTCTTTGAAATAAGTCCAGGGCCAGATTGAATCCCAGCGCACCTGAATCCATTCGAGTTGGCCCAGTCCGTAGTAAATCAGGTAAACCTGAATCAGCAGCGGCGTGCCGCGAATCACAAAGGTGTAGGCCCCAACGATCCAGCGCAACGGTGCCCACGGGCCAGTCAGAATCAGTGCAAAGATCAGTGCCAACACGGCCCCAACGGCCAGCGAAGAGAACAACAGCCACAGCGTGACGATGATGCCGTTGCCAAACAAAGCCAGATTGGCAGGCTCAAAAATGACGGCCCATTCCATTACAAGCTTCCTCGCTTGGCACCAAGGCTGTAGCGGGCGTTGATTTTTTTCAGGGCAAACAGCGACACCGAGGTGTAAATCAGAAACAGGGCACCGGTGAATAAAAAGAACATGAAGGGTGCACGCGTGGCGGCGCTGGCTTGCTTGGCAAGGTAGGTCATTTCCTTCAGGCCGATCAGGCTGACCAGTGCCGTTGCCTTGATCAGTACCAGCCAGTTATTGGTAAAACCCGGCAGCGCGTAGCGCACCATTTGGGGCAGCGTGATGCGCAAAAAAGTTTGGTGGCGGCTCATGCCAAAAGCCCAGGCGGCCTCCATCTGGCCCTTGGGGATGCTCAAAATGGCACCCCGGAATGTCTCCACCATGTAGGCTCCGTAAATAAAGCCGATGGTCAGCACACCCGCCATGAAGGGGTCAATGTCAATGGTGGCCTCGCTGCCCATTTTTTCGAGCAGGGTGTTGATGCCAATCGTGCCGCCATAAAACACCAGCAGCATCAGCACCAGATCAGGAATACCCCGAATGATGGTGGTGTAAAACGTGGCCAATCCCACCAAAACAGGGCGGCCCGAGAGTTTGGCCGCAGCGCCGGCCAGACCAAACACAATGGACACCAGCAGCGCCAGCAGCGACACCCCGACCGTCAGCAAGGAGCCATGCAGAATGACTAAAAAATAGGCTTGCATCAGGAGTGGGTGCGCGCTTTGGCGAAGCTGGAATTACTTGCCGTAAACGTCAAACTTGAAATACTTGTCGTTGATGGCCTTGTACTTGCCGTTGGCACGGATGGCCTTGATGGCCGCGCTGATTTCGCTCTTGAGTGGGCCTTGGCCTTTGCGCAGCGCCACACCAGCCCCGGTGCCGAAATACTTGGGAATGTAAAGTTCGTCACCCTTGAGCTCATAAGCCTCACCGCCCGGCTTGCTCAGGAAGCCACCGCCAACTTCGAGGATGTCAGCCACGGTACCGTCCAGTCGACCGGCTTTGATGTCGAGGTACACCTGGTCTTGCGCGTCATAAGACACCACTTCCACGCCCTTGGTCTTGAGCTCGCCCAAAGCGTATTTTTCCTGGGTCGAGGCCTTTAGCACGCCGATTTTTTTACCCTTGATGGAAGCAGGGCCTGCATACTTAACATCTTTCTTGAGCACCACGCGGCTCGGCGTGTTGTAGTACTTGTCGCTAAAGTCCACCTGCTTCAGACGCTCTTCGGTGATCGACATTGAGCTGATGATCACGTCGTATTTTTTGGCCAGCAGGCCCGGAATCATGCCGTCCCAGGGTTGCTCGACAAACACGCAGGTGCGCTTGATTTGCTCGCACAGTGCGCTGGCAATGTCCACGTCAAAACCGGTCGGCTTGCCGTCGGGTGTTTTGTAGGTGAAGGGTTCGTAGGTCGCGTCAATGGCTACTTTGAGGTCTTTACCCGCAGCAAAGGCGGTAACGCACAGGGCACTGACGGCAGCAGCTAGCAAGAGTTTCTTCATCGGACAGCTTTCTCAGAAAATGCCAAGGCAAGCCCAGGCGGGTTAATAAAAAATTAAAAGTTGATTCTACGGCGGGCAAATCAGCGCCGAGGGGTTGGTTTCTACTAGGTCGGGCTTTGGGTCACTTTTGGGAATTGATACATGCAATCATCATGCCATGCAGGCTGAATTGCTGCAGCAGACAGTTGCGGTGACATCGACCGTGCAGTGCCGGCGGGACTAATGATCATGTCTCATAATCGCGTCGTGAAATTCATCCTGTCCAACGCCAAGTGGTCACGCCGTGCTGCATTGGCAGCCGGCGTGGGGTGTTGGGGCGAGTTGTCGGTGGATGCGCGCCTGAAATGAACGGCTTGCGACACCTCTGCGTTGGATGGCATTTTCTCTGCTTGCTGGTCATTGCCTTGATGGCCTCGGCGCTGCAACCGGCGTTTGCCGAGGAGCCGGTTCGGATAGCCGTGCTGGCGTTTCGCCCCAAACCACAAACGCTCAAGCAATGGCAGCCCTTGGTGCAGGTACTCAAGGTCGCAATCCCTGAGCGCGATTTTGTGTTGCAGGCCTATACCCTGGACGAACTCAATTCGGTGGTGGCAAACCAGCAGGTTGATTTTGTGCTGACCAACTCGGGCCACTATGTGTTGTTGACACGGCGTAGCGGCCTGAAGGCACCGCTGGCGACCCTGCTGGTCAATGAGAACGGGCAGGAGACATCGACATTTGGCGGGGTGATATTTGCCCGCTCCGGGCGCAATGACCTGACCACGCTGGCCAGCGTCAAGGGCAAGACCATTTCTTCCGTGAGTAAAGATTCGCTGGGCGGCTACCAGTTGCAGGCCTTTGAGTTGCTGCAGGCCGGCGTCGATGTAGAGCATGACGCGCAAGTTGTGTTCCCCGGTATGCCGCAGGACAAGGTGGTGCAGGATGTGCTGAGTGGCCACGCTGATGTCGGTTTTGTGCGCACTGGGGTGCTTGAAGCGCTGGCCCGCGAGGGCACGCTTGACTTGTCCCGGGTGACGATTCTCAACACGAAAAGCCTGCGCTCTTTTCCAGTCCAGTCTTCGACCATGTTGTACCCCGAATGGCCGTTTTCTTACCTTGGGCATGTCGATGAGCACTTGGCACGGCAAGTGACCGCAGCGCTGTTTTCGATCAAGGCCGACTCGGCGGCCGCGCTTGCTATAGGTATTCGCGGTTTTTCAGTGCCGGCGGATTACACCTCGGTGGTTGAATTGCTCAAAGCCTTGCGTATGCCCCCGTTTGACGCGGCACCGGCGTTTACTTGGCGCGATGTGGTCTTACGTTACAAAGTGCAAATATTTTTGGCTGGCGTGGCGTTAACGCTGATCATGTTGTTGAGCTTGCGGCTATGGTTCGCCGGGCGCCAATTGCGCATGCGCCAGCAACAGGTGTTGCGCCAGCAGCAGGCGTTGGAAGAAGAAGTTGTCGCGCGCAAGGCCTCTGAGATTGCCATTGACCGTGCCCGCAGCCTGCTGCTTAACGTGATCGACAACATTCCGGTGCGGGTGTTCTGGAAAGGTCTGGACTTGCACTTTCTGGGTTGCAACTCGCTGTTTGCGCGGGACAGCGGTCGCGTCAACCCGCAAGATGTGATTGGGCAAGACGACTTTGCCATGCCTTGGTTTGAGCAGGCGAACGCTTACCGCACGGATGATGCCGCGGTGATGCGCAGCGGACAGGCGACGCTGTTTTATGAAGAGCAGCAGACCACACTAACGGGTCAAACCATCTGGCTGCGAACCTCCAAGGTGCCACTCAGAGACCAAGACAACCAGATTTATGGCATGTTGGGTGTCTATGAAGACGTTACTGAGCAAAAGTTTGCCGAAAAGAAGTTGCAACTCGCCGCCGGTGTGTTCCGTCATGCGCGCGAAGGCATCGTCATTACGGAAGCCACGGGCAACATC
>JBBQZI010000020.1:0-22664 GCA_038207855.1 Burkholderiales bacterium
CAAGGCCGTCAGTAGATGTGCAGTCTGTTCCGTGTTTGGGCATCCTCGCGAATCACTCGTAGCAAGAAATACCGTAATCAAGGAAAGAGATGCAAATAAATGCAATTAGGTCCTTGACTAGTTGGGAAGTCCCAGTAAAGGTCTAGAGCCTCAATTCTTATATATTTCTGATTTTCTGCACGAGTGCAGTAGTCGAATAGCCGTCAACAAACGGCAAGGCCAGCGCGCGTCCGCCATAGGCTTGCACGACCGCCGTTTCGGCCAGTTTGCTCATGTCGTAATCACCGCCTTTGACCAGAATGTCGGGCTGCACCAGCGCAATCAATTCCAGCGGGGTGTCTTCATCAAACCAGGTCACCAGCGAACTGCTGGCCAGTGCGGCCATGACGCAAGCCCGGTCTGCCTCATTGTTGAGCGGGCGGTCCGGTCCCTTGCCCAAGCGGCGCGCCGATGCATCGGTGTTGAGCGCCACCAGCAGGCTCGCACCCAGCGCACGGGCTTGCGCCAGGTACATCACATGACCGCGGTGCAGCACATCAAAAACACCGTTGGTGAACACCAGCGGGCGCGGCAATAACGCCAGTCGAGCGAGCAACTCAGGGGTAGCGCACAGCTTGTCGGTGATTGCAGGTGCTGCAGCGCAGACCGAAAAAGCAGAAATAGTAGGCGTTTGGTGCATGTACTTGATGCTATCAGGCCTCGCCAGTCGCTTATGCTCGACCTATTTCAAGACTCGCCAGCACCGATTGCCTTGGCATAAATTCGACCCACTATGAACCTTGTCCCCGCCAACATTGATAGCATCATCATCGGCCAGCCGCTACCCTGCGCGCTGCACGATGAAAGCGGTGTGTTGCTGGCCAGCAAGGGCTTCTTGGTGCACAACCGGGCAGAACTCGATGTGATGATCGGTCGACGCAGCGAAATTTATATCGATGCCGACCAGTCTGACAACTTTCGCCGCGCCTACGTCAACCGGATCAACAACCTGATGCTCGAAGACCGTGCGCTGGGGCAAATTGCTGATGTGCATATTTCACCTTACGATGGTAAAAAAGGTGCTGCTGCAGAGGTCAGTGACGAGCCCGACTGGCTCGACCTGCAATCACAAGCCCACACCTTGCTGCGCGATACCAGTGCCGAAACTTTTTTGCCGCGACTGGATAAATTGCTCGGTGAGCTCGAGCGCCACACTGTGCGCAACCCTGACGGCACCTTGTTTGCACTGATCCACCTGGCCGGTAGCGAGGTGCGCCAATACAGCGCGACCCACGCCATGCTGGTCAGCGTGATGTGCAGCCTGGCCGCCCGTGATGTGCTGAAGTGGCCCGCTGAACACCTTAAATCGCTGTGCAGTGCAGCGATCACCATGAACATTGGCATGACCGATTTGCAGGATCGGCTGGCCACCCAAAAGTCGCCACCGACCGCAGAACAAATGAAACGCATCAACAACCATGCCCCCAGAGCGGTTGACTTGCTGCAACAGATGGGTGTCACCGATGCAATATGGCTGGGTGCCGTGCTGCACCACCGGGCCAAGGCCCCCGGCCCGCTGGCCCCGCGCAGCGAAGGCGACCGCATGGCCAGACTGATCCAGCGCGCCGACATGTTTGCCGCGCGGTTGTCGCCCAGGGCCACCCGTGCACCAGACGCGCCCGCCTCGGCCATGCAATTTTGCTATTTTGATGAGAACCGGCAGATCGATGAAGCGGGTGCGGCGTTGATCAAGGCCGTGGGGGTTTATACGCCGGGCACGTTTGCCAAGCTCGCCACCGGTGAAATTGCCGTGGTCATCAAGCGAGGGGTCAACACCACCACACCCAAAGTCGCCGTGCTGATCAACCGCCAAGGCATGGCAACCGGTGAACCGATCGTGCGCGACACCAGTCAAGCTGAATTTCGCATTCTGGCCAGTGTGCCAAGCCGGGATGTGAAAGTGACTCACAACCTTGAGCGCATGCTGCTGCTAACCCGTCAGACCCGCTCTGACCGGCCCTGGTAGAGCGGCACGCGCCGCCTACATCAGCCGTAGTGGCGGCTGACCTGAAAGTCCGGTTTGGCGCGTGGCATCCACCACGAACGCACCGTGGCAAAGACACTGTGACAACCGGTGCAGCGGTATTGCCCGGTGGGCAGCAGTGCCCCATTTTTCGCCCGGTCAATCACGGGCTGATAGCTGGTTGCGCCACAATCGTGGCATTTGTAGACGGTCTTGTACGAGATTTGTGTGATTTTTGCCATAGTGGTTTTACTGTAACCACGCCGGCGGGCTTGAACACTGAAAAAAATGTAAAGCCTTGTAACGTCAGCGTTAGAACGCAAAGCGCCGGCGCATCAAGCGCCGTTAGTGGCTATCAAAACGGTTTGGTATCGATAAAGCTGGTGCGTTGCATCAACTTGTCTTGCAGCTTGAGCAGATTCGGGTACTGGTCGCGCCAGCCAATTTGCGGAAAACGGAAATCCAGATAGCCCAATGCCACACCGACCGCGATGTCGGCCAGGCTCAAGTGAATGCCAACGCAAAAAGCCTTGTCTCCTAAACCGCGACTCATGGCTACCAAAGCCGCATCCACCTTACCCAGTTGGCGGTCAATCCAGGCTTGGCTGCGCTGCGCCTCGGTGCGCCCACCCCAAGTGGCCTCCAGCCGCGCCAGAATGGCCGCATCCAGCACGCCATCGGCCAGCGCTTCCCAGGTTTTCACCTCGGCGCGCTCACGACCCACGGGTGGAATCAGCTTACCCACCGGTGACAGGGTGTCGAAATACTCAACAATCACGCGGGAGTCAAAAATGGCTTCGCCGCCTTCCATGATCAGGCACGGCACCTTGGCCAGTGGGTTCGACAGGCCAATGCTGGTGGTCGCGGCCCAGACATCTTCGAGCACGTAGTCGTAGTCGAGCTTTTTCTCGGCCATGACAACGCGCACCTTGCGCACGTAAGGGCTGCTATTCGATCCGATGAGTTTCATGGGCATGTGTCAGATTCATTTGAAGTTTGCTGGATTCTATCCATCGAACCGCTTTCAAACTGACGCAGGGCTTGAGCGCGACCCTACAATCCCGCGCATGACTACCTCTGCCATTTCTGCCCTATCTCCGCTGGACGGCCGCTACGCCGCCAAACTTGCCAAACTGCGCCCCGCCATGAGCGAACAGGGTTACATGCACCGCCGTGTTCAGGTCGAAGTAGCCTGGTTCATTGCACTCAGCGATTGCGGCTTCGAGGAATTCAAGCCGCTGTCGCCTGGTGCCCGCACCTACTTACTGGGACTGGTGAAGAACTTCTCGGAAGCCGACGGTAAAGCCATCAAGGACATCGAAAAAGTCACCAACCATGACGTGAAAGCGGTTGAATACTGGCTCAAGTCCAAATTTGAGGCACGTCCCGAACTGGTCGCCGCGCAAGAGTTTGTGCACTTTGGCTGCACCAGCGAAGACATCAACAACACCAGCCACGCGCTGCAACTCAAAAGCGGCCGCGATGCGGTGCTGCTCCCCGCACTGGACGCCGTCATCAGTAAGCTGCGTGACATGGCGCACGCCTTTGCCGACGTGTCCATGCTGAGTCGCACCCACGGCCAGACTGCCAGCCCGACCACCGTGGGCAAGGAAATTGCCAACGTGGTGGTGCGACTGGTGGTGGCGCGCGAGCGCATTGCCAGCATCAAGCTGATGGCCAAAATGAACGGCGCAGTGGGCAACTACAACGCCCACCTGTCGGCCTGGCCTGACTTTGATTGGGAAGTTTTCAGCAAAAAGGTCATCGAGACCCCCGAGCCGCTCGGTTTGGGACTGACCTTTCAGCCCTACAGCATTCAAATTGAGCCGCACGATTACATGGCTGAGTTGTTTGATGCCATCGCGCGCACCAACACCATCCTGATCGACTGGGCACGCGATGTCTGGGGCTATGTGAGCCTGGGTTACTTCAAACAACGCCTGAAAGACGGCGAAGTCGGCTCCAGCACCATGCCGCACAAGGTCAACCCGATTGATTTCGAGAACGCCGAGGGCAATCTGGGCCTGGCTAACGCCGTGCTGCGCCACATGTCTGAAAAGCTGCCCATTTCACGCTGGCAGCGCGACCTGACCGACAGCACCGTGCTGCGCAACATGGGTGTTGGCTTAGGCTATGCCGTACTGGCCTACCAGTCATTGGCTACCGGCCTGGGCAAGCTGGAGATCAACGAAACGGCGATTGCCGATGACCTGGATGCCTCCTGGGAAGTGTTGGCCGAGCCGATCCAGACCGTGATGCGCCGCTTTGGCCTGCCACAACCCTACGAGCAGCTCAAAAAGTTCACCCGTGGTGCGGCCATGACGCGTGAACTGATGCTCGGCTTCATTCAGGGGCTTGAGTTGCCTGAGTCCGAGAAGCAACGGCTGCTGGCCATGACACCCGGAAGTTACGTGGGCATGGCTGCTGAGCTGGCGCGGCGGTTATGACCCCTGGCTAACCCATGGCCATCAAATCCACCATTTTCAAAGCCAGTCTGCAAATTGCCGACATCGACCATGGCTACTACGCCGACCACGCGTTGACCTTGGCGCGCCATCCGAGCGAAACCGATGAGCGCATGATGGTGCGCCTTTGCGCGCTGGCCTTGCAGGCGCACCAGCTGCAAAGCGTCTGCAATGGCGACGGCACGCTGGCGTTTGGCGCTGGCTTGTCCGACCCGGATGAGCCTGATGTCTGGCTGCGCGACTTCACCGGCCTGACGCGCCTATGGATGGAGGTCGGCCAGCCCGAAGACAAACCGCTGGCCAAAGCCTGCAACAAGGCTGATGCCGTCATTTTGTACGCCTTTAGCCATGGCGCCGACATCTGGTGGCGCGGCATCGAGACCAAACTCAGCCGATTGAAAACACTGCAGGTCTGGCGCATTCCCAGCGCCACCGCGCAGGCGCTGGTGCCACTGGCGCAACGCAGCATGGCCTTGCAAGCCACGGTGCAAGAAGGCGTGCTGATGTTGGGCGATGGCAAGCACAGCATTGACATTGAGCCGGTGCGCTGGAAATAATACATAAAAATTGACTCCAGCCCCCGAATATACTGCCTGAGTAGCTATTTATTTAATAGCAACTATAGCGTAAACCTATCCGGTGGTTCGCCCGCTTTGGCGGTCTGGCGGGTGTCGGGTGTCGGGTGTCGGGCAATCCTCACCAGACGACGGCTGTCAGCCAGTTGTCAATTTCGTGCAATGTCCAGTCGCTAAAATCCCAAGGGTTTTTACCTATTAACTCATTGGAATCATCATGACTGCTCGTCTCACCAACAAGGTTTCCATCATCACTGGCGCGGCCCAAGGCATTGGCCTGGCGACCGCGCTCAAGTTTGCAAAAGAAGGCGCTATCGTCATCCTTTGTGATGTCAAGCAAGCGGGTGTGGACGAGGCATTGGCGCAATGCCGCGCTCTGGGTGCAACAGCTGAAGGCTTTGTCATGGACGTGACCCAGCGCGCCGTAGTGGACGACGTGGTGGCGCAAGTCAAGGCCAAGTTTGGTCGCATTGATGTGCTGGTCAACAACGCCGGCATCACGCAAGACGCACGACTGCAAAAAATGACCATCGAGCAATTTGACAAGGTCATTGATGTCAACCTGCGCGGCGTGTTTCATTGCACGCAAGCGGTGGCAGACGGCATGGTCGCGCAAGGCAGCGGCGTGATTCTGAACGCCAGCTCAGTAGTCGGCCTGTATGGCAACTTTGGTCAGACCAACTACGCGGCCACCAAGTTCGGCGTCATCGGCTTCACCAAAACCTGGAGCCGCGAGCTCGGCCCCAAAGGCGTGCGCGTCAACGCCATCGCCCCCGGCTTCATCACCACACCCATGGTGGCGGCCATGCCCGAGAAAGTTTTGCAAGACCTGAGCGCCAAGGTGCACTTGCGTCGTCTGGGCAAGCCCGAAGAAATCGCCAATGTCTATGCCTTCCTGGCCAGCGACGAAGCCAGCTACATCAATGGTGAAGTGATCGAAGTGTCAGGCGGCATTTCACTCTGAACTGGCCCGATCGAAGGCCCGCTCAGCGTATTGGTTAAAGCGCCGCGCCTCAGCCAGGGCACACGCCTCTGGCACCCGTGAAAACCCGTCAACCGACGGTTTCTGGCTGCGCCAGTAACTGCTGGCCGACGAGGATAGCGGCATGCTGGCGGCCGGCTGGTGGCGTAAGCGACAAGCCCAAGGCAAACGCCCGATAGCGCCCTGGCAACGATGCTGATTTTTATCAACACCGACACCCGCATGGGCGTGCTAACCTTGCGCCCATGAAACTAATCTCCAAATGGCTGCTGAGCGCCGCCGCCTTGCTGTGTGTGGCTTACTTGTATAGCGGGGTGGTGGTCAGCAGTTTTGGCGCAGCCCTGATCGCCGCTTTTGTCATCGGTCTGCTCAACATGATCTTGCGACCAGTGCTGGTGCTGCTGACACTGCCGGTAACGGTGATCACACTCGGGCTGTTTTTGTTTGTCATCAATGCGCTGATGTTTTGGGCTGCAGCCGGCGTGCTGGACGGTTTTTACGTCCGCGGCTTTGGCGCGGCGCTGCTGGGCTCGCTGATTTATTCAGCCTTTGGCATCGTGATTGACTCAGCGATCGAGCGCCTGTTCTTTAAGTAAGCCCTCAACTTGGCGACGACGCGTGTCAATAATCGACGCGTCAATGTGCTCGGCAGACGACATCGGCACCAACCTGGCCCGCATCTGATCTTGCGCCGCCTTGAGCCGGTCCAGTGCGGCACTGTAATCAAGCTGCGCCATTTGCACCTCGGCCTCGGCCCGCAACGCGCGCAGCCGCTGGTTCTGCGCTGTGTAAATGCTGGCCAACGCTTGCCAGACCAGCGCATCTTTAGGCTGGGTTGATACCCAGGTTTGCAACTGCTGCCCAGCGTTATCCAGCATTTGCCCCTGCCCCGCCTGCAAGGCAATTTGGGCCTGCAGCAAGAGTTGCGGGCGGCGCAGCATTGCCATGGGCTGTGCCGGCTGGTTGGTCAACCCTAGTTGCGCGCCCAACGCCAGCACCTGCGGCGGCGTCAAATCGCGCGCAGCCAGATCAATTTCGGCACCCAGCCAACGCACAGGCCCAACGGTCTCAGGGTGGCTGCCCACCAGCGCCTGCAAACGATGAAGATAGCGCCGCGCTAGTGCCGCATCGCGCAGTTGGCTGGCGGCCAAGGCCGCCCCGTACAACACACCAGCTTGCTGGGCAATGGGTTGGGCGGCCAGCGCCGCATCGTCAGCCTGCGCCTGCCAGCCGTGCAAGGCATCCGCGCCCAAGTTGGCCAGCACCCGGGCGCGCGCGGTCATCATGGCGTGCAAGGCCGTGGGCTGCACCGCCGCCCCGTGCGGCGCGCCCAGTGGCAGGCGCGATTGCATGTCGGCGATGCGTTCGGTGGTCAGCGGGTGGCTGCGCAGGTACGGATAGGCGCCAATGTCATTCAGGCGCGATGCCTGCTGCAGCTTGTCAAACATGGTGACAAAGCCCTGCGGCGCAAAACCGGCCTGCGTCATCACGCCGTAACCCATGCGATCGGCCTCACGCTCCATGTCACGGGAAAAATTGAGCTGACTTTGCGCCGACAGCGCCTGGCCACCGACGATCAGCGCATTGCCCGCCTCCGGGCTTTTGCTGGCCGCCAGTGCACCCAGAATCATGGCACCAATGACCCACGGTGCTTGCTGGCTGTTGCGTGAAATCAGCCGGGAAATGTGCCGCTGGGTCACATGGCTGAGCTCGTGGCCCAGGACCGAGGCCAGTTCGTCGCGGCTGCTCACCACCGCCAGCAAGCCCAAATGCACGCCCAGGTAGCCACCCGGCAAAGCAAAGGCGTTGACGGTTCGGTCACGCCCCAGCAAGATCTGCCAGGCAAAGCGCTCATCGAGTTCGGGGGTCAGGTCACCGCGCAGCTTTGCAGCCGCCAGCAGCGGTTGCCAGACACCTTGCACGTAGTCGCTCAGCACCGGGTCGTCCAGGTAATCAGGGTCGCGGTACAACTCGCGGGCAATGCGATCACCCAAGCGCCGCTCAGCGGCGCTGGCCATCTCGCTGCCGTCGCCCAGCAGCGGCAAGCTGGCTACTGCCGAGCTGGCCGGTGCCGCCTGGACTGCAAAGCCAACTGGTGCAAGCAGACAAACAGCCCCAAAAACAATAGCAGTTCGCGCACTATTCATAAGGGCTACAAGGTGTTTTCGCTTAAAAATATTCAAGGGCATGAGATTCATAAATTGTTAACCACCAGCACAGCAGGTTGCCGTTCACCTCGTATGATGCCAGCACCGCGTAAAGGTTCGGTGAACCTGCCGGGCCTGCTCAAACCCTATCCACTGATCGATTGCCATGACCACCCTCACCCATTTTGACGACCAGGGCCAAGCCCACATGGTGGACGTTGCCGCCAAAGCCGCCACCCACCGCATTGGCGTAGCCGTTGGGCGCATTGAAATGCTGCCCACCACGCTGGCCCTGATTGAAACGGGCAGCGCCAAAAAAGGCGACGTGCTGGGCATTGCCCGGATCGCCGGCATCATGGCGGCAAAAAAAACCAGCGAACTGATTCCACTTTGCCACCCGCTCGCGCTGACGCGTGTTGCTATTGAATTTGAAGTAACTCAGGCAGATTCCACGGGGATCAGCAGTGTTTATTGCACTGCAACCGTCGAAACCGTCGGACCCACCGGGGTCGAAATGGAAGCGCTCACTGCGGTACAGGTGGCACTACTGACCATCTACGACATGTGCAAGGCCGTCGACCGCGGCATGGTCATGACCGGCGTGAAGTTACTGGAAAAGCACGGCGGCATGTCGGGCAGCTTTATTGCCGAGGCGTGATCCACGCGCCTATGTCCGCCGTTGTTGCCTTTATTTTTGTCACCCTGCCGTGGCTCAATCCATTTTCACCCGGACCCACGGCCTCGGTCGGACCGCTGCTGTTTTCATGGCTCTGCGCGGCACTGCTGTTGCTGGCACTGGCATTTGACCGCCAACGCGGACAAGACCAGTTGATGGTGCGCGCGGTAGCGCAGGCCTGGGTATTGGCCGCACTGCTGAACGCGCTGATTGGCTTGCTGCAGTACTTTGGTGCCATCACTACGCTTGGCGTATGGCTCAACCATACCGGCGCCGGCGAGGCCTTTGGCAACCTACGCCAGCGCAACCAGTTTGCCACCTTGCTGAACATCGGCTTGGTGGCACTGCTGTGGTCGGCGGCCAACCCACCCGACCGGCTCACCCGCTGGTCTACAGCACTGCTAGTGGTATTGGCTGCACTGTTGGGCGCGGCCAATGCCGCGTCATCGTCGCGCACCGGCCTGTTTCAGTTGGTGCTGGTGCTCGGGTTGACACTGTGGTGGCACCGCCGTGCAGCGCTGAGGCGCAGTGCGGCCGCGCATGACGTGCTGCTGGTGTTGGCCAGTGGCCTGCTGAGCTATGCCGTGGCGATGTTTGCACTGCCGTGGCTGGCTGGACTCGACCCCTTCGCCGTGGGCGCATGGGCGCGGCTACGTGCCGGTGATTCGGTGTGCAGCAGCCGCCTGACGCTTTGGGGAAATGTGCTGCACCTGATTGCCCAAAAACCCTGGCTGGGCTGGGGCTGGGGCGAACTGGACTATGCGCACTTCATTACCCTGTACCCGGGCGCGCGCTTTTGCGACATTCTGGACAATGCCCACAACTTGCCGCTGCATCTGGCCGTGGAGTTGGGTGTGCCGGCGGCGCTGCTGCTGTGTGGCACCGGGCTGTGGCTGGCTTGGCGCGCCCAACCCTGGCGTGAGACCGATCCGACGCGCCAATTGGCTTGGGGCGTGTTGGCGGTGATCTTGCTGCACAGCTTGCTGGAGTACCCGCTTTGGTATGGCCCATTTCAGATGGCGGCAGGGTTGAGTGTATGGCTGCTATGGCGCCAATCAAGACTCGCCAATGAACCCCAAACATTTAAGCCATTTAGGCCTGTAGCCCTTTATTTATATGCGTCTACAGCTATTATTTTGATAATCTATTGTAGCTTTGCAGCATGGGAATACCGACGCGTCAGCCAGATTTACCTGACCGATGAAGAGCGCGCGCCGGCTTACCGTGACAACACACTGGAGAAAATTCGTGACGTTTGGCTGTACCAGGATCAGCTGCGCTTTGCCGAATTGACCACAGCCGACCTGAGCCCCGACAACGCCACGGCCCTACACAAGATGGCGCTGGAAACCCTGCATTTTTCTCCGGAAGCACGCGTGATTGAACGGCTACTTGACAGTGCTCAGTTGCTAGGCAAGCGCGACGAAGTAGCGTTTTACGCGGCACGCTACCAGGCCGCTTTTCCGAAGGATTACGCGCAATGGATCAGCAAACACACACAAGCCACCAGGCTAAAAGCACCCAACCCGACAACCATGTAAAGTCCGCTTTTGTTCTCAGTGCAACACCAGTCATTAAAAATGTGATGTCATGCAACCCAAGTCAACCCCTCTTTTCATCAGCCTCATCATGGGGTTTTTGCTAACCACAACACCAGCTATGGCTATTGAAGAACCCAAATACACCGTTCTGACCACAGATGACGCGGTAGAGGTCAGGCAATACGCCCCCATGCTGATCGCTGAGGTGCTTGTAGAGGGCGACATGGACGAAGCAACGAACAAAGGCTTCAGGTTGATCGCGGGCTTTATTTTTGGCAATAACCACGGCACTGGCAGCGCTGATTCTGAAAAAATAGCCATGACCGCGCCCGTGACAGTCGAGCCGCAAGCAACCAAAATCGCGATGACGGCACCCGTCACGGTGATGCCTCAGGTCGAAGCTGAAGGTGGCTCAGATTATGAAAAAGCCAGCACTTGGCGCGTCAACTTTGTGATGCCCAGTCAGTACACGCTTGCCAACATTCCAAAGCCCAAAAACGATGCAGTGCAGTTGCGCGAAATACCGGGCAAGTACTTTGTTGTTTTGGGTTATTCAGGCTTTAACAACCTGTCAAAAATTCAGCGCAAAATTGACGAGGCTCTGGCATGGGCTAACAAAAAGGGCATGCAAATCATCGGCACGCCCCAGCTTTCAAGATACAACCCCCCTTGGACATTGCCGATGTTTCGACGTAACGAAATCATGGTCGAAATCGCCGCCCCAAGTCAGTGAGATTCCTGCGTTACGGCTGCGGTTTTTGGCGCTTGACAGTTTCGCGGCAAGCATCAGAACAATACGTCACCTCAGCCCAGTTCTTGGCCCACGACTTGCGCCATGTCGTCACGCGTTGACAACACTGGCACAGCTTGGCTGGTAATGACGATTTGTTGCCGTTGAAGCCTTGAGCCATCTGTTACCAAGAAATCTCTTGCCCTTGGTAGTCGATGAAATGTGCCCCAGACTTAGCTTCCAATTTCATGAGCGCCTGCATCATTCCGCTCACCGATTCTGTCGGCTCAAGCAAGGTCTCAACACGTGCTGAAAACGGCTGAGACAGTTTCGATTTGACGGTACCGGGCTGCAAGGCCACCACGCGCAGTTCAGGCTGGCGGCGCTGTAACTCTATCGCGGCAGTCTGCAAAATCATGTTCAGAGCAGCCTTGGAGGCACGGTAGCCGTACCAACCACCTTTTTTGTTGTCGCTGATGCTGCCGACCCGCGCTGACAACTTGGCATAAATGGCGATACCAGGGCTGAGCAAGGGCGCAAAGTTTTTCAATACCAAAGCCGGGCCTACCGTATTGATTTGAAATGCACGGATTAACGAATCAGCTTGCAATGCAGCCAATGACTTTTCCGGACCTTGACCATCGATGGTGAGTGCTCCAGTGGCATCAATGATGATGTTGAAGGGGCCGTCCTGTTTAGCACGCAGCGCGTGTTTCTCAATGCTGGCGGCATCCTCCAAATCAAAGCCCGTTGATTGCGACCGAGAAATTTTTTCCACATGCGTGCAGCGGTCATCGCTTTGAAAATAAATTACAAAGGCTTCGCCTATTGAGCCAGAGGAACCGATGACCAGCGCTTTGTAGCCATCTTCATATAAAACGTGACTATTCATTTGCCGTGAGCGAAGACGAATCTTGCTCTTTCCTTGTTGCACAAAAAATTGCTCCCGCTGCCCCTACTATTCAGACTGTACGACAGCCTAATCCTGATGGATTGAACCGTGCCCAATTTTGAATTGGATTTTCTCTTAAAACGGTAGCCTGGCAGGCGCAGCGCGTCAGACCAAACTATCTGGCGAGCCAGAGTTACTTTTTCGCACGACCGCGACGGCTGGGCTTGGTCGCCATTGATGACGGCTTCAAAGCGACCCTATCCAGGCATAGCCAGGCATCCGCTTGTGACACGAACCGTTGCAGGTAGGCCGGAGATAAATGGCGCATCAATTTCAGGGTTCGAAGCACCAGCATGTGCGAGTTGATCGGGCCCGGATTCTTTGGGCCTCGCAGGACCGCCCGGTCAACCTGATCCTCTGCCCGAATCCTCGACCAAGCTTGTTTGAATTGGCGAACGCTCTTCATCTCTGATCTGTCCTGCGCTTCAGCCATCAGTCCATCTTCAACACTTGACTTCGTTAAGATCTCTAGGTAGTGGTTGAGTTCCGAGAGACAGGCCGGGGCGGTTGCTGCGACGTCATTCGCGCGGGTTGTCATGGGTCGGTTACCAGGTGCCACTTGTGACGGGCTGCTTGCCGGTACTTGGGGGACACATCGTGCTTGACTGAGTTTTTCACCATATCGGGACAGCGCAATATGCAGTTTGTTCACCAGAATGCGACGTACAGCATCTGGCTGCGTCGGTATGCGCTTGGCCAGCAACTCCATGTAATGAAAGGCAACGGGGTCGCACTGATGGTCAGCCGCTGTTCGCATGGATGCCAACGCAGCCAAAAGCTGCTGCTCTCTGTCAGGCTCGGATTTTGACTGCGGCATATCGGCTATCCACGCGTCATTCATGCCCATCGGTCTTCACGGGTGTCGATTTAGGCACCGGCGCCATTTCCACCCTCCGGTTCAAGGATCGGCCCTGTTCATTGTCATTGGATGCCACTGGCTGTTCGGCTCCGAAAGCCGCAGCAAAGACACGCGAGGCCGGCATGCCTTCTTCAATCAGCGATCGGGTGACCGTCAACGCGCGCTGTGCAGACAACTCCAGGTTATCGGAAAAGTGCTGATTGCCCTCTTTAATGCGCTTGTCGTCGGTAAACCCGCTGACCATCAGCATTTCATCGCGCGCCCCCAGATACACCTGCAGTGGGGGCACCAGACTCTTTAGCAGTTGGCGTCCATCCGGACGCAATTGGTCCGAATTCAAGGAAAACAACACGCTGCCACTGATGCCAATGCGGCCGTTATTCAGCGTCACACGACCCGATTGAAGCGGGATGGCCAGTGCCTTTTCCAGCGCCATGCGGCGTTGCTCTTCGATCTGTCGCTTTTTGATTTCGGATTGCAGATTGGCCATCAGGTCCATCTGGACGACCAGAACTGCAACCAGAATGAGCACGAAGGCGCCGAGCAGACCTGACATTAAATCGCCAAAGACGGCCCATACCGGGGCAGTCTGCTCCATGCCGTCGTCGCTTGCCTGCATATCCACCATCACAGAGCGCCTTCAGCCTGGACGACTTGCTTGCCGTGGAATCTACGCAGGTCTTCAACGACTGCTCGTTGTGAGCTAAGGCTGAGATCGATCACTTCGCGCGCCTGTCCCACATAGTAAGCAAGTTGTTCATCACTGCGCTTGGAGGATTGATTCAAAGCGCCCTCCGTTCGATGCAGGCTCGCCATCATCTTGTCATTGCCTTCGTTGAACAGCTTGACCGCTTGATGGAAGGACTCTCCGAGGCAAGCCAGTTCGATGGCACTGCTGCTGACGTGTGCCGCTGCATCGGCGGCTTTTTCGGTCTGATGGCTTAGCATCAGGGTAAATTGCTTGCCTGCGTTGTCCATCACCGCCGTGGCAGCCGCGACCATGGATTCAATCGCCACACGCTGCTCACGCGCCGTACCATCTGTGGCCTCGATCAGAGCGCTGATGCGCGCCATCAAATCGACACGTTCTTCCAGAGCGACGTTGTCTCGCTCTGCCAGTCGCGTCATCTGCTGGCGCAATTGGGTGATCAGTGCAGCCGCCGCCTCAGGAGCTTGCGAGGCCGTTTGCATGAGTCGGCTCAGCGGCTCCTCCAATGCTGCCCCCAAAGTGGCCAATTGGCGCGATAGTGCTTCCTGAAGCTCGCCGAGTCGCGTCACGGCCGCCTGGCCACGCCCGGACTCCTCGGCGCGCAAGGCCCCCAACTCGGTGCGCCACAGGCCGGCAAGTTGGTTCATGCGCTCGCCCTGAGCTTGCGTCCAGGTGGCCTCTGCTTCGATGCGCGCGCTAATCAATTCTTCACTGTGTTTTAGTAGATGGGCCACGGCATCCATGGCCACTTTCACCTGCTCAGTGCTGCGCCCACTGATGTTAGCAGCGGTGGTCTGCAGCGCCTTCCACATGGCTTCCTGTCCGGCCCGGTCCTTCTCCCCAGCAGACTGCCACTCACTGTGCAGCCTGGCTGCGGTGGACTCCAAGTGTTGCGTCCAGGCCTGCAGTCGCTGCTGATCGGACGCAAGGTTTTCCGCCTGCGCTTGAGCTGCCGAGGCACCGACTGAGCCCAGCAAGTCGTTTGAACGCTGCTCGAATCGGTCGGCAAATAAAGTTAATGCCCGATCGAGCCCTTGGATCAGGTCATCACTGGAACGCTCATGCCGGTGTAATGCCTGCGTCCAGCCATCCGACACGCCGCGTGCGGTGGTACCGAACTCTGTGCCGATTGCAAGCATTTGTGCCTGCACCGCTTCACTGACGCGTACGTGCTGACGCTTGGACTCGCTGGCGATCTCGATCATGGCTGCCTCGACCACAGGCTTAAGGGTCTCGCCAGCGACTCTGGCGCTCGCCGCCAAACTCTCGTTCAAGGTCTGCGCAATGGAACCTGCCAGTCCAGTGTAGGCAACGGTCACTTCGGCATGAAACTTATCTTGGCGAACCATCAGTTGCTCATTTAACTGAAGGTTGCGTTGCTCCATCATCGCCAGCATGGTCTGCAGGTGGCCGACCACCTCTGGCAACGCATGGGCTTGCATCTGTGTCGCCTTGAGCGTTTCCTCTCGCTGATACGCTCGTGAGAACGGGCGCAACACAGTGACGATGCATGCATCGAGTTGTCGGGCAATGTTCAGTCGCTCGCGCCGGCTGATCGCCGACATTAAACCCAGCATACTGGAGGCCGCCACGCCCGCTACCGATGTGCCAAAAGACAGTCCGAGTCCCTTGATTGGTGCCGCCAGTGCAGAGCGAATGGCCTGCAGATCTGACGAGCCTTCGAGCGCGAACATGGCCCCTTTGAAAGTCACGATCATGCCTAAAAAGGTGCCCAGCATGCCCAGCATGACAAGAAGACCGACCAGATAGGGCGTGAGTGCCGGTCCGGGCAAAGCAACGCGCTCACCGACGATGCGCAAACGCACTGTGCTTTTGACGGATGCGTCAATTCGCTGCAGCCAGTGCTCGAGATTAGCAAGTGGCTCAGGAATGTCGGCCAGTGCAGCGGCCAACGTGGAAGTGGCCGCGCGAAACTGCTGGAGTTCCCAGGCACCTAGGATGTAAACGCTGGCAATCACCAGCGTCATCACCAAAGCCAACGGGCTCGATCCAATAAACCCCACCGCCACCCAAGCTAGCGCAGTCAGTCCGATGCCAAAGGCCGACGGTATAAAAAATCTGTTCATCGCCGTCCCTATGCCTCGTTGCAATACGCTTCAATTAATCCCGCGACCGACTCCAGCCGCAGGTTTAGCTCCGCGCGCAGTGCCTCTTGGTAATTCTTCTCAAAGGTTTCAATCCAACCATTCGGTTTGCTTTGCACCAAGACGACATCCTGCGCATCAGTGCAAGCGTTCAAATGCATACTTTTTAGCTCATTAAAGCGTCTCTCCAAAAGTGCTGGCAGTTTGGATAGCAGCGCCCTTTCATGCTCGCCAAAAATATGCTTCATTGTGGTGTCGAGTTCCACCAATTGGCGGTGGTGAATACTTGACTGCGCAAGGACCTGCCTGCAGCGCCGCCCGAATTGACCAATCCGCTCGTCCATCCGGCGTTGTTGCTCCAGGTGGTGCTGGCGATAAAGTGAGAACTCGGGCTCTGCATCATCGATGGCGTCCACCTGTAGCGCGTGATTCTTGGCTAGACTGCCACTTGTAAGTGTCGTTTTGCTCAACGCCAAAGAAATCAGCAACTCGCTGTGCATGCGGCGAAATTCGGCATCGAGTGCGACCAACGGTTCTTTGCGCCGGTGTGGAGCAGACACTAACCCCGCCGCTTGAATCGATAGATGGACTGCGTGTAAAGAGATGGCATCCCGCGGCTTGAGCCACAGGCTCAGTCGCTCAGTCGAGTCCGGCTGCGCCGAATCCGTATCCTCGAAGTTCCAGTCGCGCAGTAGGGCAACAAGGCTGGAATGACTGACGTTGCTGCGCAAAAATAATTCCTGAAAACTTGTGCGCCGAACCTGACGGCCGTCATTCGATGATCGCTAAATGAACAGCAGGTGGAGTGGGCACAGAAAGCAAAACGCCCACATCAGTGGGCGTTGGGTACAAGCTAACTGCTTGATTTTATTGGTTGCGCGAGAAGGATTTGAACCTCCGACCTTTGGGTTATGAGCCCAACGAGCTACCAGACTGCTCCATCGCGCGGTAAGCTGTGATTATATCTTATTCTGTTGCAGAAGTGGCTTCATTAGCATTTACTTCTACTGCAGCGCGATCAACCAGTTCAACCAGAGCCATCGGCGCGTTGTCACCAACGCGGAAACCCATTTTCAAAATGCGTGTGTAACCACCTGGACGCGCCTTGAAGCGGGGACCCAAATCATTGAAAAGCTTGACAACGCTGTCACGATCACGCAAGCGGTCAAAAGCCAAGCGTCGGTTTGCAACAGTTGCCTCTTTAGCCAACGTGATCATTGGTTCAATGACGCGACGGAGCTCTTTAGCTTTAGGAACCGTTGTCTTGATAACTTCATGCTCAATGAGCGAATTCATCATATTCCTCAGCATCGCCAAACGATGCGAAGAAGTCCTGTTCAGTTTACGTAATCCATGTCCGTGGCGCATAATTATTTCCTTAGTTTGTTATTTAAGCAGCCGTATCAGGTACTGCTAGTAGCGTAAATTCTCAGTTGAGAAATTAAATTTAACGTTTTTCCAAAGCGGCCGGTGGCCAGCTTTCCAACTTCATTCCGAGCGTCAACCCGCGGGAAGCGAGCACTTCCTTGATCTCATTGAGCGACTTACGGCCAAGGTTCGGCGTCTTCAACAGTTCATTTTCAGTGCGCTGTATCAGATCACCAATGTAGTAGATATTTTCAGCTTTAAGGCAATTGGCTGACCGAACGGTCAATTCAAGCTCGTCCACAGGACGCAACAAGACTGGGTCAAACTGTGTACTGCCGCGCGAGGCAGTCGCAACAATTGCATCAATTTCTCCACCTTCAAGCTGAGCAAACACCGCCAACTGCTCAACGAGAATTTTCGCCGATGCACGAACGGCATCCTCAGCAGTAATTGCGCCATTGGTCTCAATATCAACGATCAATTTATCGAGGTCTGTGCGCTGCTCAACCCGCGCGCTCTCAACCGTGTAACTGACTCGTTTGACCGGGGAAAAAGACGCATCAAGGACAATGCGGCCAATAGACTTGGTTGGTTCATCGTTATGACGACGCATCGTTCCCGGAACGTAACCACGGCCCTTCTCGACCTTAATCTGCATATCGATCTTGCCGCCATGCGCCAAGTTAGCAATCACGTGTGAGGGATTGATAATTTCAACATCGTGAGGGGTCTGAATGTCGGCAGCAGAAACAACACCTTCGCTGTCTTTGCGCAAGCTCAGAGTCACTTCGTCACGGTTATGAAGCTTGAACACCACACCCTTGAGATTCAGCAGAATGTTAACCACATCCTCATGCACACCATCAATAGATGAGTATTCATGCAACACACCGCCAATCGTTACTTCAGTCGGTGCGTAGCCAGGCATCGACGACAACAAAACCCGACGTAGGGCATTGCCCAATGTGTGCCCGTAGCCCCGCTCAAACGGCTCCAGCACAACGCGCGCACGATTGGCCGAC
Organism: Burkholderiales bacterium; assembly: GCA_038207855.1. Classification (GTDB taxonomy): domain Bacteria; phylum Pseudomonadota; class Gammaproteobacteria; order Burkholderiales; family Burkholderiaceae_C; genus Rhodoferax. Next base: position 18,134 of record JBBQZI010000020.1, read on the forward strand.
AACTGCTCGACCAAAATTGTCTTAGGCTTCAGTAAACTATTTTGCATCAAAAATCCTCTCAATACCCCCGACTCGTTACATCGGTAAGGCTGACCAAACAACCGAAGGCCTACCCAGGCCAACGATTCGAATTAGAGTTTGATAAATCAAATCAACGTGAATACAACTCAACGATCAAGGATTCATTGACATCTGCAGCAAACTGATCACGATCAGGGACAGACTTGAACACGCCCTCGGTTTTATCGGCGTTGACATCAACCCAAGCAGGCATACCCACTTGCTGTGCCAACTGCAAGGCTTCAATTACGCGATTTTGTTTGTTCGACTTTTCGCGCACCGAAATTACATCACCAACCTTCACCGCATACGAGGGGATGTTGACTGACTTACCATTAACCAACATGGCCTTGTGAGAGACCAACTGACGCGCTTCAGCGCGGGTTGAACCAAAGCCCATCCGATACACGACATTGTCCAAACGTGTTTCCAGCAGGCCCAGAAGATTGGCACCCGTGTTGCCCTTGCGGCGGTCTGCTTCTTCAAAGTAGCGACGGAACTGCTTTTCCAGCACGCCATACATGCGCTTGACTTTTTGCTTCTCACGCAACTGCAATCCGAAATCAGAGGTACGCGCACCAGACGTGCGGCCATGCTGGCCTGGCTTGGAATCAAATTTTGACTTGTCCGCAATTGAACGGCGTGCGCTCTTCAGAAACAGGTCGGTGCCTTCACGGCGGGAAAGTTTGGCCTTGGGGCCTAAGTATCGTGCCACTTGAATATCCTTTAAATCATCTGCCGCTAAAAAACGGGAGCCACAAGGCGGTGACCTGTGGCGGTGGGCTTGTTAAAAATTAGATACGACGACGTTTTTGAGGACGGCAGCCGTTGTGCGGAACAGGTGTCACATCCGAAATCATATTGATACGGATACCGAGTGCAGCCAAAGCGCGCACTGAGGACTCACGCCCAGGACCTGGTCCCTTGATCTCGACATCAAGATTCTTGATGCCCTGTTCAATTGCAGCACGTCCAGCGACCTCTGATGCAACCTGAGCTGCAAAAGGTGTCGACTTGCGTGAGCCCTTGAAACCCTGGCCACCCGAGGATGCCCAAGACAAGGAGTTACCTTGGCGATCAGTAATCGTGATGATCGTGTTATTGAACGACGCGTGAACGTGTGCAATGCCATCCGCAACATTTTTACGAACTTTTTTACGCACGCGTTGAGCGGCGTTATTGGCTGGTGCTTTTGCCATAATGATCTTTCAACTAATTTTATTTTTTAAGCGACGCAGCAGCCTTACGAGGGCCTTTGCGTGTGCGCGCGTTTGTACGCGTACGCTGACCACGCAGTGGCAAGCCACGACGATGCCGGAAACCTCGGTAGCAGCCGATGTCCATCAAACGCTTGATGTTCATCGTTGTTTCCCGCCTTAGATCACCTTCAATGGTGAACTTGGCGACTTCATCGCGAACTTTTTCAAGCTCTGAGTCTGTCAAGTCTTTGATTTTCTTCGCATAGTCGATGCCGCAAGACTCGCAAATTTTGCGAGCGCGACTACGACCGACTCCAAAAATGGCGGTCAAGCCGATTTCAGAATGCTTTTGCGGCGGAATATTAATACCAGCGATACGTGCCATTTTGATCCTCTATAACTCTTGCAATTAACCCTGGCGCTGTTTGTGACGTGGATCCGTACAGATCACGCGTACAACGCCCTTGCGCCGAATAATTTTGCAGTTACGGCAAATTTTTTTAACCGAAGCCGAAACTTTCATGTCACTCTCCTAAACAATTCAATAACAGTTTTAATTACTTGGCTCTAAACACAATGCGCGCACGACTTAAATCGTACGGTGTCAACTCAACAGTCACCTTGTCACCGGGCAAAATTCGGATGTAGTGCATCCGCATCTTTCCGGAAATATGCCCGAGAACAATATGCCCATTTTCAAGTTTCACACGAAAAGTCGCATTAGGGAGATTTTCAACAATCTCACCTTGCATTTGGATTACGTCGTCTTTAGCCATACATGTTTACCTCAAGAAGCTTTGAAATTAGCCTTCTTCAGTAAGGATTCGTACTGCTGAGACATTAAATAGTTTTGCACTTGCGCCATGAAATCCATCGTCACGACCACAATAATCAACAGTGAGGTACCGCCAAAGTAAAATGGCACGTTGTACTTCAATATCAGAAACTCGGGCAGCAGACAAACCAGTGTGATGTAAATCGCTCCGATAAACGTCAGCCTTAATAAAATTTTATCAATGTATTTAGCTGTATTGTCACCAGGACGAATACCCGGTACAAACGCACCACTCTTTTTCAGGTTATCTGCAGTCTCACGACTATTGAATACAAGCGCCGTATAGAAGAAACAGAAGAAAATAATAGCAGCAGCGTAAAACATCACATATATAGGCTGCCCTGGAGTCAAAGACCCAGCAATATCCTTTAACCAGCGCATCGATTCACCAGCGCTGAACCAGCCCACAACGGTTGCCGGAAGGAGAATTATCGATGACGCAAAAATCGGGGGAATCACACCAGCCATGTTCAACTTCAAAGGCAAGTGGGACGATTGACCACCATAAACCTTGTTACCAACTTGGCGCCTGGCGTAATTGACCAATATTTTCCGCTGGCCCCGCTCAACAAACACCACAAAGTAGGTCACCAGAGCTACCAAAACCACGATCAGAATGGAGACGATGATACTCATTGCCCCAGTTCGCACCAACTCCAAGAGGCCGCCGATTGCGTTAGGTAATCCCGCCGCAATACCAGCAAAAATTAAGATCGAAATACCGTTACCTAGACCACGCTCTGTGATTTGCTCACCAAGCCACATCAAAAACACCGTACCGGCAGTCAACGTAACCACGGCAGTCAAGCGAAATCCAAAGCCGGGCGCAATCACAAGCCCCGGTGAGCTTTCCAGTGCAATGGCAATTCCCAATGACTGGAACAATGCCAAACCCAAAGTCCCGTAGCGGGTGTACTGTGTAATTTTGCGGCGCCCTGCTTCGCCCTCTTTCTTGAGCTGCTCAAAAGCTGGCAACACATATCCCATCAACTGCATGATGATGGATGCCGATATATACGGCATGATTCCGAGTGCAAAAATGGTAAACCGCGACAACGCCCCACCGGAAAACATATTGAACATCCCGAGGATGCCGCCTTGTTGTCCTTTGAAAAACTGTTGTAACTGGGCTGCATCGATACCAGGCACAGGAATATGTGCGCCAGTTCTGTACACCACCAGTGCCAACAACAGAAAGACAAGGCGCCGACGCAGATCGCCGTACTTGTCCGTCTTTGCCATGGATGCCGAGCTTGTTGCCACTTGCAGTCTCTTCTTAAATCAAGTTACGCGAAAGACCCACCAACCGCCTCAATGGCAGTCTTGGCAGCAGCGCTTGAACCGATACCGGTCAGCTTGACGGCAATGGTAATTTCACCGGTCTTGATGATCTTGACAACCTTTGCCAATTCACCAACCAAGCGTGCTTGCTTGAGAACCAACAAATCCACCTCAGCGAGGTTAAGTTTTTCGAGAGCACCTAAGGTTACCTCAGCGTTAAACTTTAACAGGGCGGATTTGAAGCCGCGCTTTGGCAACCGGCGCTGCATAGGCATTTGTCCGCCTTCGAAGCCAACCTTATGATAGCCACCTGCACGAGACTTTTGACCTTTATGACCGCGGCCAGCGGTTTTACCGATACCCGAGCCAATGCCGCGACCGACACGACGCTTGTAGTGCTTGGCACCGTCAGCGGGTTGAATGCTATTGAGTTCCATCATTAACCTCTTAAAGCACTTTGACCAGATAACTGATCTTGTTAATCATGCCACGCACTTCGGGCGTATCAACCAGCTCACGGGTGCTGCGAATTTTGCGCAGACCGAGACCACGAACGGTTGCACGGTGCGACTCAGCACAGCCGATTGGGCTGCGCACGAGTTGCACTGTTACTTTTTTTTCTGTTGTCATGCTTGATAACTCCGTTTAAGCAAACAGTTCTTCAACTGATTTGCCACGCTTAGCCGCCACATTCGAAGGCGTTGTAGCGTGCGACAACGCATCAAGCGTCGCCCGTACCATGTTGTAGGGATTGCTCGAACCATGGCTCTTGGCCACGATATCGGTAATACCGACGACTTCAAACACTGCGCGCATCGGGCCACCGGCGATGATGCCAGTACCCTTAGGCGCTGGTGCCACCATGACAGAGGCGGCACCGTGATGACCCATCACCTTGTGGTGGATTGAGCCATTTTTCAGTGAAACCTTAGCCATATTGCGACGTGCTTCCTCCATGGCTTTCTGGACAGCAGCGGGAACTTCCTTGGATTTTCCCTTGCCCATGCCAACAGTGCCGTCACCGTCACCAACCACAGTCAGTGCTGCAAAGCCAAGGATACGACCACCCTTCACCACTTTGGTGACCCGGTTGATCGCGATCATTTTCTCGCGCAGACCATCCTCAGGCCCTTCAGCCTTACCTTGCATTTTTGCT